>DAUV01000099.1:5964-12814 GCA_002505325.1 Euryarchaeota archaeon UBA623 | reverse complement strand
AACCTGAAAATCACCGAGGCGGGCAATCGCTCCCTCGACGCCATTTTCGGCCTCGTTGAGGAGGCCGCACCTGTCGAGGTGCCCTCTGGAGAAGAGGAGTGAGTCGGCGGGGGAATTGAACTGGTTCAGAGTCTCCCCAGTCAACCTGTAGTCAACATCGGCATGGTCGGTCACGTCGATCACGGTAAGACCACCCTCACTCAAGCGCTCTCCGGAGTCTGGACCGATACTCACTCAGAGGAGAGGAAGCGAGGTATCAGTATCAAATTGGGCTATGCCGACACAGCGTTCTACAAGACCTCCGACGGCAGGTACTACGCTAGAGGCAAGCATCCCGATGGCAACGAAGACTCGGATGGCGATCTTTTACGTGTGGTCTCGTTTGTTGACGCCCCAGGTCACGAGACCCTGATGGCTGTGATGATTTCAGGTGCCTCGATTATGGATGGGGCGATGCTACTCATTTCAGCTACTGAAAAGTGCCCGCAGCCTCAGACCCGTGAACATCTGGCCGCATTGCAGATAGCGGGCATAGAGAATATAGTAGTGGTGCAGAACAAAATCGACATAGTGAGTCGAGATAGGGCTGTCGAATCTCACGAGGAGATTAGGGACTTCCTAGAGGGCACGATAGCTGAAACTGCTCCAATCATCCCAGTCTCGGCCCATCACGACGTTAACCTAGACGTCTTGATACAGGCCATCGAAGACGTCATTCCCACTCCAGACAGGTCCTCGAATGAGTCAGGTTTGATGTACGTCGCACGCTCGTTCGACACGAATCGCCCGGGCTCACGCCCTGAGAAACTACAGGGCGGAATAATTGGCGGCAGCATCGTCGAGGGTTCCTTCAGCGTAGGAGATTCGATACTGATAGCCCCTGGTCGCAGAGTGCAAACTGGCGGAAAGACGACTTGGGAACCTATTCGAACTACCATTCAGAGTGTCAAGGGAGGTGGGCTTGACCTGCAATCCGTTCACGCAGGAGGATTGTGCGGCATCGCTACTCCGATGGACCCCGTCTCCACCAAAGCCGACGAACTCTCAGGGCAGGTCATGGCTCGCGAGGGCGAACTGCCACCAATATGGGAAGCCCTCAATCTCGATCTAGATTTACTTGAGAACATGGTATCGACAGGAGAAGGAGATGCGGAATCGGTTCGTCCGCTGCAGCCCAATGAGATGCTGATGGTGAACTCTGCCACCGCCACCAGCGTCGGAACAGTCTCATCGATCAAAGGGCGATTGGCGACGCTTCAACTGAGATTGCCAATTTGTGCCAAGTCGGGCAGTCGGATTACGCTGTCCCGTCGCATCGGCTCGCGCTGGCGGCTCATCGGCCACGGCTCTATTGCAGGGTGATTGGATGGTCAGCGTCCTCGTAGACGCATGCGGCTGGGCCGCACTGATAGATGCTGAGTTGAATCTCGACGATGCGATGAACAGAGTGGTTGGCCAAGCCGAACTGATGGTGCTCGAATGCGTGCATCGCGAACTAGATATGTTGTCGCAACAGAGGAAGGGGCTTCTCCTCAGTTTACTTGAGAGTCGTTCCGAGAAGATTCCCGACCTTGATGGGATGACTCATCCGGACGAGATGCTAGTAACTCTCTCTGATTCGAAAGGATGGCCGGTACTGACAGTCGACCGGGGCCTTAAGGAGAGGCTGATATCCTCTGGAGGATCCTATATCGAGGTCACATCGGGCCGGTTCCTCAGGCTGGTCGAAGTCTAGGGTAGCGTGAACAACCTGTCATCCCCGTGGCCATCCAGTAGGCCGATTCTAACGGCGGCATCCAACCAAGCGTGCGAGTAGTTGATGGCCCCAAAGGCGCGAACTAAATCACCAGATTCCATGAAATGCCGAGCATCGGCGGCGTAGTCATCGCACATCCTCAGCATCGAAGTCAACCGGGCCTCGTCCTCCACACCTTCCGCGCAGGGGGTTGCCTTCGACCTAGCCTCAATCGTCAGAGCCAGATACTCCTCAACCTTGTCTCTGGTCACTACCGAGCCAGACATTTGAGCACCTATGTCATCTCGAGTTCCAACGAGGCTGCCCTACTTAGTTTGAACAGTCTCGTCCTGCCCTGCTTCCTAACCGAGAGCAAGCCGGCTTTGCGCAGTCCGTTGAAAATCTGCGATAGTCGAGGCCTACCGACTTCTAGAAGGGCCTGTAGTTCCGGGTCGGAAGGCGATATTTCACGTGTCTTGGCTGCTGCCAGTACGGTACGCTCGGCATCAGAGGCAGTCGCGACTCGAGCACGGTTGAGTGGTTCGTCGACATCCCAAGATGGTCCGAGGGGAATTGGAATTCGAGGAGGAGCAGGTTCCGGCTCCTCGAGCACTGGCTCCGGCACTACAGCAGCAGAGGGGGCAGACGGAACAGGAGAAGAAGGGGCAGGGGCAGGGGAGTGGTCGATGTCGAAGACCGGTTCGGGGCTGGTTTTTGACTCCGCGTCTAAGGCAGGCAGGGATGAGCCGAGGCTAGAATCCACAGTCCAAAGAGCACCTTCGGCAGCCATCACTGGCTGGTCCTGAGTGGGTGGGACCGAGGTGTCTGGCTTGGCATCGGTAACGAACGCTGGTTCGGGATTCGGTCTAGGAGGTGGTCTGATAGGAGCCGGTGTCAGTTGTGGTCGGTTCTCAGCGACCGTGATTGGAGTCTCATCCGGGCCCTCCGGCATAGATGCACTGATTCTTTGAGATCTATCGGCTAAGCCACTAAGTCCGCCGACTTGGCGAGGCTGAACCAAATGTTCAGAGCCCTCATCGGTGAAGAGGAACGAATCCAGTGTCTCCTGGTTCTCCTCCGGGAGAGGTAAATGCGGCTCAGTCTCAGATTCGGGTACGGGCCCATCATCCCAGATATCGTCTGGTTCAGGGAGTTCCTCGTCCCAATCGAACTCTTCGGATTGGCCCTCCGGTTCGGCTTCATCCTCCCACATGTCATCGGGCTCGACGTCCCAGTCCTCGCCATCTTCAGCTGACTCAGGAACGGGTTCTGACTCTACCTCAGGGACGGGAGAGGGCGCCACGGGAGGATCCTCGTCCTCTTCCTGAACAATCCTCTGCCACCCGACCAACCTCTCGAGCGTCCCCTCTGAACCAACACCCCGCCTCTCATCGATGAGTTCCCGGCACAGGCGCACCACTGCGCGGGGATTTCCTGCTGTATTATCGTGGATGGCAGTCAGAAGGTCGGGATTGATGATCCAGCGCTCACGCGCCTTTCTGCGCACGAGATTGTCGGCCAACTTCTGAATCTGTGCCTCCGATAAGCCATCGAGATGCTCGGGGGAGTCGAACACATCGAGCACCTCTTCGTCCAAGGAGGTCAATTGTGCCGGTGTCAAAGTCACCAAAACGAGTGCCTTGAGCCTCTGTAACAGTGGTGTCATTCGCGCTAAGAAGTCGTTCATAGGAGTATTTGAGGGGTAATCGAGGGCGATTAAGGAGAGCGGCCCTGTACTCTGCTCAAGCGTCTCGATTAGGCGCTCGCACATCTGCCCGGTGGACGGAGGGACGTTGTGACCGATGAAATTGACAGCGATCTCGTTCATCACGGAGCTAACAGCCTCATCATGAGGCCAGAACTGGCCGACAAATTTCTTGCTGACCTGAGAAGACAGTGCGTTTACTAGAGAGGTTCTGCCACTGCCTGGCTCCCCTACCAAGAGTACCATCCTCGGAGATTCGGAGATGATGTGTTCCCTCAAGCGGGTCATCAGTGAATCGCGCCCGACTATGTCCTGAGCTCGTGTCGACTCTATTGGCCTGAGGTCGAAGGGATTTCCTCGAAGGGGAGGTAAGTCGAGTAGAGAAACTGCCTCACCCATCATTGCCCGAGCAGCGGGTTCTCTCATTCTTAACATTCACGTATACTCACGCTTCCTATATGGCGATTTAACGCATTCTAGCGTTTTTCCGAGTGGGTTTAGTTGACTCCCTTCTATCCAGTACTCCGAATGTAACAATTCAATGTTAACGCTTCACTAACGCTTTATTGACCCGTTAATGACCCGTTAATGAGTAGAATAACGCATTTTTCAGACGAGTTTTCTGAACTGTACAGCCAAATCGCGAACAGGAACAAGGTCAATCGCAAACAGTTAGAAGCCAATTACGCCGGGCTTCAACCGATACAGATGCCCGTCGACAGCAGCCGACTCGGAGGATTCTACAAGCTCTCTGTTTCGGAACGCAGGGAGATGCTAGCCCGCACTGCCAAACTCACACCGGAGCAAGTAGAGGCATGGGCCTCTACAGGCGAGCTTTCCGAGGATTCAGCAGATAGAATGATCGAGAATGTAATCGGGACCTACTCGCTGCCCATCGGGGTCGCTACTAACTTCATCATTGATGGTGAGCATTATCTGATACCATTCGTCCTTGAAGAGCCGAGCGTGGTAGCCGCCGCCAGCAACATGGCCAAAAGGTGCCATGCCAATGGCGGATTCACCTCTGACAACGATGATCCAGTGATGATTGGGCAAATCCAAGTTGTAGGATGCGATAATCCAGAAGCTGCAAAGAACTCGATCCTAGGAAATAGTGCTGAATTAGTCGAATCTTGCAATGCTGTAGACCCTATTTTAGTCAAATTCGGCGGCGGATGCCGGGATATTCAAGCTAGAATAATAGAAACTGACTCTGGACCGATGGTCATTGTACACATCCTAGTGGACTGCAGGGACGCCATGGGCGCAAACGCTGTCAATACCATGGCCGAGACCATCGCCCCAAAGATAGAGAGTATGACAGGTGGGACTGTTATACTGCGTATAATCAGCAATCTTGCCGTACACAGACTGGCTAGAGTGAGTGCTGTATTCAGTCCCGAGGAATTGTCAGATAAGGGAGATGCAGGACAAGGCTCCGAAGTCATAGATGGAATACTGCAGGCATATCACTTCGCCAAGGCGGATCCGTTTCGCGCCACTACTCACAACAAGGGCATCATGAACGCGATATCCCCCATAGCCCTCGCTTGTGGCCAGGACTGGCGGGCTGTGGAGTCTGGTGCTCACAGTTTCGCCGCGCACGAACGGACCTACGGCTCGTTGACTCACTGGGAGAGGGATGGCGAAGGCAATCTAGTGGGGTCGATTGAACTTCCAATGGCTGTGGGACTAGTGGGAGGTGCAGTGAGAGTGCATCCTGCAGCGCAAGCCAACGTAGCTCTACTCGGAATCACTTCCGCTGACGAGCTCGCCAAAGTGATGGCGGCGGCAGGGTTGGCTCAGAACCTCGGTGCTCTGAGAGCATTGGCGACAGTAGGTATCCAAGCCGGACACATGAAACTCCATGTCCGGAACATGGCAGTGACTGCTGGTGCAGAGGGGCCTGAGATTGATATCGTCGCAGCCAGACTGCGAGAACAGGGCGGTAGAATCACCCAGAAGGCTGTCGAAGAGGAACTGGAAAATCTGAGAACGGAGTGATTCACTCTTCAACCCCTAGGGGCTCTTCCGTAACTGTGGTATCCTCAGAGAACTCGTTAATCGTCAATTGCTCCTCAGGGGCCAGTGAAGCGGCTAATTGAGCACTCGTTAGGCCCATCTTAGATGCCTCTTCTCTAAACCAAGTCCTAACCTTGCGATACTCCACTTCAGGGCATCCAAAGTATTCTGCGAACCGACGAGTAGTAGTGAGTCGTCTAGTCAGTCCATCTCTCCTGCGGTCAATTAGGCCCATTTTAGCGAGATCACGGACGTGATCGTACGCCCTCTGTCCCAGCATCTCCACCAACTGCGATTGGGCCATCGGCTGGTGATAGGCCACCAATGCGGCTGCGGGTAGCAGCCTCTGTGGGATGTCGGCGCGAAACGACTCAGGCAGGTGAGGGGACAAGGTTGGTCTGACCTCGAATATCCATCGGCCAGCGACGTCAGTGAGTTGGAGTGCCGAATCGCGGCGCCGACGAATGGTGGCCTGTAGCTCACGCAAGGCTGACTGGACCTCTCCCTGTGGTTTCTCGAGCAGTTCGGAGAGTTCCTCTACCGACATAGAGCGGCCAGCGCCGAACAGTATCGCCTCAAGTATAGTGGAAAGGGTCGCCTCAGACATCTGTGACGGCCTCCGCTACCATAGGCATGGGGTGGAGTTTCTGAGAAAGCGTTGAGAAATCCTCATCCTCTGTCCATAAATCTTTGAGAGTGATTTTGCCGTTACGTCCATTCTCCTGGTTCAAGTCGACATAACCTCTGTTCGTCAGAAACAGCGCTGAGACCAGAGCGGTCACCTGTGCCTCTGCCTCAGCTTCCTCTTCCGAAATCCCTGATTCGACCGACTTTGAGGAAATGTCCTCAACTAGGTCCTCCAGACTGATTGGTTTTCCAGCCCCTCTGGAACGTTTCTTCAGAGATTCCCATGTCCGCTGTAAATCACCCTCGAGGTCTTCGATATGGAGGCTGCCACTGAATCTCTCCCTAGCACGGGTGTTGGCTTCGCGGCGCTCCTTGGCTATCTCCTCACGTAGACGCTGCTCAGCTGCGAGTCTGCCTGCGGATTGTAGCCCCATCAGAAGTTCGCCAAGAGTAACTGGTCGACTCTCGTCACGATGTATCCTGCCTTCAAACATCTGAGGCAGGGCCTCATCAGCCGCACCGGTCAGGACCCCGAGAGAGAAGTTGTAATCGGCGTCATCGAACTCTGACTCCCAGCCTCCATCAAAGTCCCAGACTTCTTCTTCCTCAAAGTCGAAGGCGTTCTCCTGCCTCTCCAGAAGAGTGGAGGCCTGTCCACGCAAGATGCACCAAGCCATCCTAACAAGTCTACCACAGGTTGGTAAGTCGATGTTTTCAGACTCTTTGATCCTCTCGTTGAACATCTCAAGGAAAGAGCTGAG
>DAUV01000099.1:0-5584 GCA_002505325.1 Euryarchaeota archaeon UBA623 | reverse complement strand
GCCACCGAGCGGTCAAATGGATCAATCAGGAACTGATGTTCGGCCTCCTCAAGAGTTGCGAGTTCGACCAGTCTGTCCAGATACCTGCTGGTCTCGAGATCAGTATCGCTTCCCAGCATCCTCGCTACGATGTCGTCACGCATGACCTGCCCATCAAACACTGCCATCATTCCACCTCCTTCTTCTCGGCCACTGTATCGGCCTCATCTTCGTCCTCGGATTCTACAAGGCTCTGCTCAATCTCTTCGCGCTCCTCTATGTCCTCAGTCCAATCATCAGTACGATCACGTAGAGATTCGATTGTGCCGCCTTCTGCCTCAATCTCTTTTTCTTCCTCAGTGGCTTCGATATCCACTCCAGCTCGTTCTGCAACTCCGCCTAGGCTCTTCGGAGTTCCAAGTGGCTCGGGGGTTCGAGGCATACCCTCCGCATCTGGCAGTTCGGGCATAGCCTCGCGCTCAGACTTAGCCAGCTCCTGCGCGTTGTTCTCGGCCTCAAACGCCTCGCCCATCTCAATTGCCGCTGCCCTGTCGAAATCAGTGATAAGCCGGCTTCGACCGTCGCCGGCATGGGTGACACCTACGTGGTGGTCAGCCAGTGTTAGACTGACCTTGCGCAGAGTTACCATGAGGAACTGTGCGCGTCGACTACGCAACCTACACAGTGTCGCGATGCGCTCGGCGTTGAATGGGTCGAGGTTCTGATCGACCTCGTCGAGGTAGTAGAATGGGCTTGGCTCGTAATCCTGGATCGCGAGAATCAGAGCTAGTGCGGCCATCGACTTCTCGCCGCCGGAAAGATTGTCGAGACGGGTTTTCTTGCTTTTACCAGGAGGTACGCAGTCCATTTCCAAGCCGCCTTCGAAGGGGTTCTTCGGGTTCTCCATGCGGAGTTTGCCGCTACCTGCAGGCTGCAGTATCTCGTAGACTCTCGAGAAGTTATTGTTGACATGTTCGAACACCGCCATCAGCCTAGTCTTTCGTTCATCCTCAAGTTGCACGGCAATTGAGACGAGGTGTTCGCGCCGGCTGCGTAGCAACTTACCATCCTCCACCAGCCCGGCGATACGTTCGGCGGTGCTGTCGTACTGCTCTATAGCAAGCATGTTCACATCGCCGAGATGACCGAGGCGGCGCTCGAGCCCCTGCACGCTCTTCTCCGCCTCGGCCACAGTCGGCAGATGCGCTTCTGGCGACGGGATTGCTATCCCGGCGCCCTCGAGTTCGGCAACTATCTCGTCAACCGCTTCGCGCTTCTGCTGGATCTGGATATTTAGGTCCTCTATACGGGACGCTAGGGTCTCCCTCTTCTGGGACAGTGTCTCAACTGATGCTCGTAGACTCGCTCGCTCGTCGACGATCTCATCTCTCCTTTCTTTGAGCGCCTGCTGCTCCTCATCGAACTGGGAAGCCAGTTCCCTGAGATCCTCAAGATTATCATTGGCCTCAGTAATAGCCTTCTCCAACTCTGATATCCTTGTCTCTGCTTCAGACATGGTCGTGAGTTTCTTGTCGATTTGACGCTGGATGTCCGCTACGCGTCCGGACAGGATTTGCAAGCGCTCGTTGCCGTTGGAAATTGCTGATTCCGAGGCCAGCCGAGTACGCTCGGCCTCGGTCATTGTTCGCTCTGCCTCGCGGAGCTTCTGTGATAGATGATCGGGGGCATGGTCCTGCAGGGCCTGAGCAGCTGCGGCTCTATCGGCAACTGCAGACTCGAAATTCTTCCTAGCCTCATCGGCCGCAGAACTAGCAGTGACTTGGGCTGCCTCACAACGCTCAAACTCACCACTAGCCGTTACCACTTTCTTGCGAACATCGTTGACATCCCTCTGGGCCCGCTCGATGTCCGCCTTCCAATTGCGCAAATGCAACGAGTGGTCGCCGTCGTCAAGGCCATGTATTCTGTCACGCAGGTTTTGCTGATTTCCTCGCAACTCCCTGAGAGCGGCCTCGACAGTGGAGTAGATGAGATTGGCAGCCTCAACCGCTGCTTCCAATCTGTCTAGGCTAGACGAGACTGAGCCACCTCCGAATGCATTTCGATTGGACTTGGAGGTGGAGCCCCCAGTCATCGCTCCAGAACTCTCGATTACTGAGCCGTCCAGAGTGACAAGTCTAACGCCACCCATGTTTCGTCGGGCTACTTCCATTGAGTCGACTAGGAGTGTGTTACGCCCGGCGTACCTGACAGCAGTGTCGATCTCCGGGTCGTACTCCAGTAAGTCGTGAGTGAAGCCGACGACTCCGGGATTGTTTGCGACAATCAGAGAGCGCCCCCCTGGGCGACTGATGTTGAGTTTACTAAGGGGCAAGAATGTGGCTCTGCCACCTCCATTCTGTCTTAGCCAAGAAATACACTTGGCTGCGACGTCATCATCTGTGACAACGATACTCCTGAGTCCCGCTCCGAGGGCGTTGGCCAACGCTTCCTCATGTGACGGGTCCTTTGGTGCAGTAAGTTCTCCGAGAGAGCCGAGTATTCCTTTCACATCGCCGTTTTGACGGAGTTTGGCGAGTGCTGCGAGTGTCACTGCTGAGCCATGATTATTGGCACGACCCTCCTGACGCGCTCGGGCCTTGTTCAAATCCCTCTCAGCATCTCTGACTTTAATCTCCGAGCGATCCCTGTCCTCCACTAGCTCGGCCTCCTGCCTCTGCATTCGGCGAAGATCCTCGGCCAGAGAACTGCGATCGGTTGTAGGCTGATCGCTCTGCAGATCTTGGCCGACCAGTTCGAGATCGTCACGAACCATCGTGGCTTCCTCAAACTCCTCTTCAAGGTCAGCCAGTTTGCTCGAGGCTATCTGTGAAGTCTGTTCGGCCAGATCGGCGCTCAATTTGGCCTCAGCGTGAATCGTATGAGTCTCGTCCACAGCTTCAGTGGCCTGACCTAGGATTCGCTTGAGTCCCCGGCCGGCCTTGTCTCCAGACTCAATCGCCTCCCTTGCATCCCGCTCGTCCTCGGAGGCACTCTTGAGAGACTCCTTGGCCTCTTCGAGGTCTTGGCTGGCGCTAGTAAGTGCAGCTTCAGCCTCTTCGTGAGCTGTCTGGGCTCTCTGTAATTCTGCGCGGAACTCCTCGGTTTCCTCTTCGGCGTCCTCGATAATGCTGCGCTGATCGCCAATCCTATCGCCTCCGGTCTCAATATCAATCTGGTACTGGCGAATCTGCTCAAACAGGTCTCGGGCTTCACCTCCGGCAATCTCGTTGATATCGGAATCTACCTTCACCAGCTCCTCGTCTAGTGCGAGTAGTCCCCTATTGCCCTCGGTGACTCTGTCACCGATATCATCAATCTCCCCTAGATAGCGAGAGCGTTCCTCTCCCAACAGACGTACCTCGTCCGAGCGGTTCCTGTGCCTAGACTGGTGCAGCGAGATCTTAGCCGTGTCCAAATCTTCCTTGAGCGCATTGAACTTGAGCGCCTGCTCTCGCTCCTTACCGAGATCCTTGAGGCGTTTCTTCTGTTCGACCTCAAACAAGTCGATGGTTTCGATGTTGTTCTCAACGTGCTTACGCTGAGTGTTGGCCCGGCGGATCTCGTCGTCGTATGCAGTGACTCCGGCGACGTCCTCAAGAATCGCCCTTCTCTTGAAAGGAGTCATCGTGGCGAGGCTAGTGACATCGCCCTGCTTCACGATGTTGTAGCCACCAGCCCGCAGACCAGCCTCAGTTAGGACCCGGCGCATTTCTGTTGCTGTAGAGGGTTCGTCGTTGATCCGGTAGGAAGAGATTGGAGCTCCCTTCCTGCCTAGCCGGACAGTTCTAGTGAATCGGACCTCATCAGTGTCAATCCTCAGTCTCCTGCGGCTACCGGTATCGGGAGTGTTGCTGAACACTAGGCTGGCTGACATGTGCTTGGCGGGCCTACCTCGCTTACCACCATTGAATATCAACTGGGTCACGTTAGCTGCTCTCAACGACTTCGTGGACTTCGGACCGAGAACGAACTCAAGAGCATCCAAGGTGTTCGACTTACCCGAGCCGTTCGGTCCGGTTATCGCTGTGAAACCTTCTTCAAACGGAATCGTGACCTCGCCTCCGAATGATTTGAAGTTTTCAAGTTCCATTCGAAGTAGATGCATCCCCTCACCCTATCGCCGTACGAAATATCGCCGACGACATTTGCGCGCTCCCCCTCTGTCTGCTAATGAACGTTGAGGCGCCCATGCGAGCAGCACAACGATTACAGATGGGTCGAAAAATCGCCGAGGGAGTTACTCGAAACTGGATGAGATATGAATGCCTCGGACCAGTGCGTGGAGCATGGCGTTCCTAGGAGTAGGGACACCGACTGACTCTCCCAGCGATACTACTGCCCCGCACAGTTCGTCAATCTCTGTTTGACGTCCTGCCATCACGTCCTGTAACATCGAGCAGCGGTTCTGTGCAGTCGCCTCTGCTACAGTGCGCAGAGTGCTCTCAAGGTCGATATCAGAGAGGTCAACTCCGCTAGCATCGGCGACTGTTGCTGCCTCTAACATTGCGGAGAATGCCTGATCCCAGAGTTCAGGCACCTCAAGCAGTGCTCCGTTGCGCACGCCGGCTATCGAGCACACCGGATTAATAGCAACATTGAGCAATATCTTCGTCCAGATATTGCATTGGATATCTCTCGACCAATCGGGCTCAAGGTGAGCCTCGTCCAGTTTGGCCATCAGCATCGCTGCAGTTCCTTCAGGAAGAGAATTGTCGAATCTGCCCAGCCTGATGTTGCCCCGGCCGACCCAGTGAGTTCCAGCCTCACTGCGCCAGGCTCCGTGAGTGGTCGTCCCGCCAAGAGTTCTGGCCCTACCCAACCTGTGAGCAAGAGTCTCGGCGTGACCCATGCCGTTCTGTAGGCTGGCAGCGATACCGTCCTCACTAAGTAACTCTTCAGCAATCTGCGCAAGTATAGGGGTCGAGTCGGCCTTGCCACAGATGAGTGCAGCATCGCACGATCTCCATAGCTCTGTGGGCAGTGGGCCGGCTTCGCTGTCCACGGTGACAAAACGCTCAGGAGGAATCGCCTCGATCGAACCTTCGGGAGTGTGCAGGACCAATCCCCCCTGTGACAGTATCCTAGAGTTCTCTCCTCGGGCTACAGCCACCAGTTCAGCGTCGGTGTCAGACAAGGCACCCAGAAGGACCCCTCCTATCGAACCGACACCGATGATGGCTATCCGCATCATGCAGCCTCCCACGAGCGTGCCGCAAAGTGCAGAGTGATGCTGTCTTCGTCTGCCGTCACCCAAGCTGCCCACCAAGCAGGAGGGTTTCCGTGGACGGATGCGTTGGCTGTGACCGATGACATCGCTGCTACTTCAGACGGTGCCCAAGCCTCCCAGTTATCCCAAGCGACTGCATCCCCTGTCCAATCGAGAGATATTGCCATCGAAGTGTTTTGCCGGTTAACGATGCTAAACTCACCATTCGGTATCCTCGACGAGAGGGTTCCAGGGTTGACCATGACATCCGGCCCCTCGACCACTCTGTACGAGGCGAACATAGTCGTTCCTCGGCACAGCGCCAGCCAGCCCGATGCGTCGAATCTGAGGGTCGCGTTACCAATCTCTCCAGCCGGAATAAGTATCGACGAGTGG
>DAUV01000048.1 GCA_002505325.1 Euryarchaeota archaeon UBA623 | reverse complement strand
TGTGCTGGCATGATGACGGTGCGTGATATCCAGCAAAGCCGGGACAATCCGAAGTCGTGTAAGGACTCACAGGGCCGTTTGAGGGTCGCAGCAGCTACTGGAACCGGAGACAAAGGAGTCGAACGCGCTCTAGCACTGTACGAAGCAGGGGCTGACGCTGTGGTAGTGGATACTGCCCACGGCCACTCTCATGGAGTCATTGATACTGTCAAAGAGATTCGCGGTCAAGCTGCAGACAGCGCACAAATCATCGCCGGCAACATCGCTACTGGGGCAGCAGCAGAGATGCTAATTGATGCCGGAGCGGACGCAGTGAAGGTCGGAATCGGCCCGGGATCCATCTGTACGACTAGGATAGTATCTGGAGTAGGGGTTCCGCAGCTCACTGCTGTACTGGGAGTGGTTGAGACATGCATCGGTAACGATATCCCAGTGGTCGCCGATGGAGGCATCAAGTATAGTGGAGACATCGCCAAGGCGATAGCTGCAGGAGCCGATTCGGTGATGGCGGGTTCAATGCTAGCGGGGACTGATGAGTCCCCAGGTGAGACCATTTTGTACCAAGGCAGGTCATACAAGGTGTACCGCGGTATGGGCTCTGTCTCAGCGATGAGTCAGGGAGCTCACGAGAGATACTTTCAGTCAGAGCAGGGCGATACTAGGAAGTATGTTCCAGAGGGGATTGAGGGCCGAGTACCCGCAAGGGGCCCTGTGGACAATGTACTCTACCAGATGATAGGTGGTCTACGCTCTTCGATGGGCTACACCGGCAATGGCAGTATAGTCGAGATGAAGGCCAACTGCAACTTCGTACGAATCACCAACGCAGGACTCTCAGAGAGCCACGTCCACGACGTCGAGATTACTCGCGAGGCGCCCAACTATCGTAGGTAATCCGATGGAAAGCATAGTCCTCGGAGGAGGTTGTTTCTGGTGTGTCGAAGGCGCTCTCAAAGGACTCCTAGGGGTGAGCGAGATAGTTTCTGGGTATTCAGGAGGTCATATCGATAATCCGACTTATGAACAGGTCTGCGGCAAGCGCACCGGCCACGCTGAAGTAGTTCGAGTGACCTTCAATCCCGAGATCATCGGGCGAACCACTCTGCTTGAGGTATTCTTCACCTGCCATGACCCTACTCAATTGAACGGGCAGGGCAACGACGTCGGTCCGCAGTACCGCAGTGTTGTATTCTATACCGACGAGGGACAGAAGGAAGAAACTGAGGCTGTAATTGAGAGTATGGCCGATCACTTCTCCAGTCCGATTGTGACTGAAGTTAAACTGTTGACGAATTTCTTCGTGGCCGAGGACTACCACCATGACTACTTCGCTAACAACCCGGGAAATCCCTACTGCAGGGTCGTGGTGGCTCCGAAAATCGCTAAGACCAGAGCCAAGCACGCCTCATTGTATGGGTGAGTCAGAGCTCGCACCGGAGCCGTGGCCGGTTCATCTCTTAGGGCTCGTCAACCCGATGATTGTCATCGCCGGCAATATGCTTGGTGGGGCGTACACGGCGATGGGAGTGCTGTTCGTCTGGGGCGTCGGCCCAATCCTCGACGTCGTCATGGGCGAGTCAAAGCAACCCCGCCCTCCGAGAAAGTCGGGTCTCCCCTTCGAGACACTCCTGTGGGTGCACGGCATCGTCCACTTCCTAGTCCTGGCCTCCTTCTTCAGGTTCGCCTACCTTGAGGCATCGGTGTCGATATGGCTGATTGCCGCTGCTCTGTCAACTGGCCTCTCTGCAGCAGCGTCCGCGATTGTCACGGCCCACGAGCTCGGACACAAGAAGCCGAGGAGCCCGGGCTGGAGACTGGCAAGACTCCTGCTGTTCAGCGTCCACTACCCTCACTTCACCACCGAGCACAATCACAACCACCACAAGTGGGTAGCTACGGTTCGTGATCCAGCAAGCGCATACGAGGAGGAGGGACTGTGGTCGTTCTGGTTCAGGACAATCCCCGGTCAGTACCTCTCTTCGGTGAGAGTTCATAACGGCAAGGGACGAACTGGAATTAGGAACCCATCATACCAGGGACTAATCTTTCAGATAGCAGCCATCGGCATCATGCTCATGCTACCCCGGGGTCAAACTATGGTGGTAGGCTGGTTAATCCTGTCAACCATCGCGATTCTCACTCTGGAGTATGTGAACTACATCCGTCATTGGGGCCTCAGGAGAGGAGAGGACGAGCGCCAGACTGAGATGCAGTCATGGAACACAGAGGCTCGCTGGTCACGATGGTCACTAATCGAGCTGACTCGTCACTCAGATCACCATATGCGCGCCAGCGTGCCGTTCTGGCAACTACGCCCACACCCGGGTGCTCCAGAACTTCCTGCCGGATATTACGCATGTTGGTGGCCTTGTCTGATACCTCCGATCTGGAAGCGCTGGGCAGGTAAGCGCATACCTCGAAATACCCTCTGAACATTGCTCTGCAAGAGTAATATTCAACAGTCCCTCGAATCCGAGCGCTGGCATGGTTCCGGAGAATGCCCGAGGGGACAACTCTCCTTCGGACAAGGCGTGGACGATTCACGCTGCAATCATCGGTGTCAACATGGGTAACATGTTGTTCCGGGGTTTGGAGTTGAGTCCGGAAAATCCAGACATGGGGACGGTTATCGGTCTCGCAGTACTTGCTGCTGCACTACCTTTCCAAGCGGTCTTCTTCCTCATCAACTCTTACATCCAAGAATTCGATAATCCCAATGACGTCGAGTACATCATCCTGCTGAGATTGTCAATAATTTGCCAGATGGTGTCTTATCTATCTCTACTGGGATTAGCGTGGCTGTTTTTCAATACGCACCAGTACATTGGCATCGCCTTCGCCACAGGCGCAGTAATCGCCATTGTTCTAGTCAGATCGGCGACGAATCAGGCGGTCACTCTGCGCGAGTCGGCTATGTGAAGCCGTAGTGAGGTTGATGGGGGTCAGACTCCACTCAGCACCAATGTCAGAGGCCATTGCCTTCCCTAGTCTCCCCCCCGCATCTCCATGGGACGCTTACCTACTGATGCTGTTGATTCCCTTCATCATGAGGATGGTTTTCGTGATGCCGCCTTTGATTGATCTGGTGAATACCTACGCTCCACCTGGAGAGAGGACTAAGCACATCAAGTGGTTTTTTTTGAGACTGAAGAAACTCCCAATTGAAGGCTTCTGGCTAATAGTTGCCAATGAAGTCCTAGCTTTCCTGCTCCCTGCAATTATAGCAATCACTGCCCGCATTTGGTTCGGTCCAATCGGTTGGCCCAGTTGGGAACAAACCCCTCAGATAGGAGTGGCCTTGCTCCTCATAGCGGGCGCAGCTTGGCTTATTGCTGACTTTGGAAAGGTCACCCGCTCGCGTCGTGATATTCAGTTGTTGACCAAGTACAACCTCACCACAGCAAAGATGGCGGTGCAAGCGGCCGTAGTGGGACGCGAGATTCTCAAGGGAGTCGGAGAAATCGAGATACCACGGCCATGGAGAACGGTGATAGACGTGGAGCATACAGTAGATGGAGAACACACCCCAGCGCCTAAGCGTGGACCGCTTTCAGATATTGTAGCGGGTCTGTTGGACATGGGTGCTGACGCTGTCGAGAGCGCGCTGGAACAAGTCAGAGGACCCGCTGGGGGCATGATGAACAAGTTGGATGAGGACATTCAGTCAAGAATCACTGCTCGCGCCAAGGCATCTACCCGATCATTACTCCGTGACACCATTTTCTCGATAGCGCCACTGGCCGTACTAGCCGGTCTACAGAGTCTGGTCTAACAGTCTCTTCTCTTGCGGTGAGGCTAGTATTATCCAAGCCAGCCCGAGGACAATCTGAACCATCCCGGTCAGGGCAATTAACTCCCTGAGGTCAAGAAGTCCATTCTCCATTATGAGTCCCCCGACTACTGCTGAAACCCCCATCGTCAAGGTGATTCCAAAGTGGTCGGTTCCAGCCACCCTACCGCGCCATTCGTCGGCAGACCTCTCCTGTAAGAAAGTGGTTGAAAGTACCCAATTAAGGCCGCTCGCAGCATGCGAGAAGAATACCAGTATCAGGACCATCTCAGTCCACTCGACGGCCGATACGGCGATGTAGAATATCCCGCAGACCCCCACCGCGAGTCCCAGAAGATACGGTCTCAGGCGTGGATTCTCCATCAGTGGTCTTCCTGCGATGGGACCGAAGCCACTACCGAATCCTCTAGCCATGAATAGGATACCGATGCCCGCCGCAACCTCGCCGAAGCCGGCTTCCATCCCTATCAATATCAGCAGGAATACCTGAGCCCCACCTCCGGATGCCCACAGGCCCTTGGCGAACACTACTCTGCGCAGCGGCGGGCTGGATAGGATGTATTTCCATCCAGCGGCAATCTCTTCGACGACCACTCGTGGAGTGACACTCTTTCTATCTGTGATGTCTGGGCCACCAGATGGCAGTGTCATGATTACTAGAGCCGCCGCAACGAAGGTCACGGTGTCTATCCATAGCGCCGTTTGGATGCCGTAGATGGAGATCGTCAGTCCACCTATCGCGGAACCCAATCCCAGTGCCACTGACCATCCACCAGAGGCCAAGGCATTGGCAGTCAACAGCTCCTGATCATCACAGATATTCGGAAGATAGGCGTACTCAGCAGGGTCGAAGACCGCTCTAGCAGCCACCATCACCACCGCAAGTACATACACCGATGTTAGACTTCCAAGCAAATCCAAAGCAAGCACGAAAACGAGAACAACCAGAGAAGCGATGTTAGCGCCCAGCATGAGCCCCTTGCGTGAATATCGATCCGCTAGCATCCCCGTGAATGGAGTTACTAGAGCCAGTGCAAAACTCCTGGAGGCCATCACACCGGCAATTGCCAGTGGCGAGTTGTCGGTAGCTTCTCCAGCGAGAATGAAGAGGGCAATTACGGTGAACCAGTCGCCAATGAACGAGATTTCATTCGCAACGAACAGGCGGCGGAACGGGGAGTTCCTTCTCAGCAACTCGATGTAACCTATGCTACCCATGTCCATGCGCGTGGTCTGGACACTATGATACTCGCCCTTGTATGAGAAGCCCTAAGTCCGTCCCGCCAGCGCCAGTCTCATGGTCGAGGAGCGACTGGTCTGGATGGACCTCGAGATGACCGGTCTCGAACCAGAAGAGAATACCATCATCGAGATTGCCACTATTGTGACTGAGGGCGACCTGACTGTGGTCGCCGAGGGACCAGCTTTCGCGATTACGCAGCCCGAGTCGGAACTGGCTAAGATGGATGATTGGAATCTCACACACCATACCGAGAATGGACTTCTGGACAGAGTCAGGAATCATGGAATCCCTATGGCCGAGGCCGAGGCGATGACAATCGAATTTCTCCGCGAGCACTGTATCCAGGGCATATCACCACTGTGTGGTAATACGATTGGTCAGGACAGGCGTTTCCTCAGGCGCTACATGCCCGAACTGCACGACTTCTTCCACTACCGAAGTGTCGATGTTACTTCTATCAAGCAACTCGTCGATAGATGGTACCCAAATCTGCCGAGGGCGACCAAACCTGCAGGCCACCGGGCGCTTGACGATATTCGCGGTAGCATTGTGGAACTTGAACACTATCGCGAGCACGTATTCCGCGACTAAAACAGCCCTTTTTAGGGATGATTCATTGATTATATTAGGGCATTTAAAACTTCATTTTTATTAATTATTAAAATAATATAAACAGTGTACTGCGCCTATATTATATTGATTAATTCTAATTTATTATCGTTATATTGGAATGCCTACAGCGTCAGTTAGTACCACATTCACGGCAAAACCCCTCCGGTGGAATGCAATCAACTCCAATCCATGGATAAGATGCCCCGTCACGGCCCTGCCGATGACAGGACGATCATCCTCTTCGGGAGATAGCTCGCGACGCTCACCTTCTATGCCTTCGAGCCACGGCAGCATTCCCTCGGGCGAGTAGCGAACGCCGAGAATCATGTCGCAGCCCTCGGTCCACTGAGCAGACTCGGCGTCAGCCCCGCTCGGTATCGCTGGGGCATTGGGGTGGGTGTGCAGCCAGTGTGAGAAACGTCCTCCTCTAACGCCCCTCTCCTTGTCGAACAGACCATCCATCCACTCTTCGGGAACGTGGTGGACTGAATACGAGTCGCCACGGTTGACTAAGTGAGGCTCACCTAGGACAAAACCCTGTCCTGAGAACAGTCCACTTTCGTAATCAGCCCCGCAATAGGCCTCCTCAACCCTCTTCGAGTGGGGCAGGTCTGGATTCACGTCCATCCCCACGAGTATCTCATCAGGTAGTGACTGGAATGTCCAATCGAGTATCTGCGCCAGCGTGTCTACTGGCATCAGGATATGCGCCGGATAACCATCCCTGCTCTCCATCGATTGCTCGTTATACTGAGCCGCGGCTTTGAGCAACCAATCGGAGGCCATGCCTGTGGACTAGGGGCGCTCGACTTGAGTTCGACGGCTAGCCTCTGGAGACCGTGACGTCGAGCACCACGTGGTCCCAATGCGGCGCGTAACTCTTCACTCTCAGTGGTTCAGCTGCATGTATCGAGAATTTTCCCCCCATCTCAAGTAATGATCCAGCGACATCAGCAGCCCAAGCAGCGTGATTCCCGGCAGCTGCTACACCGTGCACATGTAGCACACCACCAGCGGGCCTTAGAGCGGCCATAGCGAGGGCATAACCACCCTCAGATGACGGTAGCAGTCCAAGGACGACACGGTCAGCAACTCCTTCCAGATTTACCGCAGTGGCCTGATTGTCGCCAAAGTGGATGGTGCAGCGCTCGGCCACTCCATTGATATCAAGGTTCGATTCGAGCGCTCGCACTGCGTTCGGATTCCACTCGCAGCAGTGGACGTGTCCGACCTGCGAGTGGACGAGCATGGGCAGTGAATAGTAGCCGATACCGGCATACAGGTCGACCACTACTTCCCCTACGCCGACCATCTCGCCCATCCTGCGTCGCTCGTTGACGTTGCCCGCCGAGAACATGCACTGGGTGAGGTTGTAGCCGTAATCCACCCCGCTCTCCCGACGTACGACCCAATCGTCCTCACCGAGCAACATCTCGACGGAACTCTCGCGCATCTCGCCTGATATCTCCCCAAGTCTTGCCACCCTTTCGGTCTTCAACGCCTCGGCAACCGCTCTCCAAATTTCTTCAGAGACATGCAAATCCCACTCTTCTTGGAATGCCAAGTTTGGCAACAGAACGACATTGGAAAACCTCTCCCACTTTCTTGGTAACCGATTTAGGAGTGCTATGCACTCCTCATGCCCCAATCCAGTCTCGCGCAATACCTTCTCAACAGAATCGGCGAGACGGCGGTGCGGATTTTCCCTGTGCATCTGACCTCTGGTCGAAGCATTTTGGATTCAGACTTATGGCTCTGATGTTCATGCCTGTGCCTGTGCAGCGTACTGCAGCCCTCCTCGTCATGCTTCTGATGGCGCCTATTGCGGCAGCCGATCCTCCTCCTGGACAACCCGATGTCGTGAACGACATCTGCGCGACATGGAATAGTGCCAGTGGGGTCTGCGACGATTACGACTCGTCGTTGGATCAGACCCCTGGGCAGGAGTGGATGCGGAGTTCTGTCGAGATAGGAATCGAGGACGCAGAGATGGTTGAGATGAAGGTCGGACTTTCAGTTCACGAGATGTCAAGGGATGATTTGCAGCTCAGCGACCTTGATCTTGAAGGCGATAGTGCACCATGGGATGGGATTCCTGCAGATTATATCCGCAACTATCAGAGTCTTCACAGGAGTGGTGGTGACACCGTGTCAGATTTGATGCTGGAGAGGATTGAGGAAATAATGGAGGAATTCATTGACATCAACTTTCCCAATGTCAATACCACCACCATAACCACAGTCTCCGAGGTCGATTTCAAGGCACAACCGGACGCTAGTTGCGTTTACGACTCTGATTACGATTCGATAGATGAGGTCAACGGCTTTGACAACGACCCGTTCCAACCACCATTGTGTTTTGAGGCCGTGTTACAGATAGAGGTCGACACCAGCGCCTTCGGCCTGAAACCGGAGACCTCAGACATCAACCGAATGATGCAGGGTATGCTGACCATGGGGGCGGTATTGACCTCAGAGTTCAACACCACCTCACCAATGGGTCATTCAGTCGAACTCTCGGTGATACCGCCTAGTTACGCCGACGTGAGCAGCGTTGAGGCCCCAGGTTTGACCAAGACGACATTTCGCGATGGCCATCCTCAGACATATTCCATCATAACCGTCGATAACACCCAAGTGGTAACCGAGGCGACCCTCAACTCGGTTAGGCTTGTTTCCAATCTCGTTCACAGGTCGATTACCACTCCGACCGCCAGCATTGACCCGAGAGAACCCTCGGTGAAGATTGACCTGATAGTGGATGCCACCGACACTCAGAACTCACGATTCGACCTTGAGATATCGATTCACTACCTAGATTACAGCACTCTAGACAACTGGAATGCTGACCTGCATGACGGCACCATCGAGATTCCTTGGGTGACTTCCGATGGCATTAGGTTGCTTGACCAGGAGGTCGACGAGGATCTATCTGCGATTATTCAGGGGATACCCATTGAGGAACTGTCCTCGGCATTTTCCGACGCTCTGGGTGCCAATATTTGGTTCGGCACCCCGCAGTTTGCGCAAGCCGATTCCGAAGGTGGACTGGACTTCCGTCACACCCCCGGAGTGACCTGTGAGGAGGCACTCGAAGTCAGTTATTGCATCGAGGGCAAGGACGCCATGGATGGATCGTGGCCCGTCGTCCTCGAAACTACCTCGCAGTCCACCCCAATGAGGGTCTCTTCTGTAGTCGAGAGGATGCTTGAGAATAGTGGAGGGGACATCACCACCATTGACCTATCAATGGTCAACGACGAAGACCTCGCCTCGATTATGAACGTGGTCGAACTCGAACTCTCCACTGACACCGGATGGCTTCAGAACCTACTCCCCGACGACATGCCGAGCACCGAACTCACCTTGACCTTGCATTTGCCAGAGTGGATAGAGTCGACCATTGGAGACCCATCCACAATTGTCATCTCAGCCCCCATAACAGGGGGAGGGGAGCATGATTTCGGCTTCACTGGAACTAGGATCTTTGACTGGAGACACCCCATCTGCCTCGAATCCGATCCCTGTGAGGACGACAGCCCAGATTTGATTTGCGGCTCAAACCAAAAGACCTGCGTATCACTTGACATCGAGGTTGACATCGAGAAGTTTGCGATTCGAGAGACCTCGTTTGCCGCCGAGGTCCAGTTCAATGCCGAGGTGGTGCTGGAAATCTACCGATTGGGCATCGACTTGGGTGAGGACGATATCACCTTGCACCCAGTCCCTGCCGACATTCTGAGACGCGCCATCGTGATGGGCGACCGCCTACAAGGCGGACTGCTTGCTGGCTCAGATCTTGAGGCTACATTGGAACTGGGGGTCGGAGAGCCGATAGACGTCGAAATATCCAATCTTGGGATGGAGTTGTTGGGCGATGAACTGGAAATGAGGTCTGGAGAGGTCATAGATGCCGAGGGGGCGTTCGAGACCGTACAGGACTTTGGAATGGGCCCGTACTCCATCTCGGCAGACCTCGCTGATACGCCAGTGTCCCCTTCATTGGGGTTCGGTGACATCACGATGCCGAGCAATTCGGAGGTCGGCGACAGTGTCCCTCTCCGCTTCGGCTTCAACATCAAACGCACTGTCGTAACAGCTGCACTCAGGGGCGAAGACATAGACATCAATGCCCAACCCGCGGCCATTGGCTTCATCATAGCCAACCAGATAGCAGCTGCCTTTGGATCACCGATACTGACCGATTCAGGGATTCAGGTAGAGGGGGCGGAGTTCTTCCTCGAAGTGACACCGTTGATGGAGCACACCGTGTTCGGAACCATCCGATCCTCTGCAAGGATGGAGATACATCTGCCGAATTCGGTCAGACTACTCAGCTTTGAGAGCCAGATGGGCCTCGGAGAGTTGACTGAGGTCGACGGCAGACAGGTGGTAGTGTACAGGACCCCGGTGTGTCCCGAAGCGACGACTTGGGCGCAATGCAGCAAAAATTCGGACATCGTGTCTTACTCTGTTGAGGTCAGTTGGATGTTTGTTCTAGGGGAACTCGCTCCGTACTTATTCGTGCTTCTGGTCGGTCTAGGGCTTCTGATTAGCAGACGCAGGAGACTCAAGATGGAACGTAATGAGAAGAAGCAGGAGGAATCTTCAGCGGAGGAGCAGAAAATCACTGAGTTGGCCATGGAGTCAGAGTTCGGCAAGTTGGACGACAAGATCGTGGTCGTCGATGAGGCGTTCTTCGAGGAGGAAGAGGCGGAATGGAAGCTCAAAGAAGGCGAGGAAGGCTGGTGAGGAGACTAGCCGTTCAGGTGCCCGTGTATCCGCTCAGCCATCGCCTTGCCTATTCCCGGGACTTCGCACAACTCCCTGACACCCGCGTGCTCTATCCCGCGTCTGCCACCGAAGTGTCGGAGCAGAGCCTGAATCTTCTTCGCCCCAAGCCCATCAATCCCTTCTAGAGGGTCGCCTATCGCACCCTTGCTACGCCGTTTTCTATGGTAGCGGTTGACGAAACGGTGAGCCTCATCGCGAGCATGGACCAGAACCCTGCCGTGCTTGCTTAGAATCTGTGCCTCACGGTCGTCCATGTGCAGCGTCTCCTCGCGTTTGGCCAATGCAGCCACCGGGAAGCGCCCGGTCAGGCCGTGGCTGTCTAGCATTCTCAGGATACTTGACAGGTGGGTTTGGCCACCATCCAGCAACAGCAAATCGGGCCAGCCATCTTGGTGCTTCAACCACCGCTCAACTACCTCAGACATCATCCTGAGATCATCTGGCGCATTGCTCTTGATTCGATAGGTCCGATACTCTTTCTTCGCTGGTCTGCCATTGCGTAGTACGACCGATGCTCCGACACGCTCGTCACCCTGTAATTGGGCCATGTCAAAGCACACGATATGATCAAGCGAATCTAATCCGAGCAGCCTCGCCGCATCATCAGCGGCAGCCTGTTCGAGGCTGCCCGACCGCCTCTTCTGGTGACGTTCAACCTGCGCCTCGGCGTTCTGATCAGCCATCCCGCGTAGTAAAGCTAGTTCACCGCGCTTAGGCACTCTGACCTCGACGGCGCCGGCGCGTCGTTCGACCAGCCAAGCTCCCATCGATTCACCGATAGGTGTCGGGACGAGGACAGTGCGTGGGGGCTTGGTGCCTGAGTAGTGCTCAGCGAGGACACAGGCGACCGAATCGGCAATATCACCTCTATGGATCAACGGGTACTCAAGTTGCCCTTGGACGACACCGTCTTTTGCATTCAGGACCACAACCATTCCGGTATCTCCTCTGGAGGCGAAGCCAATGGCGTCGCAATCCTGGTAGAACCTGCTGTGCACTACTCTCTGAGAGACAGTCCTTTGAACCGAGCCGATTAGGTCACGAGTCCTAGCCGCCGCCTCATACTCTAGTTCCAGTGAGGCGGCATCCATATCCTTCTGGAGCGACTCGATTAGTAAGCCTGCGTCACCATCAAGGACGCCGATT
>DAUV01000016.1 GCA_002505325.1 Euryarchaeota archaeon UBA623 | reverse complement strand
TCTATCTATGACACACATCTAATCCTATGCAGAGTGGCCGGAATAGCCGAGGGAGTGGGTGAGCTTCACATCACCATGGATTACGTAGATGACGAATTAATCTGGAGTGCAATACTGTTGTCCATACCGGCCTTTTTCATCGCGGGACTCGTCATTGAACAGGCAACGCGCCGTTCAGAGAATGAAGTGGGCGAACAGACCACCGATGAAGAGGCCTGATACTGCCCCTAGGCCAATCCAAGTGCCAATCCGAAACGCTGGAAAGTTGCGCTTCCAGACATACATGGACTGAAAGATCCAGAACAGTATGACCGGGACGAACCATACGAAGAAGGCAAGCTGAGGTAGGAATGCCAGCAACATCCCTACGTTCGCTCCTACAATCAACTCGGTGCTTCCTCCTGCTGGCTCCGGAGCGAAGTACAGGAGCGTGCTCGCGATGACTAGTCCTACAAACGGAGTGGCCAAATCCCAGTCGAACAGTCTAGGCACGCCTTCGACGATGTGAGGTATACACGCGAAGGCGAAACCGAACAGGCTCGGCACGGCAACGGGCCACAGAGGGGCCTCCTCCCACTTCATGTCGATGCGGCTATTGCACACCTCCATGAAGGCTGCGAGTTCTTCCGGAAGGTTTTCTTTAGATTTCTTCACCTCAGGTTAACATGGCAAAGGGAGAAGTTGTGCTTGGATGCCTTGCACCCCACCCTCCACATGTCGTCTATGCGGAGAATCCCGAGCAGAACGAACCGTTCTCTGAGGGTGGCTGGGAGGCTCTGCGTTGGGGCTACCACAGTCTGGCTCGCAAGTTGAAAGGCATCGACTACGACTGTATTGTCGTCCTGACTCCGCACTGGCAGACCTACGTAGGCACTCATTTCCTCGGACTTGAACGCTTCCAGAACATCAGCGTAGACCCAATCTTCCCCAACCTGTTCAGATTCAATCATGACATCACAGTCGACGTCGAGATGGCCGAGGCCATGCACGACGCTGCTGCCGAGGCTGGAATCATAACCAAAATGATGCGAAACCCAGACTTCAGGGTCGACTACGGCACCATTGTTAGTTGCCACATGCTCAATCCTGATTGGGACAAGCCGATAGTGACCATTAGCAGCAATCGCTCGACGCATTACTACTCGAACGAGGTGATGAACGAGCAGGCCACTGCATTGGGGGATGCCGTGATGAAGGCAATCGAAGCCAGCGGTAAGAAAGTCGTATTGGTAGCCAGTCACTCACTATCGCACAGGCATTTCGTGACCGAAGCGCCGTTGCCCGAGGACATGAGTCGCGAGCACATCTACAATCATAGCCAGTATGTCTGGGACATGAAGATCATCGATATGATGAGACGGGGCGAGATGCAGGAGGTTATCGACGTGCTGCCAGAAATGATCGAACAGACGATGGCCGAGGCAGAAGGTGGCGGCCTGACTTGGATGATGGCCGCGATGGGCATGCCTGATTACCCCGCGGAAATTTATGGCTACCAATCTGTTATTGGAACAGGTAACGCAATCGCGGCTTGGGATCCCAATGAAGCCACACGCCAGTTAGTCCTCTGAGGTGATTGAATGAGTGAGGAACCTGAAATCGTACTCGGATTGTATGTCCCACCGCATCCGCACCCATTGCTTGCTTCGGAGCAGAACGAGGGTTGGGGCAAGTTACGCGATGCCTTCGATACCTGTCGACAGCGCATTGAGGAGAGCGATGCGGACTTGATGCTGATTTATTCAACTACATGGCCCAGCATCGTTGGACATCAGATACAGGCTCATCCCAAGCCGGTATTCACCCACGTCGACGACGACTTCCACTTCCTCGGATCGATGCCATACGAGTTCCATATGGACGCGGAGTACGCAGAGTGCTACAGGGAGGCGTGCGAGGCCCGCGGCCTACACGCGCGCACGGTGGCCTTCGATGGCTTCCCCATCGACACCGGCTCAGTGGTCGCTCTCAAATTGCTGAATCCAGACAATCGGATACCGGCATGCATCGTCTCAAGCAATGTGTATTCTAACCGTGCCGAGCAAATAGTGCTCGGAAAAGCGGCGCGCGACGCCATGTCAAAACTCGGCAAGAAGGTCGTAGTGGTGGTGGTGGCGAGCCTTTCCAACAGGATGTTCACCGAGCACATCGACCCCGCCGACGACAGGATACACTCAGCCAAGGATGATGAGTGGAACCGCAAGATACTGGAGTTCTTCGAGAACGGTCGACTCGAGGACATCAGTCAGTTGAGTCGTGATATCCAGGGTCAGATTAGAGTCAGCAAGGTCGTAGCTTACAAACCGGCATGGTGGATGGCCGCGACCATGGGGCAACACAACAACTACGATGGTGAGGTGCTGGCCTACGAGGCCCTACACGGAGCCGGTGGTGCGGTAATCCAACTCACTCCGGCCAAGGGAGGGGTTGGCGACAAGGAGTTTGATGAGGACGACGTGGAGTTCTATCATGGCGACCGCAGTGTGCTGGATAAGGGGATGCTATGATGCCGCACGACAATCCTCCAGAAGAGGAGGAAGAAGACTCCAGCATCATCGATGACATCGTCGATATCAGCGAGGGCGCACTGAGCAAGGGCGCTGAAATCATCGGCACGGCAGCAGGCCTCGCTGTGGGCGGGCCCGTGGGAGCAATCGTTGGAGGGGTCGCCGGCAAGAAGGCGGTGAGCAAGCTAATGGGTGACGACGGCCCGTTCATCACCGAGAAAGGTCCCTCAGCAGTTGGTGCCTACCCTCACCTGTACAAGGCCGGTGACCTA
>DAUV01000125.1 GCA_002505325.1 Euryarchaeota archaeon UBA623 | reverse complement strand
TCCAAGTCCATTCCAAATAATTGGTCGGCTCTAGTCGCCTCACCCTCTATCCATCGGGCCAACAACCTCTCATTGAACGAGGCGCAGACGACCAACATAGCGTGTAGGAACGAGAGCACCTCAGTCATCCTGCCTATCTCTGTTGACATGTCGACAGTAGTCGCGATGTCAGCACCATCCTTGTGCATCACACTGTCGAGCAGTCGTAGTCGCCCCCGGGTCCTGACGTCCTCCAACCACGGCTCGTCTATCAGGTCCTCAACCGAGATTCCATTCTTCTCTAGCACACTGCGCATGTGCTCTCTGCCTTGGGGTAGGAAGGGGTAGCGGGCTAGCAGGACCTCGTCCTCCACTTGTGGCAGCGCAAGCGGCATCGGCATTGGCAAGCAGTGGGCCGCGAGGGTTATTCAACACTCACCGTACCCTTCTACTGGAGTGAGGCCAGATGAACAGACCGACCGACCTACTTCCAGTCGTCGACGAACTGCTTGCCATCCAGACGGAGGTCCGCGAGCATTTCGAGTGGGAACTCAACCCCGACTCCAACAGTGCCCTGTCCTTACTCGAAGCGGTCGAGGCGTCGGAAATCAATGACTGGACCCGCCCCCGCAGGGCTGCCACTGTGGCAGGTCTGATTCGAAGAATGGTACTCAGACCCACAGAAGTGGCAGTCCTCGGTGCGGCTGTAGAGGCCGAAGAGGTTCTGCGAGTGCTGAAGCGACCCGTCCTGATGGTCGCAGCCGATGGCTCCGCAGGCGTACTCTCAACTCTGCCCGACTCCACGGCGGAACGAGCATGGTCGCGTCTGGCATGCGTCGTCAGCGATGGTGACGGCGGCCAAGGGATCATCGAAGCGGTCAAGCGGGGCATCCCAGTATTCCTGCACGCCCATGGCGACAACGTTTCTGAGTGGAAGTCGCTACTAGAGATAGCTGCGGGGGCATCAACACCCCCGCCTCTTGTGCTGACTCATCAGACTCCTGCAGCGATTCCTGGCATGCACAATCCTGGAGGGTTCACCGACGGTGACCGGGCCGCGTGCGTGGTACGATCTTTGGGGGTGCCTAAGGAATCAATCACGATGCTGGGCACTAGGACCGATGTCGTAGGCAGGTGGTCCGGAGTGACTGATACTGAGACCAAGATGGAGAAGCTTCAGTGGATGGATAAAGTCCTGCGGACCCTAGAAATCAACTACTAGACGAAGTCGCTGAGCGTCATCACAGTGACTGTGTCGTCATTGAACAGAGAGTCAACGCTGTCAGTCATCCAAGCAACTCGCTGCTTGGTGTAGTCATCGACGCCGTATCTCTCGATGACGTTCCGAGTAATCTCGATGTACTTGCGAACCGCCCCCTCGGAGACCGTCAGAACGACATTGCCCCCGCACAGGATGCTGTCACCGTCTCTTGAGCCAACTAGGCCGCCGCCCACCGAAACGGTCTGGATACATTTGCCCGCTAGTGGCATCCTGCGGTACGAAGCAGCACATTTGACGCAACGAACTTTCTGACGTGTGAATGCCATGAGGTTTCCACGTAGGTCAGGAAGGAAGTGAGATTCGATGACCT
The DNA here is from genome assembly GCA_002505325.1 of Euryarchaeota archaeon UBA623. Classification (GTDB taxonomy): domain Archaea; phylum Thermoplasmatota; class Poseidoniia; order Poseidoniales; family Thalassarchaeaceae; genus Thalassarchaeum. Next base: position 2,084 of record DAUV01000125.1, on the reverse strand, counting down.
GCGAGGCTACACGCTGCGCACTGACAGGTCTCAAATCAGTTCCGAGAGCCAGTTGAGCAAGCATCTTGTCTTCCATCGTTTTGAGGGTCTTGTACGACGAATTCTTCGGACCAGCGTCGAGTCGGCCCGAGTCATGAGTCCAGCCATACCCGCGAATTTCTCCTACAGCGCCAAGCCTGTTACTAACCAAGTCAACAATTCCTTCTATCTCGCTCGGATGCGGCTGCGACTTCGTCGCCTCGTAGAATGCTCGGTTATAGGACCATGAACAGTCGACATTGAGGGCCTCCTTGTCAATCTCGCTCGGATTGATGCGTGTGCTTAGAACTAGAGGGGCGTCCATCCGGCCACCCCTTCCTGCTGGCAAGATTGACCTAGAGAAATTCAACAAACCGTCTAACAGCATCATCAAACTGTCTTCATCACCGTCGCAGTTGCGTCTCTTCGCAGCGTGGAACAGGGGGTGGGCATATCCAGCAGAGGCACTGGTCCAGCCGATGATTCGGCACAGCACACCGCCAGATGTATGCGGTGCTAGCCCGATAGCCAGATGGCCCACCAAATCAGACTCGTCAGAAACCTCGTAGAAAGGTTCCATTCCATAGAATCGCACCAACAAGTCGTCTACGAAGTGGCATGTGCTCAGGAGGTGACTCTTGGCTAGTATGGAAGGCACGAAGTCCTGAGGCATCAACTCAAGCATCTGCTCATCCGAGTCGAGAGCCACACCGAAGATGTCGTGAGAATATCCTAGATCATGCAGCTTATTCCAAGGAGTGCCTATTTCGCTAGGTTTGAAGTGAGTAATCGGGACATCGCTCATGTCGTAGCGCGAGGTGCCGTCTCGGAACACCGAGACCTCATGCTTTGCTCGCAGTATCCCCTTTTCGATTGGTTCAGGAGTCTGGTCTATTGAGACTAGACCCTTTACTGCCTTGATTCTTTTCGGCAATCTGTCAAGTCCGAGTGCACGCCTCTTAATCTCTAGAATACCGCCTAGTGGTACACTAGTTCTCTGCCCTTTCCTGCGCCTGAATTGCCCGCCTCGGCGTTTGCTCTCCTGAGTGCGCCCCCCACACTCAACCGCTTCTCCAGAGACCAGTCGGTTGTGGCATCTCAGATGTGGGGACTCTTGCCCGCACTTGTCGCACAAGCGCGGCCCCATCTCGACTCGGATGACACCCTTACCGGCGGCCTGCCCCAGCAGTCGCTGCGGTCCTCCATTCTCGCCTATTGGGTATAGAGCGTGGACCATTGGCTTCATCTCGCGCACTCCGGCTTTCTCTGGTCTGCCCATTCGAGATCCCACTCTACATGGAACCGAGTCCTCCCAGCGGAGTTTCGATAGACGTCTGACCAACCACAGAGAACGGTCAACCTCGTGTTCGTCAATGAGCATCCTGGCTTTCCTTAAGGCATCCTTGTTCACAGGTCCAAGGTTCTCGATCTCATCTGCCGCAGCCTTTCCCGCTGCATCGGTATCTCCTATCCCGAGTCCTTCCTGCCTTGCTGCTGTCTCAGCCCTCATCCTGACGACCGCCCGCCGACCCTCTAAGTCCTCTAGACGAGCATCCTCCTGTGCGATGACGTCCGTTGCTTTGCGAATCCTACCCACTCTATCGTCAATATGAGGTCCAGCTTCTACAGCGATACACACAGACCCATTGTCGACTTCGAGCCCCAGACCCTCAATCAGTCCCTCCCAGTGTGATGAGATTACAATGTCATCTCCTTTGTGGTGATGCTCGATACCGAGTGTCATTAGAGCAGATTTCAGGATACCGTGGTTGTGCACCATAGTCCACCGCGGCCAACTCCCAGTTGAGGGGGCTGGCAGTCCGATATCTTCGATGCAGATGTCTGGTGACCAGGCGGTGGCGCCATCATGCAGACGTAACGCTCCGTTCTCGATGGATGAACCCACTAGCGCCTTGATGACTGCGGGCGCGAATGACATCGGCATGTCCGACCACCAGGGGTTCCATGGTGGCGGAACCGCTGCACCGTACTCTAGAATAATCGCTCTCGCAGAGTTCCAATCAAGCACCAAGTCCTGCAGATAAAGGGACCAGTCTCGCCGGCGC
>DAUV01000029.1:455-9213 GCA_002505325.1 Euryarchaeota archaeon UBA623 | reverse complement strand
GAATCGCTGGGTGACTCGGACCTTCCCGCATCTATGATTGGCGATTTCAGTTATTACAGACTTACCTTGATTGTGCCGGCAATTACACTCGTCGCTACCATTCTGTTGACTATGGGCAGAGAAAAGGGGCAGTCACTCACATCGAACGCTGGAGGTGTGCTGGCTGTACTAACTCTGTTCCTTGTCCTAGAACCTATAGGTAGGATGACTCTGTTGGGAGATTTGGATACCACGACCGCACTGACGGCCTCAGGACGATTGACAATTATTGCCACACTTATCCATCTAGCAACCAAGATGCAAGTCGATTCCATACTTCTCGAGTGGGTCAGGGGCTCGATGATGAGTATGGACATCGATGTCCTTCCCGAGAGGCAAGACTCGGTAATCGAGGGTCATGCTGATGAGGCACCCCCTCTCGTCTGAGTTCGTGACAGACAGTTCCAACACCAGGCTCTCCGTGCTTAGACTTGGTCACAGGCGCGAGCGAGACAAGAGAATAACCTCGCACCTCGGACTGACGGCCCGGGCCTTCGGTGCGGATGAGGTGATTCTGTCAGGAGAGGAAGATCCCTCTGCTCTAGAGACATGGAATTCCGTGACCGAGAGGTTCGGTGGTAACTTTCAGTGCCGCTATGAGGCTAAGCCGATGGGATGGCTGCGCCGCTTCTCCAAGGGTGGTACAATAATCCACCTGACGATGTATGGCGAGCCTTGGAGAGAGGCAGTCCAGAACATCTCTCAGGATGCCCCTATGGTAGTTGTAGTTGGAGGTACTAAGGTCCCTGGTGAATTGTTCAGAATAGCAGATTACAACGTGTCAATCGGAAATCAACCTCATTCCGAGGTCGCAGCTCTAGCAGTCTTCCTAGAGTCATTGGTGGGCACACTCGACGAGTCGACTAGGTTCGCCGGAGGGGATATTGAGGTAGTCCCTAGCAAGCGCGCCAAGAAGGTCCGGAACAGCACTGATTAGCGAGTCTCCAAGAATGCTTACCGCCCAATTCTCTCTCAAGGATTAAGAGGGGTACTCCAGCAGGATTGCTGATGTCGGGCACGACACCGCCACGGGGCTTTGTCCCCGGCGCTGGCGTACCGGGGGTTCTTGACCCTCCTTCCTTCACTGATGCAACCGATTCGCTTCTTGAAACTGCAGAGCGTCAGCAGGCAAGTGGCGCGATGGGTCTGCTGTTGCTTGCTGACGGCACTAGGTACGAGGGAAGGCTGTTCGGGTCCGAAGGTATAGCACAAGGAGAACTAGTGTTCACAACTGGGATGTGCGGCTACCAAGAGAGCTTGACTGACCCATCCTTTGCAGGACAGGTCTTGACCTTCACATGGCCACTCTTAGGCAACTACGGCATCTTGCCAGGAATCTCCGAATCTTCAGGTGTGCACCCACGTGGGGTTGTCTGCAGACAGTTGATGAAGACCCCAGACCACCGAGACTCCGTTGGTAGCGTACATGAGTTCCTTGCCGTACATGGCGTGCCCGGAATCGAGGGAGTGGACACACGCGCACTGACGCGTAGGGTTCGCGAGCACGGCACCGTGCTGTGCGTCTTCGGCCCCAAGGAACGCGCCACCGAGATGAAGAAGATTCTCGCTGAAATGACCCCTCCTGATGCCGACGATCTTGTGGCCTCAGTGACTAGGGCTGACGCGATACTGCTCAATGCAGGAGCACGGGATGACGATGGAAATCCCCTCCCTCGACTCGCCGCTCTTGATTGTGGTATCAAGCACAACATCCTGCGTGAGTTGTGCCGGCGCTTTGAGGTCGTTTGGTGCCCCGCCTCGATGGATTTCGACACTATCGTTTCTGAATGGCATCCAGATGCTCTGTTCGCATCTAATGGACCGGGCGACCCTGCTCATCCTGGCGATGCTACCTCGGCGCGAGAATCCCTAGCCGCTGCTGTACGCGCTGACATGCCGGTGATGGGCATCTGTCTCGGCCACCAGTTGATGGGGCTGGCAGCCGGTCTGCACACCTACAAGCTGCGCTATGGTCACAGAGGTGCAAATCAACCCGTGATTGACTTGCAGACCGGTAGAGTACACATCACTAGTCAGAATCACGGCTTCGCGGTAGAGGACCCCGAAAAGGGCATGCTCGCCCCACACCCGAGTGGGGCACGCTCTGAGGTCGGCAAGAATACTCTAGAGGCGGACTTTGAAGTACGGCACATCAACGCCAATGACCGCACTGTCGAAGGACTTGATCTCGTAGGAAAACCAGCATTTACTATCCAGTTCCACCCTGAGGCCTGCCCCGGTCCTCACGATGCCTCTCCACTGTTCGACCGCTTCTCCGAGATGGTGGCTGATTACTTGGCAGGTGGTCAGAGGGTCGTAGTCAGAGGAGGTGATAGCTGATGCCGCGACGCGAAGATATCAGCAAAGTAGTCATCCTTGGAAGTGGACCTATTCGCATCGGCCAAGCAGCTGAATTCGACTTCTCTGGCTCGCAGGCCTGTAGGGCGCTACGAGCAGAAGGATACGAGGTTGTACTAATCAACTCCAATCCTGCAACCATACAGAACGACCCTGAGATGGCTGACCGCATCTACATCGAGCCACTACTCCCTGAGGTCGTTAAGCGCATCATGGAGATCGAGAAGCCCGACGCTCTTCTAGCAGGAATGGGGGGGCAGACCGCTCTCAACATCGCCGCAGCGCTGGCCCATGACGGATCTCTCGATGAGTTGGGCGTCGAACTCATCGGTTGCAACCTCACGGCGATTGACGAGGCTGAGGACCGAGATTTGTTCAAGAAAGTGTGCGAGGAGATTGATCTGCCTGTTTGCAAGGCGATAGCCTGTGACTCAATCGAACAGGTCCTCGAGTCCGTCAATCAACTCGGTGGCTACCCTCTGCTTATCAGGCCTGCATTCACTCTAGGTGGGCTCGGTGGAGGCACTGCTTACAACACCGGCGAACTGGTCGAGATAGCGAGTCAGGGCATCTTGCACTCGGCGATAGGGCAGGTGCTAATCGAGGAAAGTATCCTTGGCTGGCAGGAGCATGAGTATGAGGTGATGCGCGACAACGCTGACAACGCCATCATTGTGTGCACTATGGAAAATCTCGACCCAATGGGAGTACACACTGGTGAATCAGTCGTGGTCGCCCCTCAACAAACCCTCTCAGATAGGGATCACCAAACTCTGCGCGACGCAGCTCTCAAACTAATCAGGAGGCTGAACATCAAGGGCGGGTGCAACGTGCAGTTCGCAGTGAAACAGTCCACCGGAGAGTACTGTGTCATCGAGGTCAACCCGCGTGTCTCCCGCTCCTCGGCCCTCGCATCCAAGGCGACCGGGTATCCGATAGCTAGGATGGCAGCACTCATCGCCGTTGGCTATACGCTTGACGAACTTCCGAATCCAATCACTGGAGAGGGTACCACGGCAGCCTTTGAGCCTACTCTTGACTACTGCGTGGTCAAGATACCACGCTGGCCCTTCGATAAGTTCCGTACCGCCGATCGCACCATAGGTACCTCGATGAAATCCACAGGTGAGGTGATGGCAATAGGACGCTGCTTTGAGGAAGCCTTCCTCAAGGCATGGGCGAGCCTAGAGTACGACCAGCCCCACCCAAGGCCGCTGACGATGGCAAATGCATCGGGTGGCGAGTCGATGGACGAGCGGGCATTTGAACCACTTCCCGAAGCCCTGCTTGAGGATTGGCTTAGGGTACCTACTGACAGGCGTATGGGGGCCCTGTTCGAGGCCTTCCGTCGCGGCTACTCAATAGAAGATGTACGCGACATGTCAGGAGGCATTACCCGATGGTTCCTGCACCGATTTGAGAACATGGCCGCTATCGAGACGGAGATCCGCGCGGCCGGCGAGATTGGCCTTCCGCCAGCAGAGGTGCCCGAGGCTGAGATGAGGCTGTGGAAGGGGGCTGGCTTCACTGACTTACACATTGCTGATGCACTAGCTGGGTTCCCTGCTAGCGGCTTCAAGCTCCTGCCTGAAGGAGCCGACGAGTTCGCAGTCACTCGAAGACGCCACCAATTGGGTGTGCACCCGGTATTCAGGATGGTCGATTCATGTGCAGCCGAGTTCGCTGCCGTCACACCGTATTACTACACCACCTACGAGGGTGGCTCGGCGCCCACAGGCATCGACTACGTGCCCGGACTAGAAGAGTCACTGAAGCAGAGGATAGTGGTCATCGGTTCAGGTCCTATTCGCATAGGGCAGGGAATTGAATTCGACTACGGCTGCGTCCACGCAGTTGGTGCGATACGAGATCTAGGTCACGAGGCTATCATCATCAACAATAATCCAGAGACAGTATCTACTGACTTCGACACGAGCGACAGACTGTACTTCGACCCACTGACACTGGAGTCTGTCTCTGAGATACTTCTCAGGGAACGGGCTCACGGCATCCTTCTACAGTTTGGTGGACAGACTGCCATCAACCTCGCATTACCTCTTAGAGACAATCTCACCCACCTCTCCACGCTCGGACTTCACCTGGTGATGGAGGGGACTACGCCCGACGCGATCGATGAGGCCAGCGACCGCGAGCGCTTCGAGGCCTTCGCAGTCCGCAATGGTCTGAGGATGCCAAGAGGTTCGACTGCGAGCACACCAGAGGGAGTCAGGCAGGCGGCTCACGAGATTGGTTATCCTGTGCTGATACGCCCCTCCTACGTCCTTGGAGGCAGAGGGATGGAGATTCTCTCCAATGACAAGCAACTTGAGGCCTACATGGAGGAGGCATACCTCGCTCCTGATCGCCCACTACTAATCGACGAGTACCTCGGCAACGCAATAGAGCTCGATGTAGACGCCGTGTGTGATGGCGAGGATGTTCTGATAGGGGCCATCATGGAACACTTAGAGGAGGCTGGAATCCACTCTGGCGACTCGACCTGTTTCATCCCACCTCAGAATATCCCGGAACATGTGCTCGCCGAGGTCGAGGATTGGACTAGAAGAATCGGCTTAGAGCTCGGCATCAGGGGATGTTACAACATTCAGTTCGCCATACGAGACGAGGTGCTGCACGTGCTTGAGGTGAATCCTAGGGGCTCGCGCACCTTCCCATTCGTAGCAAAGGCGACCGGCGTGCCGCTGGCCCGAATAGCGGCAAGACTCGCTCTGGGTAACAAACTCAGTGAACTCAACGTGCCTGAGCCGCAGACTGATGCGGTCTGTGTCAAGGCACCCGTCTTCCCCTTCATCAAGTTGCGAGGCCTTGATCCGGCACCCGGTCCTGAGATGAAGTCGACAGGCGAGGTGATGGGTTCGCACGCAAGGCCAGCCGCAGCTTACCTCAAGGCAAGACTCGCCACTGAGTTACCAGTCCCTGTTGAGGGAGGGGTCTACATCACTGTCAAGGATGGAGATAAGTTAGCCATAATCGACGAGGCTCGCAGGCTGCAGGAGATGGGCTTCACGCTCTATGCGACACGTGGCACCGCTCACGTTCTGCGTGACGTCGGTGGGTTAGACATTCAAACCTGCTACAGAATCGCCGAGCGCCGTAGCCCCGATGCCCTAGATCTGATGCGTCAAGGAAAGATCCACCTCGTCATCAACACGCCGCGCTCGACCGGAGGGGCCGTACTCGACGGGAACATGATGCGCAGACTTGCAGTCGAGCTAAACATCCCGTTCGTGACCACCATGGCAGGGGCCCACATGGAAGTCGAGGCAATAGACGAGGCGATGAAGGGCATGCCAGAGCCAAGACTCCTCGAGATAGGCTCGCTGTAGTCAACAGTTCCCGAAGCACATCGTTGAAGTCTAGAGGCTCCCTCTCAACTTCATGCTTGAACAGGTTGCGGCAATCATTGCCGTACTCTTGATCATTCCAGGTTGGGCTATTGCACTCGTTGCAATATCCGTGTATCTATGGAAGATTCTATCTAGGGATCAAAAGTGACTGATTAGAGACAGGAGATGCTCACTTTCCATCTCAGCCATCAGTGATGACGCCTTGGGGCCGTGGCTCTTGCCGAGAATCATCCAATACAGGGCTACGTAAGCCTCACGGCCGCCGATTCCGACTTCGGCTGCCACAGACCTGATACAATCTCCAATCGCTTTCTCAGTCCACTCGCAATCCTCGAGAGAATCCCCTAATGCGGACAGGAACTGCCTGTGCTGGTTGGTCAGATTGGCACGTAACTCATCGCTAATGTCTGTGCGTACCTCGACCCTCGCAGCATCGGGGAAGTGCGGACCGTCGACCCAGTTTCGCATCCTGTGTAACCTCCCTGTCAGGGAATCTCCAGCGGCCCCCTCCAAGTGTCCAGATTTGCGTAATGAATTCCAGACGTCGTCATCACTAGACTTGATTTGAGCAAGCATCGCGAGGTGACGGAACGAGACTCCAGCTACTGAACCAGCGGGATCCGCACCTCTCTCGACCTGACTTAGTCTCAGTGCACCGAGTTGGGTGTCACGCGCTATCTGCTGACGGCGAGATAGCTCTTTGTCCGAGCCGCTTGGGGGTTCTGTCACTAGGCGCTCGTACTCGTCAGCGGTCTGGAACAGGGCTGGACCGGTGTCGAAGTCTATGTGTCGGCCGACCTTGCTGCGTGCGATGACGTAGCGCATTATCTCAGGAGGTACAAGGGCGAGCGCATCCATAGGTCCGACAGTCAGCCCCGTCGAACTCGACATCGGCCCCATCCCCTTCAGCTGTATCCACTCGTAGACTAACTTGTGAGGTGGCTGGCTGCCTAGCATCTCGCAGATTGGTATTCCGGTGTCATAGCTGCCTCCGGCCGCACCGTGGTCCTTGCCGGCTGGCTCGCAGGTGATGCCATGTATGCCCCACTTGGCAGCCCAGTCGACCCTCCAGGGTAGTTTGCCCTGTGCGGTCCCAATGTCCGCAGTTCCTTCGACGCCGTGACTGTCAACCCAGTGAACGTGAGGATGATTGTATCCAGTGACTTTGACTCCATCGATGCTGCCATCCGAGCCTAGGGGGTTGTATGGAAACCAGTCTTCTGGTACTTCTCTGCCAGAGACTTCTTCGATTACCCGGCGTATCTCGTCCTTCTGCTCTATGGCCGAGTGGATCTTGTCGGCGAAGGCACCGCTCTCGTAGGTCTGGTGGTTCATCACCACCTCGGGCTCTACGCCAATCTCCCTGAGTGCGGCGAGGAATGGTGCGAGGAAGTGATCAGCGTAGTTGCCGCCATCTGGACTCGGCTCCCCGTCTCCGTCCGGTGCCGGAATGTAGGCGAGAGGGTGGCCGATGTACTGTTCATAGGCGGGTGAGAGGAAATCGTAGACTCTGCGCAGAGGATCCATCGAGTCGACGATGAAGATGTAGCGTGAGTCCATACTGGCATCTAGACAGGCACGATGAATCATCTCGGCAGTCAGAATCTCGCGCAGGTGACCAACGTGGAACTCGCCCGATGGAGTGATTCCCGATGCGATGACCTGCGAATCACCGCGTTTCTGCAGCGTCTGCGCGGTGTGGTCCGCCCAGTGCATTCGACTCCCTCAGACTGAAACTACTCTGACCAGTCCACGAAGGGGCACGCCCTCGAGCTCGTTGTTGTTCGACTTATTGGCGAGCACCATGCAGAGTTTGACGTCAGCTCCCGCTGACCTGAGGTTCCTGATGGTCTTGCGCATCGTGGTGCCCGACGAGACGACGTCGTCGATTACGACCACACGCTTGCCGGCAACACCGGCAAATACCTCGGAGAGATGACCACCCTCGTCCTCGTTTATGCTCCTGCTAATTGAGAGGTCCAGGTCCATCTGCCCAGCAATGGCCTGAGCAAAGGCGATTCCATTGAGGCTGATGCCGACAATCGCATCGACCTCGTCACCAATCTCCTCCTCGATGATGTCGACGAAGATGTAGGAGGCTGCCTCTATCCTGCCGGCCTTGACCGCAATCGATCTCCAACCTATCTGGATGTCGGAAGGACGGTCCTCTGTGGCAACTCCGCTCGAGGACAACCACTGGATGGTGGTCTGGGACAGGGAGAGCTCGTCTGCTATCTGCTGGGTGTTCAGGCCCTTGTTGCGGAATGCATCCACCTTGCCCCGCAACTCATCTACGCTCAGTGGCATCAAACCGCCCCACCGCTGGCTATCTATGAACTCACCGGGGATGCAATACGGGTAAATCCCGACTTTGGACCGCTAAAAGCGCCCGGTGCTGCCGAAACCGCCCTCTCCGCGCTCAGTTTCACCAAGGTCCTCGAAGTCGACTTCACGGAAACCAACCTCTGGTATCGGGGAGATCAGCATCTGAGCAATTCTCTCCCCTGCCTTGACCGTGTACGAGTCCCCCTCTCCTATCCAAGTCATCAGCACGAACAACTCGCCACGATAGTCAGCATCTATTGTCCCGATGCTGTGGGGCAGAATAAGTCCCTTGGAGCCGAGTGAGGAGCGTGCCCTCACCTGCCCTTCGTAGCCAACAGGTATGGCGACGTGCAACCCTGTCCGGAGTTTCATGCTCTGTCGGAATGGCACAATCGAGTCCTCAAGGGCGTACAGGTCCCAACCGGCAGCATGCTTGCTACCTTGAGTTGGCAGTCTTGCGTTGGGGTGGGTGCGAGCCACCTTGACCTCAAGTCCCTCCTCCATGAGTTTCGTGCGCCGTTCCAGTCTTTGACCGTTCGCAAGAGGCTGATGACCCCCGGTGGGGTGAAAAGGGGGCCATGATTCGGCAGGCCGATGACCGACTACGACTACGATGCCCTGATCGACCGTGCGCGTGAGCGCATACCAAAAGGCATTAGCGAACGCTC
>DAUV01000029.1:0-126 GCA_002505325.1 Euryarchaeota archaeon UBA623 | reverse complement strand
CGCTGGACCATGCCCGAGCCGGACATACTCATTGAGGGCAGTCAGACCATCTTGCGTAACTTTGCGGACATCGTCAACGCGATGGACCGTGATGCTAATCATGTCTATCAGTTCCTACTCAACGAG
>DAUV01000111.1:3074-7853 GCA_002505325.1 Euryarchaeota archaeon UBA623 | reverse complement strand
CGCAGGAATTCGACAGAATCGACTCCTGATCTGTCGTAAGCGATGAAGGAGGCGTCGTCGTTGGCAATCATGGTATCCTTGACTGAGGAAATGATTTCGCTCAAACGCTCACCCTCGTCCTCTTCGGTCGACTGCAGGTCATACTCAGGCGAACCTACCACGTCTAAGAGGAGAAGGTTGGCCGAGCCAGCGCTGAGGTTGGCCAGACGCTCAATCCCAGTATCAGAGAGATATCCAGTAGCAAAGGTGCCCGGATCGGCAGGGAGAATTGAGCCTGTTTGGGAGAAGTAGAGGTGGTGAGAGTGGTACCCAATCCCGACCACTGTGAAGTTCATACTGCCATGTCCGGCACCTATCGATACGGTGTCTCCGATGCTAATCTCCATCCCCGAGGCTGCGTGCTCGTCGAGTACTATCTCGTCATCTGCAGAGGCGAGTCTTCCTGAACAGCAGTCATCCTCAGGTATCCAGACTCGATCAACTCGGCCCTCGTCGATGCCGTGCCACACTGCCGGAATCAATTTCTCCTCGCCATCGTCAATATGGAACATCAGTCCATCGACGACCATTCTGGGCTCACAGGCCTCTAGGGGCATTGAGACATCGGGCCATTGCTCAGAGATGGTCTGGCATAGCGAGGTGGCGGTAGCTCCGTCCCAAGTCGCTGCTGAGTTCTCGACCCAAATGTCAGGGAGGTTGACTCCGTTCTCATCGTCAGCGTAAATATTGTCATATAGGGTCTGAGTAGAATTGGCGTATGTGCCAAAGGAGATTCCCGCGAAGACGCCGACGACAATCATCAGGATGACGGAGTAGAGCCTGAGCTTGGTTCGCCACAGACTCCTAGCCAACCGCTTCGTCAGGAGTGTTGACACCCGAGCACCTCATTCAATCATGCTGTCGGACGTCATCCTTCCACTGTCCAACCTGACGGCCCTAGTCGCATAATCGACCAGAGACTCGTCATGAGTCACAAAAACGCAGGTTATTCCCTCAGCCTCACAGGCCTTGATTAGTACCTCCATCACCATCGACGAGGTCTTGGAGTCGAGGTTTCCGGTCAGTTCGTCACCGAGTAACAGACGAGGTCGCTTTGCGAGGCTCCTCGCGATAGCGACCCTCTGCTGCTGCCCCCCGCTAATTTCGGCGGGGAATCGGTCAACCTCACTCTCTAGGCCAACGAGTTCGAGCAGATGGCGGGCTCTAGCCTCGTCAGGGCCGTCAGAAAGCTCCTGAATCAGCATGATGTTCTCAAGAACTGTCAGGTCCTGTAGAAGATTGAAAAACTGGAAAACGTAACCGATATTTTCTCTCCTGAAAGAGGTCATGTCCTCGCTTGCTTTGGCTGCTGGCCTTAATCGTGTGAAATAATCGATTGGAAACATCATTAGGGATACGAGTGGACGGATTATGAACCAGGGTCGTTGGGGTTTTGGAGGTAAATCAAGGCCTTTCGGAACCTCCTTTCCCTGAAAATGGTAGGTGCCACCAGTTGGCGTGTCTAATGCGGAGAGACAGTTCAGAAGGGTCGTCTTGCCCGATCCGGATGGTCCGAGAAGGATGACCCTCTCACCTTCGGATATTTCCAAATCGACTCCATCCAGTGCTCTCACCGTTCCAGAGGCCATATGGTAATGCCTCTCCAAACCCTGCATACTCACCAGTGGCACAGACATCGAACTACTCCGTAGTTCGCTGAGTGGAGTTCACTAATCAACTTCTTGACGAATCAATTACGTCTCGGACGCGCCAGCGAAGAAGGCCATGGAATCACGGAACAGCTCCTCTCTTCGCCTCATCTTATTATCCCGTATTTTGAGCCAGGTGAATGCCACTGCCAGAATCAGCAGCACGGGGACCACTGCCTCAGCATGGTACCTCTCCATGAATTCGATGATTCCTCTAGCTGTGTATGCCCAAGTCAGAGATGCCGCGCTTCCACCGATTAGACAGGCTACAAACACCCTTTCGAATGGCATCCTAGCTACCAAACCTAGCATGGCCCCTACTAACACACCACTGGCCATGAATGGAATCCATACGAAGACGATGAGTCCCCAGTAGCCGTAGCGGTCTATCCTGTTCTGATTCTTGTGGGCGACATACTCGACAGAAGATAGGATATCCCCCATGAATGGGTTCTGCAGCAGAGCGCCTGCGATTCCTCCTCTCTTTGCGACCATCGCCTCCCCAGAGAACTCCCTGTCGCCCTGCTCTACCCTACCGGCGATAGCTCGGTCTGCAAGGGTAGACTTCTCATTGCGCGCGCTCACCATCAAGGCACGCCCATGTAAGTGAGGATTGATGTCTGCCGATAGGTGACTCTCCAAGTCGTCCTGTAGGTCCTTGTAGGACGGCTTGAACAAGAAATATGCAAAGCGCTGGACTGGGCGGTATATCACACGGACGAAGACCGCTTCCTCATCGGCCATGATAGCAGTCCCAAAATCTACGAGATTGTGCTTTCGGAACCAGCGTGCTATGCTCTCGTGGGCTGCAGTGTCAAGCCTTCCAAAGGCGCTGATGTCGGTGAAGAAACCACTGTAGTCCTCAGCCAACGGGACTCTATCAGAATCGCTGAAGAAGAACTCAGGGCCCAGTGAGGTCATGTCAGTCGAGGTCGATGTATCCATGCACACGACCTTCATCTGCAGCGGTCGCATCTCGCCGAAGATAGCAAATTCCTCAAGCAATTCTTTGGTTATCTCTGTGCGGACATCGATAGGGGTAGCGATGGTCTTACCAGTGGTGGTGTATTGAAGATAGACATCTATCGATATTGGTCTGTCCTGCAACTTCATCTCATCGAAGTCGACCTCAAAGCGTAAGTCTTGCGAGACCCTTTGTATCGTCCTCTCGATTAGCCTCCTCATCTGTGAAGTTGACAGTAGGTCGTCCGCTTCCCTGTGATACAGTCTGTGCATAAGTGGGTACTGAACGCACAGGAAGAATATGGACATGCCGAGAGAAACAAGTGCGAGCCACCACGGCGGCACTCCAGCATTGCCTCCAAGCAGCATCGCTGTCTCTCTACCGCCGACCCACTCGGCGCCCATCAAAACCCATCCCCACTCACCCATGCCCTCAATGGTCAAGCAGGAACGCGGCTCGGTGTCGATGACTTCCGCCTCCTTGGAATCGACGCGGTTTCCCAATAGCCAATCGAGCAGGTTGCCGGTCTTCACCGTGTGGACCTCTACAGAGACTTGTTTCGTCTTGAGGACTGTCAGGGTGTCCAAGATAGCCATGAACTCACTCTCGTTGTCGATCTCTGTGAGAGGGTCTTCTGAATCTGATAGATACAGAGTTGATTTGAGGGAGTACATTCCATCGGGAATCTCCTCATCAAGGATTAACTCCGATCTGATATCGCCCCAACCACCTTCATAGGAGGCTATCAAAGGTACTTCGCTTTCGGTTGAAGTCAACTCTGCGACCAACATCGTTGAACCATCGGGCGCATTGTTCGACTTGACGACGACCTCATCATGAGAGGCCCAGATGTTGATCCACACCTCGCCCTGTCGGTCGGTGCACTCGTCACCGGTGTCAAGAGGGGTCTTAGACAAGGTCTGGTCAATGATGATTGAATCCGATGCCAACAGACCTGTGGACATCACCATCATGCCACCGAAGAAGACGGCTCCGGCAATGACCCCGAATACCAAGGTCCAGTCATCGAATGTACCACGGAAGAAACCAGTCTGACCGGTGCGGCGCTGTCGAATTCGGTCAAGCTCCTTGTCTAGAGGAGAAGGGTCTGAGGAATCCTGTGGTACTTCTACCGCTGCCGTCACGTTGGCGACAGGTAAGGGGGGTCTCATAGCCCTGTCCCCAAGAGGGGACAGGGACTATACAATTCACAGCCCATTCAGTCGCGTCGGGTTGAGATAGCGGCTCCCAGAAGCACGACCACTGCCATCAGCGCGCCGAAGCCAGGTAGCATCTCAGCAGTTGCGAATGATTCGGAAGTGTACTGGTCGGCCCAAGTGTCGTACAGTTCGACCCGGACGTCTGGCCAGAGATTGTCAATGACCAAGGTGTCCATGTCTGAAATCAAGCCATCACCGTCGTAGTCTAGGTACTCATAGGTGAATACGTACTCAGTGAGCGCGGGATCGACCGTAGCTGAGCCCTCGGTAAGTCCGTTTGAGGCGCCGATTGAGCAATCCGAGGGAGAGATGTCGTCCTCCTCATCTTCAGGCTCACGGCAATCGAAAAGGAACCTGACCTCGAAGTCCGAGATAGGAGCGTTCAGAGTCTGGCCCATGACCATCATGGTGACTCGGAATGGTTCGTCGTTGCCCCCTTCACCGTCGCCGTCATCGTCATCATCAGACATGATTTCGTCCCATAATTCAGCGAACTCGTAGATGTCGAGGCCGTCGCTGTCATCGTAGTCGTACATGTCCATCGTGTAAACGAGACCGTTGAAGTTATCTTCATCGATAATGTCACCAGTAGAGTTGGAGAAGTCGGCCCACTCAGAGGGAGTGACCTGCCCGTCACCGTCAGTGTTCATCCATTCGAAGACTTCGTCNNATCACCGTCGTAGTCTAGGTACTCGTAGGTGAACTCGTAATCGATGAGCGCGGGATCGACCGTAGCTGAGCCCTCAGTAAGTCCGTTTGAGGCGGCAACCATGCAGTTCGAGATTGGGGGCTCGTTGCCCTCCTCGTCAGGCTCACCGCAATCGAAAAGGAACCTGACCTCGAAGTCCGAGATAGGAGCGTTCAGAGTCTGATCCATGACCCACATGGTGACTCGGAATGGTTCGTC
>DAUV01000111.1:2107-2869 GCA_002505325.1 Euryarchaeota archaeon UBA623 | reverse complement strand
GTTCATCCATTCGAAGACTTCGTCGGCAGACGGATCGTCATCGTCATCGTCTGATCCCGACCACTCATCTCCTCCAGAGGTCCACTCGTAGTCCTCGTTCTGTCCGAAGTCGTCAGTGCAGTGCCAGCCGTCATCCTCGTGGTCCTCGCAATAATACCACCAAGTTTCCCAGTCTTCATCATCTTCAGAATACTTGCAATACCAAGCGTTCTCTTCTCCATCTGCGTCTCCTTCCCACTCGCAGTGGCCGCCCTCGTAAGATTGCCAGTAGACGTCGTTTCCATCGCCGTCGCCATCGTCATCGCCGGTGGATTCCAACAATTGCGCAAGTTCGTCGAGGCTGAGCAGGTCGTCACCATCGGTATCGCCGCTGTAGAACCAGTTGGCCGTTCCCTCCTCGTCCTCGCTGGACATAGGTTCCTCCCCGTTCTGCTCCCTGTCGTTGTTGAGGTAATCGATGAGTTCCTGCAGGCTCAGATAGCCGTCGTCGTCCGTGTCCATGTAGTCCATCATCTGCTCAGGATCCTCATCACCACCATCGGGTAGCATGTCTACTATGCCGTCTACGAAGCACTGCATCTCGTCGATGTCGATCAGGTCGTTGTCATCATAGTCGCAATCATCGAACAGAGTTGCAACCTCTTCCGAATCGAGTTCGGGGTTTTCTGGATCGGATTCCCAGGCGTCCTGGAACTCCTGGTAGCTCATATAGCCGTCACCATCGGTGTCTACCTCCGCCATGGCCTCCTCGGGGGTCGGGGG
>DAUV01000111.1:0-1779 GCA_002505325.1 Euryarchaeota archaeon UBA623 | reverse complement strand
TCGTCATCGTCAGACTCGTCAGAGCCATCACCACAGTCGTCCCAGCCATCGTCAACATAGTCCATTGGAATCTCATTGCCGTTGTCGCAGTAGAATGTGTCATCGCCGCCATCGTCCCAGTTGTCCTCGGGCATTCCCTCAACGTGGAAATTGATTGGTATCGAGGTTCTAGGTAGGGTGTCGTCGACCTCGATGACCACGGCGTCCCCCCACATCACTGTGTAGCTGATTGAAGAGCTGGCAGAGCCGTTGTCGGTCGATATCACGTAGGACATGAGGTCCTCGTTATCGTCGATTAGGGTGACGATGGAGATGTCATGCCCGGTGTCGTTGGTGTACTCAAGGGTCATTGTCTGAACCCCTGACTCGTCATCGAAGGTGATTACAGGCTCCGCATCGACGGGCATGTCGCTAGATAGTTCGCTAACATCACCCGAAGGAAGATTGAGTCCCATCTCGCCTCCGGCTTCTTCTGCATCAGACGCACTCACCAGCGAGGAGATGGTTCCCATCACGTCGGGGGTCGCATCCCTAGTTTGATACGAGCCCATTCCAGCACCCTCGCCTGCCATCATCCCGCCCGTGATATAGTGGACGTTGACGAGTTCGCCGACCTGAACCTGAGTGTACTCGTAGGTCATGAAAGGCACGATCGACATGCCCATCTTGACGTAGACCGAATCGGTATCCAAATCGGCCATCACCATCTCTTCGATGACTGTGTCCATCTGCATGTTCATGTCGGTATTCCACTCGCTCATCGTGATTGACATCGAGTATCCTGCTTGGGGGATTTTGTCGAGCATCTCGTCTATCTCCATCTGCTCGGTCATGGCAGTGATGAAAATCTCCATCGAGGCTAGGTAGATACAGTCACCCAACAGTTCGGCGGTAGCGTTCTCCGCATAATTCTCGGCATTCTCATCCATGCATCCAAGAATATCATCAACGATTTCTTCGATTTCGGGACTGGAAGTGCATCCGGCCAACGGGGTGGCTATCAGTAGTAGGCTTGCAATCAAGGCATACGCTCTTGTCATTATTCATGGGCCGCTATGAAGCGCTTATGAAGAATGGGGCGGCGCGATTTACGCCCAGTTTCCCGTAATGTCGCTCCACATCAGCAAGGCTAGGGCATCGAGCCCGGTTTGCATTCCTGCTTCAAGGCCTCCGCGTCCGCCCGCTAAGGTGTACAGGACATCGACCCTGTCAGTAGGTGCGTGCTTGGGGGATTGCTCGCAGGTGTCGTCCTCTTCCTGTAGGAACTCGTGCATACCACGGAACCAAGTGGCTGGCCAGCCACGCGAGATGAAATTGTAGTGATCCGAATTGCCCTTGGTGTCGTCCATAACGACGACCCATTCGGTCGGATACTGCAGTTGCTCATGCAGCACCATCCCGAGCCTGTCCTGCAGCAGCACGGCCTGCTCGCGCATCTCGTCGGTGACGTTTACCCCTCTGTCCTCGTAGTACGACCAATCATCGACCGGAGAGGTGAACAGATAGAGGTGGAAGTAGTCCTCGTCACAGCCGCTAAGCTGGCTTGCCAGTTGGGTCTCGACAGGCCAGTTCAGTCCGTACATGTCGAGATTGATGTACGTGGCGATTTCGACTCCCTCAGGCAGCGTGGTGACGAAGGTCTCGCTGCCGTAGCCCGCACCCTCTGGGGATCCGCTGCCCTGCCACTCCTCGTAGTCCCAAACCGCGAACTTCCAGGTGTGCGCCGGCACCCCGCCCCACTCCATCATCAGGCGTGCCAGCTCGAGCACCGAGGCGGTG
>DAUV01000094.1:1439-2691 GCA_002505325.1 Euryarchaeota archaeon UBA623 | reverse complement strand
GACGTTTGACGAACTCCTTAGTCTTCTGGAGGCGAAAATTCCAGGCATCCATGTCATTGAGAGAGGGCTGGTCAGATTATGGCCATTCGCAGCACGTAGGACTCGTGGTAATGGGGCATTGCGTGCCGAGGTAAGCATCCCTAAGAGTAGCCAAGGAGAATTTAAGAATCTATGTTGTGAATGGTTTGAAGACGTATTGGAAGTGGTGGCGAATCAGCCAAATTCATCAACTCCTGCGGCACCTGTGCTCTTAGTTTCAGAAAAACTCCCTCCAGAGAATTGGTACTGGGAAGCAGTAACCGCTCACGTAGAATTACAGTCTCGTATAGCATCAATCCACGACGAAGGATGTTGGATGCTGTCTGGTGAAGATAAGTGGGGTGCTGTAGGGGCCAGTGCTGCTATAGCATGGAGGCCAGGGATTACATCAACTTGGGAACTTATTGCATGGAGAAATCACGAATTGATTGGACAACCCAGAATGATAACATCTGAGGCTGTTAGGATGATGGAGGAAGAACATCCTTTGACTTTCGTTAACAGAGATCCAACAGCAGGACGAGGATTAATTGCACCTAGAACTCCCTGTCCAGTACTATACGGCATTAGGGGCGCTACATCTGAATGTGTGGAGGATGCCCACCACTGGATGCAAACTCGTAGTGATGTGGAACAATCGGTCCGATGGGGGGTGCACAGAACGAATCAGTTGACTGACGACCATCTAGGAATGGTGACTTTCGGTACCGTAATCAATAGTCCGAAAGAGGTTAAAGGGGCGCACTCAAACATTTCAGTATTTTCTGAAGGATGTAGGGTAGACCTAGTCGCATTCTCTGAGGGCGGACCTGTAAACAGGCTTCTCAGAAAATTGCAAATTGGGGATCGAGTCGCGTGGCTTGGACTCGCAGCCCAAGACGACGCAATCCATCTCGAACGCTTGACTCTACTGGATCAGGTGCCTAGGGTGATTGGTAGGCCGACATGCTGCAACAGATCAATGCGCAGTGGTGGCGCAAGTCAACAACTGAGATGCCGTGAATGTGGAAGTACGTCCCAGAGGGAGTGGAATAGCGAAGAAGCGGACCTGAGTGGGATTGAATTAGTCGAAAACTGGTCACAACCACCTCCTTCTAATCGTAGACATCTGGCCATGCCTCTAGAACTAGGGATTCCGGAGGCATAATACGTGGTGTCAACAGATGTAGTAGCAGTGGCACTGACTGCGTCAGCAGCCCTATTACTCAGGGAA
>DAUV01000094.1:0-1096 GCA_002505325.1 Euryarchaeota archaeon UBA623 | reverse complement strand
AGAAGGAGGTTTGGAGATGATCCCGACGAAGAATCTGAGTACTCTGGAATCGCTAGGAATCCTGATGCACTGAAATCTGCTGATGATCAAGCTCTAGAGGAACTAGACAGACTCCTGGATGCCTATGGTGTGGATATGGACGAGTAAGCTACTCGTTCATATTCCTATAATGCAATAGTTTCTATCGAGAATGCTATACAATGCCATACTGCCGCAAGGCCGTGACACAGCAGAAGGAGAGGATACCTCGGCGTCCTCCACCAGACTTTGAGGAGTCGGATGAAGGCATGATGGGGGCGATCTCAGATGCTGGATTCCTCAGTGTAGCATTGAACGACGCCAATCAATACGGCCCCCACGCGATGGTAATGTTGTTGGGAATATTCGCATCATTGACAGGATTGATTCTTCTAGTATTGATGGCTCTCTAATCCAGCATCGTACGTGCTCTAACTACCGCTTCGTCTACTATGCGCCCACTGTGGCCCAAATGGCCTTCTGGGCGGAATAATTCACTTAATTCAGCCGAATCGAAAATACCCGAAATACCACTATCTTTGGCGCACACAGCTTCCAATGTATCGCCACTGGAAAGCGCCACCATTGATGCCTCTCTCAACATTTCGTGTGCTTTATCTCTAGCGACACCCCCGTCGACTAGAGCCAACATTACTTTCTCGGCCATGACGAGTCCCTTCTGAGAGTCTATATTGGCTCGCATCCTGCTTGAATCTACAACGAGATTAGACAGGACCCTATCGGTCTTGGCCAAGATATCGTCTAGAAGAATCATCGAATGAGATAGCGTAAACCTCTCAGCCGAGGAGTTCGCAAGATCTCTCTCATGCCACAACAGCGCGTTCTCATATGATGGCACAATCATTGAACGGACAATCCTAGCCAGACCACAGGCGTTCTCAGAAGTAATCGGATTGCGTTTGTGAGCCATCGTCGAAGAACCAACCTGTTTGTCTGTATCAAAAGCCTCAGCAACCTCGGCAATCTCGGTTCTCTGAAGGTTCCTGACCTCTTGCAAGACCTTCTCGACGCTAGTGGCGACATTTGCCATCCAGCCGACCCATTCGATGTATCGATC
>DAUV01000028.1 GCA_002505325.1 Euryarchaeota archaeon UBA623 | reverse complement strand
CGCAATCCTCCTGACTGCTTCGACTTGGACATCCAGAGGGATCTCGTCTTCGGGTGGCAAGTGAACAAACAACGCCGGCAGAGGGCTTTTTTCTATATCTTGCATCGCATACAGTGTTCGATATATTGTCTCGTTGCAGACATATCCTCCTGCGTCTTCGCTCCAGTAAATATGCTCGTCGTGCTCAAATTCCTCATCCAAGACATGGATTGGAGCAGTAGTTGAGATTGTTTCGGGGGCGCCTCTGATTATCTCTCCTGAATCGAGCAGCCGACCAGAGTTGTCAGGCTCGTTCATCGAAAATTTGTTCCGAGCTATTCTCTCTAGGGTGATTGAATTCCTTCTGGCCGCTAGACCTAGGTGCAGTATGCCATCTACCTGTATATCTTTGTGAATCTGGTCGGCGACCGCGCGTGAACCCTCCTCGTCGACGCTAAGGAGCCATGTCACGACATCGAGGCCCTGCACTCCTTCGGATTCGAGTCTATTGAGCACACCCTGAGAGACATTGCTGTCGAATTCAGAGAATGGAGGGAATGCCGTGACTAGGACTCTAGGTTCGCTCACGTGCAATGGCCGACGTCTCTACTGTTCGCCTTTTCGCCGTCCCGGTTGGCGTCAGATTCATGCATCGGGAGTTCCGGTGGGTCAGTATGGCGGAGGAGTATGTGGTCAGCATAGCCTCCGAAAAGGAGCCAGAGGAAGGGAGTACTCTAGGTGTGATAGGGGTGATATGGTACGAGTTGAGCGGTGGCATTGGCCCTTGGGGAACTCTACGCCCCCTCGTGGCTCTTGCTATTTCCCTCGTCCCGTTCCTCTACCTAGGACAGCACTTCAATCGCCAACATCGCAAAGCACTCGGATACTTCGTCATACAGCTCCCTCTGATATTCTCAGTAGTGCTGTGGCCAGTGCTGTTCATCTGGTCAATCGTCGATTCATGGTGGGTCTCCAGTGGAATAGTCGCCAAGGCCGAGAATGAATAATCAGAAGTTCTCTGGCAGATTGATTGGGCTGAACAACTGTCCGGGGCCGCTGGCATTGGCTAACTGAGTCCTAACCAATGCCTCCCACTCCCTTAGTAGAGTGAGAGCAGGTGTGAAGGGGAGTTGGCTCTCGTTCAAGATGGACCTAATCAGAGTATCCAGAATGTCCATTCTATCTTCGTCGAGACTGCCAAGCAGAGTATCTAAAGGGAATGAGTCGATTCTTGGTACCTCGTCCTGTGCTTCGATATGCCACGGATCGGTTAGCCTCGATGGCAAGACTTCACCATTACTCTGCGCGGTTTTCTGCAGAGACTCGAGGAGGATGCGAATATACTTCGATAGGACCAGTGCCACCTCGATGACTGGCATATTGAACTGATTGACGAAGCTAACCGTGTTCTCCTGTAGAAATAGCAGCCTCTCCTCGACTGGTGCGTCTGGCGAAGGTACCCTCGCATCATCGTCCATGACAGAGCGTGAGGGGGGTCGCTCAAGAAATCAACTAGTGGTGCCCGTCGTCGTGCTGTCCGCTGTCGGTTGTGCGATCGTCGTACCTGATGGGGGAGCCGCTGTTGCCCCGCACCCCATCGAGCATGTCATCCTCGATCTCAAAGAAGTCGTTGAGCCAGTCGCCATCGGTGTCCCAGTTCGTTGGATCGGTCCCGTCGGCAATCTGGTCTCCGTCGATGTCGATTAGCCACCAGCCGTAGACGTACTCGCCTAAGCCAGTGTTTGGTAGATGATACTGGTCGCCTGCGAACCTCTGATACTCGTCTGTCCATGCACCGTTGACGAGGATCTCGTCATCGCTGGTGTCAATGTCCTCGTAGTCTACGTCGTTGTCGTCAATGATGAGGGCGTATAGCAGGTCGTCGTTGTTAATCCGGTACATGCGGAAGTAGTTCGAACTGAGGGCGGCGCTGCCAGAGCAGGTCCCCAGAAGAGACTCGCGCAGTTGCCACCACTCCTGCACGATGTTGCCAGAACAGTCGTACAGTCCGGCTTGTCTTACGAGAGAAGGGGAGGCCAGAGAGGCATTAACCAGCCCGTAATATTCCTGGAAGTTGTTGTACGGGATATAGAGGCAGCTGCCACTGGAGCAATCCCAACTGCCGTCGTTGTCTGCATCCTGTCCAGCGTCTGATGGATTAGTGGCGTCATGAGTGAACCACGTCCAAGCAAGTTCGGGCCTCTCGATGCTCGTCCCGGTGATGTTGACTGGCTTCCAATTGGTTGCCGTGATTTGTTGCCAAACCACTGATATCTTCAGGTATGAAGACCAGTTGTCATTGGCCTCATTCCAACCACGATAGTACTCATAGAAATCTGGCATCATGTCGCCGTCGGTATCGTTGTCAAGAGGATTGGTTCCGTATTTGAACACCTCCCTCCCATCTGAAAGGTTGGTGTCCTGAACATAGTCGATGACGACTCCATTCTGCATTATTGGCTTCATCACCATTGAGTCATCATCGGAGTCGGCATCGAGAGGATGAGTGCCGTTCTCATACTCCATCAAGTTGCTGAAGTACAGGCCGAGGAAGCCTTGTTCAATCTGCTGTTCTACAGGTGCGAGCGTGAACTCCCGGTCCTCCCATGTGCCCTGAGGGGCCGGGATATCAGTCCACGATCTATCATACCAACCATCGGCATCCGGGTCGTAGTCTATGTCCAACGGGTTGATTGGATTCATTGACCACCTGTACGAGTTCACTGGTAGGAATTCGCCGTAGATAGAGTAGCAGAACTCCCAGCCGTCGGGCATCCCGTCTCGGTCCGAGTCGGCGTCAGTGGGGTCGCTGACTCCAGCGATACTGTAGTTGAAAGTGTCTGGGTCGATGTCATTAATCAGTCCAGCGCGTTCGGCTGACACCAGACTCTTGGTCGAGAACATGACGTATAGTTGAGCGAAAGCGGCATCATATGCCAGACCATTCTCATCAATCTGTGCAGTCACGGCGTCGGCGCCGTATGAGATTAGTCCCGTTCCATTAGGGATTGTATCGATAGCTGAGCGTTTGCCGTAAACCCTAGCGTCGTACTCAGCGAGGTTGTCGAAGGACTCTGAGTCCGAGATGTGCCCGTCACCGTTGCAGTCGAACGAGTCGTCATCGGAATCAGCATGGATGTCACTGTCGGTGAGGAGGTTCATCTCCCAAGTGTTCTGCTCAAGATTCCACTCAGTGAACCAGTACTCGTAACCGTCGCTCATGCCATCTCGATCGGTGTCCTCCGCGTTCGGGTCGGAAGCGCCCAGTAATGCGGAAACCACCGGTTGAGCGGCAAAGCCATCCTGCCACGACTGGAACTGGGCGATTGCTAGTTCTGCCCTGCCTTCTTTGTTGAATAGAATACGATAGACTCGGTTGACTGCCTCATCGGGATCTAGCTGCTCCGCCTCCTCCCACATCCGTGGTGCATCCGGAGGAGAAAGTCCACCGTTTGCAGGATTGTTGAGTGTGAGATTCAGCTCTACGAGATCGGTGATGCCATCGCGATCGGAGTCATAGTTACCGTCACCAGCGACCAGCGGATTCAGGGTCCAAACCTCATCGGTCGAGTTCCACCTAGTGAATATCAGCTCGATACCGTCAAGCAGCCCATCATCGTCTGTATCGGGATCATTCGGGTCAGCGGTACGACCGCTCTTGTTGATCTGATCGTCCGTGAGGAAAGTTCCGAACGAAGCAGCTGATTCTGCCGACAACCAAGGTGAAGCGAGTAGTTCGCCGCCGACGCTTAGAAGGTAAAACTGGGGGACTGTAATCAGATCGTCGGTCTCACTGAGATTGCTGTCGATGACGTTGTACTCCTCCCAATTATTCATCCCATCTCCATCAGGGTCGCCCGTCCGATCCCTCTCATCAACAGGGTTGAGTGTCCATTTCCCATCGAACAGACTCCATCTAGCGTAGTAGAATTCCCATCCATCCGGCATGCCGTCTCTATCCGAATCAGATGAAAGAGGATTGGCCGAGCCGACATCCCGAGGAGTGGTACCGTTAACGAGACTGCTGTAGGCGGGACTGGTGAAGTCACCAAACGAGTCATCAGCGAAATCCAACCAAGTCTCATTCCACAGCAGAGTGGTGAAGTTCTCGGGGTACTCCATACCGGAAGCGGACTGATCGCCATACAGAATCTCCGACTTGAGGTGGTACTCTAGCCAGTTGACTAAGCTCTCCTCGAGATCAAGTACTCCATCGTGGTTGATGTCGTAACCGTCTCCATCAGGGTTGTTCAACGGGTCGGAGCCGTTCAATGGATTGATTCCGGCATTATCCTTCTTCCAAGAGCAGGCGTAGCGAGCCTCCCAACCGTCAGGCAGTGTATCGCCATCTGAGTCAATGTCATTGGGGTCGGTAGCAGTCCAGTTGGCTGCTGCCTCAGAGGTCTCTCCGTGAGTCGCTAGGCCCTCGCGAAGAACGGTCTCCAACAAATTTCCCCACATGTACTCACAGAGATTACTCAAGCCATCGCCGTCGGCGTCCTGATCCTTGTCTGTCGGATCACGCGGATCGAGTGTCCATAGGTTGCCGCCATTGTAGACGTCACCAATCCACCTCCTGTGCTCCATCTCCCAGCCGTCTGGCATCCCATCGCCATCGGTATCTGCATTGGTGGGGTCAGTAGGCCCGTCGGTGCCACCTCCTGCTCCTGAGCCAAGCCAGCCCTCTAAGTGAACCTGCTCTGCTAGTTCACCAGTCTCCTCATCGCAGAGATACTCTTCGTTAAGATAGTGGCAATCGAAGTTGGTCGACTCGGCGAACCAACCCCAATACTCCTCGCCATCGGTCAATCCGTCTCCGTCAGTGTCCTTTTCGCGCGGATCGGTGCCGTTGAACCCGTTCTCGGTGTTTGAGACGAACCTATACTCGTCGAGGTTGGTCCAGTCCCGGTCGAACTCAAAGCCGTCGGAAGTTGAGAAGTGTACTCCATCGGCGTCGGCGTCCCGGTACCTGTCGTAAGGGTCAGTGGGATCGAGGCCGTAGATGAACTCCCAACCGTCTGGCATACCGTCTAGGTCTGAATCCTTGGAAGTAGGGTCGATTGGCATGATATTCATGTATCGTCCAGGAGATATCCCGGCGAAGATCCACAGGCTGGTGCCGTGCTCTAGGGTGATGAGTGACGTGGCCACCCCAGGAATCCTCGTCTGATTGAGATAGAGGCCCAATACGCCGGAGTGGCCGCCCTCAAGGCACCATGTGCCATCGCGAGACCCAATCAAAATCTTTCCATCCAAAGGAAGAATGGAGTGGATGTCATTGGCTCCTTCGGCCCACCTTTCGATATTGTACATCCTGTCTGAGTCGAAGGCCGTGCGAGGCATCTGAACCAGAAGTTGAAGATTGAGCAGATGCAGTCCGCCAGCGGTCCCCACCCACACTCCTGTGACCTCCTCAACGTTGCCTAGGGCATCGAGTGGACCAGCTGTGACCAATGCGTTGACCACTGCGGATTTGGACACGTTAAGCAAGTCAGCCCTCTGGACAAAGTCCTCGGCGTTCTCACGATCGAAGACCCACCAGGGGTCGCCAACCGAAGTGGATCCATCTGTAGTGTTCCACGCAATCAGTCCGGCATCAGTGCCAATCAGCAGGAGTGGCCCCCTTCCAAACATGGGGACATGTAGCGCGGTGAGGACTTCGGTCTCAGAGGAAGTCAGCATTTCTGTCATCGCTTCGTTGAATACCGGCTCGATCACCGTGGCTTCGGCGGCGCCCTCCTGCTCGCTGACAGTGGCTGTCCAAGCGGAGTCGTTGCCGAACAGAATGAGATCTAGATTACCACTCCCCGTATCCAAAGAGTAGATGCCCTCAACCGGCCCTATTCTTGCCTCAGACATCGAATCCATCAAAGGAAGTCCGGTTTCGAGGATAATTGAGTGCAGACCTAGGTTGGAGCCTATGATGAGGAAGTCCGAGTCCCCTGGAGACCACCTAATCATCGTGTGCATCACCATCCCGGAAGGAAGCTCGTAGAGAGTAGTGATGCCCTCAAACGGATCGATTATGGAAATGCCATATTTCGAGCCTACCAGCAGTCTATCTCTCGCTGAATCAGCCAGTACAGTGTGTACAGCCCCATCAACTAATCCGGGACTGGTACTCTGGTCAAAGGAGACTACAACTGAGTCGCTTTCGGAAGATGAGGTTCCTCGGAGCCCTGGAGTCACCCACGCACCGTCATCATGGTGTATCATGTACTCCTCGTAATTGCTGAATGCCTCACCCCAGTGCGCTGTGGAGGTTGAGATATCGGGTATGATGAAGCCATCCCTGTCAAGGTCCCAACCATCGAGATCGGTGTCCTCGATGGCATCGCTGGAATTACGAGGGTCCAAGCCGTAGTGAACCTCCCAACCATCTGGGATGCCGTCCCCAGGGACTGCCAGACCTATCGCTATCACCTCTGACCAGGTGTAGTAATCGGAGTCGGACTCAGTTGGATCACTGCCGAGCCAGCCGTTGTCACCAGTGGCTCTAGCAACCTCAGTCTGACAGGAATCGTCAGTCAGCCCGGGGATTTCACCCGCACACCATAGGCCATCCCGTTCGGTAAGCCAATCGTCTGGTGTACCATACAGGTACTCTTCGGAGTTCGTATAGCGCTCACCGATGTCTATGTAGCCATCCCTGTCTACATCGAAACCGTCGCCGCAGCCAAAACTGTAGTCATCGCACTTGTCAATATCTTCAATTGAGTCTGAGGGGTCAAGTGGGTCGAACCAGAGGCACTGCCAGGCGTTAGTGGCATTCTGATAGCCAAGTCCTCCTTCAGTGCACATATAGATCTCGTACCCATCAGGAAGTCCATCACCATCCGTATCTGCTACCCTAGGGTCGAGGTACTCCCTCAATCCAGATTCTGTGAACTGTGGGGGCTTACCTGTCAACGATAGTCTATCGAAGCAGGTGTCCAGAGTATATGGCCAGCAAAACTCGAGTAGAGCGCTAGCCCCATCATTGTCGTGATCAGACATATTGTCGGTGGCATTCATAGGATCGAGTCCGTTAACCGAGACTATTCCAATGCTATCTTCGATTAGTCTGACATCCCCAAATATTGACTCGTGCAAATCGGGAATTCGGTCGCCGTCCTCGTCAGTTACTGGAGGGCCTCCTCTGTCGGCTGTGATTGGGTCAGTCGAAGAGACCGAAGACTGGGGGCGAGTCTGTGAGACGAAGGCCAGACTGCTGAGAAGAAGCAGTGTAATCAGTAGCGCTGTCTGCTTGCGGCGCATGGTATGACCTCTGTACGAAATTTTTAGCGCCGTTCGTTGACTTATGATGATGATGGAGCGTCGTTCGGACGCGTCGGGGTGCTTCGTTGGCGACGGCGTAGCCGTCGGATGGAAGAAACCGGTCTAATGATCTGAGTCGGATGGATTCATTCAAGGGGGATGCTGGGCCGAATGACTCCGATTACGATGGGCATGGAGATAACTCATCTCGGTTCGGGCAGCAGGGGCAATTCAACGCTGCTTAGTTCAGGCGGGACCCGGGCCCTAGTAGATTGTGGATTCTCACTGCGGCAGATGGAGAGCAGATTGCTACTTGCTGGTGTTGAACCGCAGTCGATAGACGCGATTCTGGTGACCCATCATCACTCCGATCACTCAAATTCTGCCAAGCGCGCTTCAGATAAGTGGGAGGCTGTGCTGCATGCTAATCTTAGTACTGCTAACAAGATGGGTTGGCAGCCAATATCGGAGTGCCGGACCTTCGGCCATCTAGAAAGAATAGGTATCTCCGAAGACCTAAGCCTACTTTCGATACCAGTCCCTCACGATGATGCCGACAATGTCGCAGTCATCGCAACCAACGGCGACGGCCGCAGAGCTGCAATCGTCACCGACCTCGGAGAACCCACAGTCGAACTGAAGAAGCATCTCTCAGGATGTAGCCACATCTCTATCGAAGCGAACTACGACCACAAGCGTCTGATGAGAGGCCCGTATCCCGAGTCCCTCAAGAGGCGAATTTCGGGCAGAGGCGGGCACCTTTCTAACACACAGACTGGAGAAGTCCTTGCGGAGGTGCTCAGTGAAACCCTAGACAGTATCGTACTATGTCACCTATCTGAGAAGAACAATGCCCCGCATATCGCTGAAAGCGAGGTGTTGATGCATATCGGCGAGTACTATTCAGGCAGTCTCTCAATCTCCAAGCAGCAAGGGCCGGAGTTCAGCAACTGGCTCGGTCAGGCTAAGTCGGAGAAGATTAGTGGTCTGACTTAGTTGCCCATCACTGCCAAATGCACCGATGCCTGAACCTCTCGCATCCTGTCCACTGCACCGAGATCCCTGAACACTGTCAGCGAACGTTGTAGGTAATCCATCTTCTGTGAGCGGTCACTCTCGACCTCTCCCAGACGTGCCAACAACTCTCCCTGCAGCATCCTGAAATCATTGGCTTCGGCCAACACCATAGCATCGATGTAGTGCTCGGCCGCCTCTTCCTTGCGTCCGGCGTCACTCAGGACCTGTCCGAGCAACATCGCAACCTCGACGGCGCTGTGAGGATCGGTCTGGTCTGACAGTATTTCTAGAGCCCCAGAGTAATACTGCATGGCGAGTTCGTTCTCCTTGGCTTTGGCATAATATCTCCCTATTACCGCTCTTGCTCTGGCGTGGACAATGTCCATCTGGCCCTCGGTCTCCTCAAAGGCAGTCATAGCGTGATCTCTGGCTCGATCCATCTCGCCCATCTCGAGGAAGGCTGAAGCCAGACGGATTCTAGCGTCGCAAAGCTCCGGATTGTCCTCTTGTTCGAGTAGTTCTTCGACGTTGCCATAGACCTCTAAGGCGCGGCGATTGTCCTTCCTGCGTCTGTATATGTAGCCCATGTTGTTGTATGAACGAGCTGCGCCCACGGCATCCCTCAAGGAGACTTGAATTTCTAGTGACTTTCGGTGCATCTCAAGGGCGTCGTCCATGGCACCGCGCTTGACTGCGATATCCGCCCTAGCAGACAGCAGTCTGGCGAGTTCTTGTGGCATTTTGTGCTTGCGGGCTAGCGGTATAGCCGCCTCGTACTCGGCTTCAGCCTCGTCCCAGCGACCTTGGATCGACAGGATGTCTCCCCGCAACTCCCTGATGATGCACCAGCTCTGGGGGTCGAAACTCTGACCCTCGAGTGGCCTGAGGATGCCTAGCAGTTCAGTATGTCCCGCTCTGACTAGACTATGGCCTTCGGTGGAGAGTACTTCGGCCAGCCCTTCGGTGTCACCCGACTCGTTTAGATGGTGGATGTACTCTATCCGCTCTGCTGCTATTCCGTGACGGGTCCGATACCACAACTTCGCATTGGAGTGTAGTTCCTGACGCAGCGACTCATCCATAGACCGAGTCAGAAACTCACGAACCAGATCGTGGACGTCGTAGTTTTCACTGTCGGCTTGGCGGGCGAGTCCCTTCTCTACTAATCCATCAAGCAGATCGGTCTCTGCGTCGATGTCACTGATAGCCTCTAATGGCATCGGCTCGCGGAACACAGCTATAGCACCTAGGAGACGCTTCTCCGGTCCAGACAGTCGGCTGAATATCTCCTGTTCAACGAAGGCTTCCAGGGTAGCATGGAATGTCTCTCCAACACTTCCTCTGTTAATTAGCTCAAGGACCAGAGGGTGCCCCCTAGATAGGGTGTAGATGTGCAAGAATTGAGGCATCTCGAGGTTAGGCATAGCAGTTAGAATCTGACGGCTGGACTCCTGATCAAGTCCCTCGAGAGGCATTACTAAAGTGACAATCCTACCCGAGGAGTCTGCCTCGGGCACCACCATCCTGAATGAGCGTGAGAACATCACTAAGCCCGCGCTATCGAGTTCAGGAATCCTGAGAGCTAGGGCTCTCAGAGCCGAAATTAGAGTCTCATCACCGACCTTGTGCAGGTCATCAATGACGATTAGGGCAGGGGAGTCCTGCAATCCTTCGACAATCAAGTTCACCGCCATTGAAGCCTGAGGTACCGGAGTGACTGCGAGGTAGTCTGACAGGTCGTTGTGGCCAAGTGCCGACAGCCACTCTGAGGTCGCCTCAAAGAAGGCTCGCGAACCCTCCCAGTCCTGGCATCTGTGATACAATAAGTTCCTCTGATGAGTGAAGCGTTCCAGCAGCTTCCCCGCCAAAGCAGTCTTTCCTATTCCAGCAATACCGGGAATCAAAATGGAGCTGGAGTGGTCCTCCAGCAGAGCGACCATACTGTCAATTTCTGCCTCTCGACCGAAGAAGCGTCGTATCCTCGGTAAGTCGTTGAGTGAAGTCACTAGCTGCTTCTCGATGTGCTTTGACAGGTCCCTCTCTATCAGTTCGGCCGAAAGAGTCGATAGATCGACGGTCCCGGTATCATCGAGGTACCTGAGGAAATCGACGTGCCTCAGAGGGAGTTCAGTAGACTCCAGTGCCTGAGCGAGTTCGAGTGTCTCTGAGCGCCCGTCGGGGTGAACGAGACGGACTGGTTGAGTGCTGACTTTAGCCCAGATGTCGTTAGCAATGTTGGCGCCCTCCTCGGTCAAGAAGTAGGCTTTCCTCTTGCGCGACACTCCCGTGACATGGGCCTGTCTCTCAATCAGGTGTCCCTGCTCCCTCATCCCTGCAATCGCTCGCGGCACGTTGGAGCGAGCAATAGCAACAGCGTTTGCAATTCCCATCTGTGAGAGAGCAAATGGGACTTCGACTTTGTCAGCGTGGTCGACATAGTCCCTCAGATGCAGTAAAATGCGTTCCTGAACCCCAGGACGGGGCACTGCCATAGTAGTCACATTCGCTGAGCGTAATCGTCCACTCAAGAATGTTAGTGAGTGACGAGTGGGGTTGATTCACGCGTCAGAGTGGTCAGGGTCGGGCACCCATTCCTCATTATCGAGGTCCCACAACCACCCTGGGTGGTCATCGTGCTTCTGTAGACGCGACTCGGAGCTCGGTGTTTCCGTTTCAGGTTGCTCTCTGATTCCAGCCTCCTTAGCCCAGGCATAGGTATCATCCTCTTCCTCCTCACTACCATGCTTGGCCTCAGAAGTTCCGTCTAACTGCTCGTCTTCTTCTTCCTCAATCTCGACGAAGAAGTAAACCAGACCAGCAATGACCGCAAGCAGGACAAGAACGATGATGATGATCGAACCCATTCCCATACCTTCTCCACCGGATCCAGAGATGGTGATACTGGCACCGGTGTACTCACCTCCTCCGTATTTGAACACAGGAGTCGCGGTCCCATCTATCCTTGAGGCAGGGATTCCAAGCGACCAAGTCGAGTCCTCACCGACCACGGTGTTGTTCACGTTATTGCCGGCGATAGTGACGGTGACAGTCTTGCCCGGCAGGCCGATGCCAGTGAAGATTACCCTACCGTCCTCAGAGATGGTGGTTTCCTCGGGTGGCGTAATCGAGAACTGGAGTCCAACCACCGTGAAAGTAACGGGATTGGAGTTAATCTTCGAGCCATGTGTATCAGTTGCGACGAATACCACATTTTCTAGAGTCCAAGTGTCCATGTCAGTATCATAGAAGAACATCGACACTGGGTTGTAGGTCGCTACGCCATCTATTCCGACGTTGATGACGATACCGAAATGGTCGTCACTGGTGCGTGATTCGTCATCGTACACAGATAGAATGAGTTCCTGACCGGGGTCGACGTCGTCGAAATACTCCAACAAATCTATCTCAGCCTTGGTGCAGCGGTCTTGAGACTGCGAGTCGATCTCACAGTACAGGGAGATAGAACTGAACCAATCGGCGGAGTCAAAGGTCGGTTGGTTATTGCCTGCGTCAGGGGGGTTGTCAGCGACTATGAGCATCTCTACCCAGTCACTGTAATCGTAACCGTCGTACGAGCGGAATCGGACGAGGTATTGCATGTCGTGCATCAGATTCGTCGAATCCCACTCAAGGGACCAAGCTCCGCTGGGGGCGAATTCGGTGATTGAGTCGGTGAGCACTAACAGGTAGTTGTTAGCGACGTCCATAATCTCAAAGTCTACTCTTGAGACGGAGCCGTCATTATCACGAGCGACGCCTTCGAAGATAGTTTCCGTGGAGACTGATAGCCTCTGACCATCATAAGGAGCGATGACGCTGATGAACGGATAGCTGTTCGAGTTGTCAATCGTGAGGGTCAGTACCACGGGTTCGCACTCGTCCACGAAGCCCTGGCAGAAGTCGGTGTCCGATGCCCATACCGTGATGGTGTACGTGGCGATTTCGCGCGGCAGGCCGCTGAAATCCCAGCTCCAGCTCCAGTCCTGTCCGACCGATATGCCTCCTGTCCATGCCGATGTCGTGACATCGAAGTCGGGCCCCTGTATGTGGAAGTAGATGTCCTGTATGTCAGAGCTGCACTGTATCGGGCAGCCGTAATGGTCGAAGGCCGTGCCTTCGAAGGTCACGATGTCCTCGGAATGGGTCGAGAACGAGCTCGGCGAGGTCAC
>DAUV01000026.1:12806-13196 GCA_002505325.1 Euryarchaeota archaeon UBA623 | reverse complement strand
GACGCAACATCGTCACCAAGGGCGCAGTCGTCGATACAGACATCGGCCGGGTACGCGTCACCAGCAGGCCAGGCATGCACGGAGTCGTCTCCGGTGTGCTCCTAGAGGACTGAGGCTCGCGAAGCCCTCAAGTCACCCCTCATACGGGGAGGTAACGATAGCATGCCCCACGACCCGAGCAAGATGAGCATCTGGACCGGATACTTCGACTCCAGACTAAGCCGCTCCGCCGGCCGTAGGGTCCCCAAGGAGGCAAGCGCCCCCAATCCTACTCTCGAGACCGTCGCGTGGGCGGCCAAGGCAGTAGGGATATCGAAGATGAAGCGCGAGACAGATGCCAGCCATCCTTCACGTCCGCACCTGAGTGAGGGGAGGCTTGTGCTGTCGACC
>DAUV01000026.1:9423-12414 GCA_002505325.1 Euryarchaeota archaeon UBA623 | reverse complement strand
CTACGTAGTCAGGCTAAGGAAGCCAAGGAGCAAGAAGGCAAGGAACAGGCAAAAGGTCCTTCGAAGGGCGATCGCCAGAGGCGCGCTCAGCGCAAGTCGTTCAAGCAGAAGGGCGGCCAGCGGCGTAAGAAGTTCGGTCGATAACCACAATCACCTTGGCTATCCTCCTCTATGGCGCCTCATGGAGTATCGTATCGTCAGATCGAAGACCCTTGAGGGCTTAGAGGAGGATGTCAACGCAGCGATGGCCGAAGGATGGATTGCAACTGGAGGGGCAATGAACCAACCATTCGGCTTTGCTGGCTACTTCCAAGCTATGGTCAGAGATTGATTACTCGATGGACACAGTCCATCCGCGTTCGTCGGGAATACGTCTCTGCTGGATACCAGTTAGCTCGTCGTACAGAATCCGGGTAATCGGTCCGACTTCTCCTTCTCCGAAGTTAGCCACCCTATCACCGTGCTGAATCGAGCCGATAGAGGAGATTACTGCTGCCGTACCCGCACAGAAGCACTCGTCGGCGTTCAGCGCGTAATCAACATCGACCTTCTCTTCACGGACATCGTAGCCCATGTCCTTCGCAATCTCGATGACCGATGCTCGGGTGACCCCTGGCAGTATGGTTCCGGTCAATTCCGGCGTCGAGATAACGCCATCATTGACGCAGAAGAAGTTGGCTGCACCGACTTCCTCGACGTACTTGTGGTGAACGGCGTCGAGATAGATAATCTCGGCGAAGCCCTGAGCTTTGGCATCCTTCGAAGGCATCATCCCAGGTGCGTAGTTTCCAATTGCTTTGACGCCGCCCGAGCCGCCAGGGGCGGCGCGGTGGAATTCATCAGAGACTTTCAGTGAGATTGGCTTGAGGCCACCCTTGAAGTAGGGCCCTACTGGGGAGACATAGACTAGGAATGTATACTCTGGAGCAGGAGCAACTCCGAGTATCGCACCGCTACCCATCAGTAAAGGACGGATGTAGAGTGCTCCCTTGCCAATCGGGGGAATCCAGCGAGTATTCTCGATAACGGTCTGGCGAACTGCGTCGAGAAACATCTCCTCGGGTACGACTGGAATGCCGAGGCGCCTCGCACCACTCTGCATCCGTTTCGCATTACGCTCGGGCCGGAACAGCACAATGCTCCCGTCAGTAGCTCTCTGCGCCTTCAGGCCCTCAAACAGGCCCTGACCGTAGTTGAGTACCCCAGCAGCCGGTGAAATACTGAGATCCTGAAAGTCTTGCATCACTCCAGGACCCCAGTCCCCATCTTGTTCGCAGTGAGCGATATACATTCGATCGGTCTTCTGGTAGCTGAA
Source organism: Euryarchaeota archaeon UBA623 (assembly GCA_002505325.1). Taxonomy (GTDB): domain Archaea; phylum Thermoplasmatota; class Poseidoniia; order Poseidoniales; family Thalassarchaeaceae; genus Thalassarchaeum. The sequence goes on along the minus strand of DAUV01000026.1, from coordinate 11,099 downwards.
TATCATGCTGTCCCAGTCAATGGCTGGGCCGTCATTATCCAACACCAATGCACCCCGATTATGTCGCAGGTGAGGGGGTCGGCTTTCAACGGTTCCGCTCTCACTTGTTCCACTATTGTTTTGGGCTTTCGCACTAACATAGATTGAAGGCATCAGAGCACAGCCTGAGCCCGAGGGACGACCATGCAGTGGGAGGAGGAGATGTGTATTGTCTCGGGCTCTTACCAGTCGGCTGAGGGCAAGCCCCACCGGACTACTGTGGAGCTGTGGTGCCGGGCTCGCTCCGGGCACTCGGTCACTCTACTGGTGAATGGACTCCGACCATATGTCGTAATCGCACTGCCAGGTAAACCACGACCAGCTTCCGAGGCCGACTCGGCACTGGATTATCTACGGGGCAAGGATTGGGCGGTCGACGTCACCCCAATCGGTGACAAGTGGACTCCAGATGGTAACAAACCGCACTGGAAGGTTGAGGTACCACAACCTTGGATGATTACAAGAGGTCCGAATATCAGGAAGATATTGAAGGAGAGTTGGGAGGTCAGCAGTGCTGACATATTGTTTGAGCGTAGATTGCTGTTAGATTATGACCTCGGCCCCCATATCTCTGCCTGCGGTGAGATACTCTGGGCCGGCGAGCGCGCACCGGTTGAGGCCTGCGAAGATGACACTGGCGACCGCACCATCGCTGCCGAACGCATCGCAGAAGCCGGTGGCTCGGGGCTGTATCCCACTGACATGGTCGTCTCGTGCACTTTAGAGGGCCTCACCAAGGTAGAACCATTCCGCACCCCTTTCGTCTCCTTCTCGTTCGATCTTGAGACCAGCATTCAGTCGAACAGGATTCTATGTGCCGCAGCCGTCATCGACAGAGGCGGCGAGCGCAGTGAGCACACCTTCCAGGGCGAAGAGGGTGACATCATGGAGGGTCTAACCAGTCTTGTTCGTTCAGAGGACCCCGATATTATCACCGGATACAACATCGACAACTTCGACCTGCCCCGAATGGAGGAGAGGGCTGATGTCCTTGCAGGTCGTTCTAAGATGGAGTCGACCGTTCTGTTTGGATGGGGAAGAGTCCCGATGCTCCAGAGTCAGAACAAGAGATTGTCTCCCAGCCGTCAGCAGAATCGCGTCTGGCGGATTCCCGGCAGGATATCGCTGGACGCTTGGTGGCAGGCACGCCAGACACTGCGACCACAACGCGAGTCGCTACGCTACGTTTCCAAGCTGCTGTGGCCCGACGATGAGGACAAGCACAAGCTCGACATCGACGCCAGCCAGATGGACAGAGAGTGGGCCGAGCGCCCTGATGAGGTTCTCGAGTACTGCGTGCGCGATACTATTCTACCGCTCGACATCCTTGAGCGCCTACAGTCGGTGGCGCGTAAGGAGGCGCTGGCCTCGGTATCACTGACCACGGTCGAGACTGCCTCGGCCGGGACCACCAGCCAGTGGATTGACTCGTTGGTCATCAGGTTGGCTGATCGCAGGGACGTAGCCGTGCCGACAACCATCTCAGGTCCGCGCAGAAGGGACCAGATAACCGGCGGTTACGTACACGAGGTGGATGCCGGAATCAGCCCGTGGGTCGTCGTGCTCGACTTCAAGTCGATGTACCCCTCGATTATGATAGCCAACAACATCTGCTCGACCACTCTAGTCAGGGACGG
>DAUV01000026.1:6229-9037 GCA_002505325.1 Euryarchaeota archaeon UBA623 | reverse complement strand
GATGAGCGGACTGGGCTAGTCCCGCAATTGCTCGAGCAACTGATGCAGAGCCGTGACAAGCACAAAGCCGCCCTAGCGGAGGCTAGAGCGACCGGTGACGAAGCCGAAGCCTTCCTACAGGACCAACTGCAGTACGCGGTCAAGATTTTGATGAACTCGTTCTATGGGGTCTTCGCCTCAAGTTTCTACCGTTTCACCCACCCCGACCTCGGCGCCAGCATCACTGAATGGGCCCGCCATAATATCCGAGCAATCATTTCTCAGGTGGAGAACGACGGCCACGAAGTGGTCTACTCCGACACTGACTCAATTTTCGTGCGCGCGCCCGTAGACAAGCAGGCTCCAATTAACCGCCCTGATGAGGCCGAGGAGAGTATCGTCGAATGGGAGGAGGCGAAGGGAGAAACCCTGCAGTTTGGTGAGCGACTGGCAGAGCGCTTCACCCGTGAGGGTGCCGAGCTTGAATTCGAGACAGCCCTGTCGGCGTTCTTCAGCCACGGCGCTAAGAAACGCTACGTCGGACGCGTCGTGTGGCCGCGAGAGGAGATGCTAATCCGGGGTTATGAGGTTCGCAGGACCGACTCTTTCGCTTTGCTGACTAGTACCATGACTGAGATGTTCGAGATGATACTAGACGGCGAGGAGTGGGCTGCTGTGGAGATGACCAAGGCAGTCATTGACGATGTGAAGGGTCGCAAAGTCGATGCCGCCGACCTCGTCATCAGCCGCTCTTGCAAGGGCACACTAAGGCGCAACGGAACGGTAGATTTCTCCAAGGTCTATACCAACCCTGACGGTCTGCCCTACGTACGCGCGGCGAAAGAAAGAATCAGACGTGGTCTGCCATTCACACCAGGGATGAAGGTAGGATACATCGTAATCGATGCTAAGTCGAGTCCAATGACCGTAGAACCATGGCTGGTCGACGAGATTGGCGAGGATCCACCGAAGTACGACCCCGACTACTATGCTAGACGATTGGCCAAGTCACTGGGCAGAATTACCGAGGCCTTTGGCTGGAGTGAAGCAGAACTAATGTCAGGTTCTCGCCAACAGTCCATTTTCGACTTCTAATCGAGGTATTGCGGGCCTATTCAATGGTCAAGTGCCGAACTCCGAGTAGCGCAGGGTTGATTTCAACCGGTCTTCCAGACCGGACTGATGACTAGCCTGCGCAAGTTGGCCCCGATGCTCGCCGCAGTCCTCCTCTGCTCCTCAATGGCAGGCTGCCTCGACGTTCTGACTGGCAACGACTCACCCACCGCTATGATGTCCATCGACCCCTCTGAGAATATCAAGACCGGCGAATCTGTGACCTTCAGCGCCGTGGGCTCGTCTGACCCCGACGGCGACTCGATGACCTTCACCTGGACCTTTGGGGACGGTAACACTGGCACTGGCCTGACCACCAGTCATTCCTACGCCCAGCCCGGCGACTACACTGTCCGTCTGAACGTCGGTGACGGCTCCCACGAGGCCTCAGCCAGCATGACCATCACGGTGCTCGACGCCTCGGCCCGCGAGCCGCACGCTGAGATTACCGCCGCTAAGGATGACGACTGTGAGGGCGAGGAACCTCCTGGTGGTGACTTCGTGTTAGTCTGGGTCTGCGATGATGATAAGGATATCAACGATAGAGAAATTAGCGTCTCGACCACGGTGACGCTGGACGGATCCGGGTCATGGGCTGGCTGCGACCCCGATAACTCGAACTGCTACGCCGAGGAGTATCTCGTCGAGTACAGCTGGGACCTCGACACTAACACGGACTCAGATGGAGATGGCAACTCTGAGAACGACGTCGATGCAACTGGTGAGACCTACGACTGGGAAGACCTCCCTGCAGGTGCCTGGGACATCCGTCTCACAGTCAAGGACAACAACGGATACGTCGATCATCACGACTCCACATTGTACGTCAACTACCGGGGAGTCTGGAATGACTTTGAGATGGATCGGCGCATCCAAGATCCAATAGTCATGACCTGGCAGTACCCTGTCACGTATGACGAAGAAACCAAGGACAGAATTCGATATGTCAGAATCAAGCTAACATATCCCGCCGAGGATGACGATCAGTTCGGTGGTGGGATTGAAGGAACAACCACAGCTAACAAACTGGATTTGTACATGTACAACAGCACCGAAGACGAGATTGCCAACACCTCGTCGATTGATGATGAGAGCAGGGACGCCGGGGACTGTTCTTCCGAGGACCGCTGCGTATGGATGGTCATCGGTGGTTCGACGGTCAGAGGTTACGAGCCGGGTGACTGGACCACTGATATTGTGAATGAGGAGACTCACACCACTCAGGTAAATCGCATGGTAGTCGAGTTGCAGTATCGCTAGTCCCGCGTGCTTTACGCTATGCTGCCCGGAAGTGGCCCCCCTTTACGGAGGGGGTGATATTCATATATGGCCCATCGGTCGGCGGCACACTCAGAAGGTGTACATTATGGGTTCACAGTGGGAAGATAAGAAGAAGCCGCATTTGAATATAGTATTCGTTGGTCACGTAGACCACGGTAAGTCAACGACCGTTGGAAGGCTACTGCTCGACAGTGGTCATATCGAGCAGCACGTGATTGACAAGTTCGAGCAGGAAGCACAGGAGCGAGGAAAGGCCGGATTCGGTTTTGCCTATGTGATGGACGGACTGAAGGAGGAGCGCGAGCGTGGAATCACCATCGACGTCGCTCACAAGGAATTCTACACCCCGAATTATTACTTCACCGTCATCGACGCACCTGGTCACCGTGACTTCGTGAAGAACATGATTACCGGCACTAGCCAGGCTGATGCCGC
>DAUV01000026.1:0-5830 GCA_002505325.1 Euryarchaeota archaeon UBA623 | reverse complement strand
GCCCGTGTTCTTGGTGTACAGCAACTGATTGTAAACGTCAACAAGATGGATATCAGTGGTGTAGCATGGTCAGAGGACAAGTACAACAGCGTCGTTGCTGAGGTCACAAACCTCCTGAAGATGGCCGGATTCAAGACTGATGAAATCCCCTTCATACCATGCAGCGCATTCGATGGCGACAACATCTTCAACAGGAGCGAAAACTCGCCTTGGTACAACGGACCGACTCTCTTTGAGGCCATTGATGCAATCAGTATGCCTCCGAAGCCCACCGATATGCCTCTGCGCCTACCTATTCAGGACGTCTACAAGATTAGCGGAATTGGAACTGTTCCGGTCGGCAAGATCGAGACCGGTGTTCTGAACGCTGGTAAGACAGTCGTGTTCAACCCAAGCCAGAAGTCGGCCGAGGTCAAGAGCATTGAGATGCATCACACTATGGTCGATAAGGCCGAGCCAGGCGACAACGTCGGCTTCAACGTGCGCGGTCTGTCAGCCGATGACATCCGCCGAGGTGACGTAGCAGGGTATACTGACACCCCCCCAATGTTCGTGCGCCACGACGAGACCTTTGTCGGACAGATCCAACTCATGGACATCCCGAAGGCTATCGGCGTCAACTACACCCCGGTGTTCCACGCCCACACCTCTCAGGTAGCAGTCCGCTTCGTCGATCTGTTGGAGAAGACTTCGAAGGGTGTGAAGGAGGCCAACCCGGCCTTCCTGAAGACTGGAGATGCGTGCCTCGTACGCTTCGGACCGACCAAGCCAATGGCAATTGAGCAGATGGATGCGTTCCCACAACTCTCTCGCTTCGCTATCCGCGACATGGGTAAGACCGTGGCCGCTGGCGTCTGCATGAAGATCGAGAAGAAGTGATTCAGTTAGTGGTGAGTTGATGCCAGTCGTCACCACCATCAAGCTGACTGGAGAGAATCACTCTGACGTAGACGGTGTCTGCGGACAAATCAAGGCGATATCAGAGGAGACCGGTGTCAACCTTCGTGGACCAATACCGCTACCTACGCGTAGACTAGTAGTCCCCTGCCGCAAGAGCCCAGATGGAGAGGGCGCTGAGACTTGGGATCACTGGGAGATGAGAGTCCACAAGAGATTGCTCGAATTAGTCACAAACACCGCGAAAGATGAGAAGGCACTGAGAAAGGTTCTCAGGATTCCTATTCCAGACTCGGTGACTATTGAGATTAACCTGCGCAATCTAGGCTAGACTGCCCATCGGGTCCCAGGCTGGCAGCACTACTGGTTCAGACTCCAATCCTGCCTGCATCTTCTCGTTTAGGTACGAGGTCGGAGCGGCTATCTCGAACATGTATTGGTCGTACCAACTGTCGTTCATCGTGTAGTAGCCCTTCTGTCCAGTATCCTGGCCCCATGAGTTCTCTACGCGCCAGCGGCGTGGTCTGCCGTTTACCACATCAACTCCTGTGAATAGCATTGCATGTGTCATCATGGTCTGGTTGTGGCGCAACCTGTCGGCCTTGTCCATACCATATTCAATCCCGTAGAGCCCTTCGACATCGAACAAATCAGCATCCCACAGTCCTCTCTTGCGATCCATCTCTTTGCCAACGTCGCACCCCATCCATACCGGCACGCCATCTTCAAGCAACTTCTGGGTGATTGCCTTCATCTCCTTGCTCGGCACGTTGAGGTAGACTACAGGAGGCCCCCCAGCGACATTCTGTAGGAAGTCCACAGTGTAGGTCTGGTAGTACTCATTGCGTGGATCGTTGACGATACAAACGTAGTCCTCCCAATCGATGTCGACGAATTCCGCGGCGAACTGCTGCGGCGTCATCCTACCATTTCGGTGGAAATCACCGTCCTTGTCGCGCCACTGCCAGTTGAAGGTCTTAGGAGGGGTTCCGAGATGGATGCACAGCATATTCCAGATATCCGCAATGCGTTTCTCCTTGTGCTCTCGCGCCTCCTCGACGCTGCCACCATCATCGACAATTGCTCTGATTTCACACGCCGAGCTCCGTAGTATATTCTTCAACTCGGCATTCATCCAGCGAGTCGCGCTGCTGGAGTTCGACTCAGGGTAGGCCGACTTTGGGACCAGCCCGTGCTTACGAATCAGATTCGTCGCCATGTTCCACTGCCCACCGTCACCTATCGGATCGGAGAGCAGGAAGTGGATTGTACGATCATCAACCGGGCGGTCAGAGGTCTCGATGATTGACTCGAGCAGGTGGTTGGCGCGCTCGAACTTGTCCCAGAAGTGGATGTGGGCCTGACTGAACTCAAAATTCTTGAGTTTCATCTTCTTCATTGCCCCGACTCTGAGCAAGTTCAGAGTGGCGAAAAGCCAGCACCGACCACTCCTCATTTGAGCCGTTACCTTCCAATCGTCTAGCTTGGTACTGAACGAGTCATCTATATCCTGGACAAGGTCTCTATCCAGCGTAAGGTCCGGAAGCTGGACGTTAGTGACCGCGTTCTGAGCAACTTTGTTTGATGGTTCAGCATCGAATCCTTTTCTGAGTTCTGCTACTTGCTTCCTAGTGATTGTCTTGCCCATTGGCTCACCTCTGGTGAGCCACTTTGAAATTCGACGACACTAAGTCATTGGCCTCATAGTGGAGCCGGTTCGGCCAGACCGGCGGCAATGAGGTTGTCTGCAATTGGGGCCGGACATGATTCCACATCGCCAGCGGTTAGGGTAATCTCCGAACCGTTCTCAGTGATGATTGGCTCGGTGAGATCCTGTAGGATGAGGATTCGGCGCAACCCACTTTCTTCTTCATCCGGCTCCGGTGGTGGAGCGGGAGAGGCTGCTCCGGTGGCACGGTCAGGAAAAGCATCAATTTGACGAATCCTATCTTCCTCGTCGAATTCAGGATCCTGCCAGTTGCTATTTTCAGGCGTGTTATCCGCAGTGGGTGTCTGCTGAGGTACCGAATCCTCCTGTTCAACAAACTCGGTCAGAGGCTCGTGACCACTGGCCTTTGGAGGACTTGAAAACTCCACACTGGAGCCACGTAATAGGGCGTTCCAGGAGACTTCGTGCTTGTATTTCTCCACGAGATGGCCTATCCCTGAGTGGTAGGCCCTTTCGGAGGAATCATGTCTCTCCCAGTCAAGGCTCTGAAAATTCGCTGACATGCTTATCGCATCGCCCTGTGGTGACTTCAACAGATTCGAGAGCACAGCGTGCTGAGTGAAGGCGTTCAGGCGCAGGCGAGTCAAGTCACTTACGCAGGTCCGTATGGTGCCGAGCCTGCGCGACTTGAGCTGGGCCTCGGCAGTCATGCCCCTGTCTCTAATGGTCTCGGCCAGATCGGACTCTAAGTGTTGTAGGAGTTGACCGACTGAGGACCAGAACGCCGGGACTGGAAGATCGACTGGGACGGCTTGTGACTTCTGCTTGCGAGTGAGCTCAAAAAGCGACTTTTCAATCGAGAGCAACTGATGCTTGTTGAGCCTAGGTGCAGCACCTTCCTCATCCATCAGAGCAACCCGTCACGAGTGGGACGCAGGGGATTATTGAACAATTCCTCACAACCCGCCACAACATCCCCCGAGGCGCGGGTATCAAGAGCCAAACTTCCCTAGCAGCGCCGCAGGTGTACCCGAGTGGTCAAAGGGGTCGGGCTCAAGATCCGATGCGTAGTGCTTCGCAGGTTCAAATCCTGCCACCTGCACCACTAACGCTCAAAGGATGTCTATCAGAGCCTTGAGAAGCTCGACCGAACCCTCGGTCCCACGAGCATCGGTCAGTAGGTCAGCAGCCTCGGCGACCCCATCGTAGGCATCATTGACGGCGACTGAGAAGCCAGACATATCAAACATCGATACGTCGTTGGGTGCATCACCACAGAATAGCACATTCCGAGGGTCGATGCCGCGCTGTTCGAAGGCCACTCGCAGCCCCGCGGCCTTGTCGACCCCCGGAGCTGTGATGTGGATAGCGAACCCCGTCGAGACGACGATGAGATCTGACCACTCAGTGTATGCAAGGAGTTGGCACATCAGTTCCTCGTCTTCCTTTTCGTAAACACACCATTCGGTCTCGCGCCAGCGATTCGATTCGATTCCAACAGCATCGAAACCTTCGATTTGGGTTCCCAGCCACTCCGCAGCGTCCTTCGCTCTCGAACCGTCCGCTAGTGCCACTATCTCGTGCCCCCCGCCACTATCCCAAACCATGCCACCGTTCTCGGCGACGATGAATCCAGAAACTCCCAGAGATTGCTTGATTGGAGTCACATTAGGTAGCGTGCGTCCTGAGGCCAGAGACACCGTTAGCCCCCTAGCCTCGACCTCGCGAATCAGAGGAATAAGTTCTGGATGGTAGCCGTTTGCGTCCATCAGGGTACCGTCGACGTCGAACACGAGCATGTCCCATTTACGGTCCTTGGGCAGTTCGACCATGAGGCTGCGGGGCAGTAAGAGACTGATGACTCCACCGCCTGAGAATGAATCATCATGTTCAAGCGGGGCCGCTAGATGGCCTGTTTATGGACGAGGAACGAGAGGAGTTCCTCATACTGGACGATGATGAGGAGGAGACCCCGGTTTCTAAGAAACCGGAAGAATCCCCCGTCCTTCCCTCTATGCCTAAATTACCATCTCTGAAGATACCGGGCTTCCTCCGATCCAAGGCCAGCAAGAAGCCCGAGCCGAAAACAGAGTCATCGATAGAAGCAGTAGCCGAATCGGCAGCTGGTGTGCTCGATGCAGACCTTGCTGCAGATGGCGTCCATGAGTTCGAGTGGGGCATCAGGGGGATGGACTGCCCCGACTGCGCGATGAAGGCGAAGAGAGCGGTCAGCAGGCTACCGGGCGTCGAGCAGTGCAGGGTTTCAGCCACCGAAGGCTCCGTCAGACTCTCGCTCGATGTTGGCAAGGGACAGGTGTCTCGAGCCTCATCAGTGCTTGAGAACCTTGGACACAGCCCAGAGGCGGACTGGGTTAGCGTCGTAGGTCTGACTCCTAGAGAGGTCGCCACCAGACTGGGAATCGAACGCCGGGCACTGAGGTCTTCTCTGATGGACATCCCAGGTGTTCTGAACGTCCGTCTTGATGACGGTAAGATTGAGCTGCAACGATTGTGGCTGAGTGACATGGGCCTCAGGGCAATGTCTGAGCAACGCCTCGACAAGATCCTCGGCTCGGATTACAACCTTGTCCCCTCAAAGTCTTCCAAACTCAGGCCTGATCAGATACGCCTACTCGGAGCAGCGATGACTGTACCGTTGATATTAGGAGTCATTGCCATAGAACAGATTCACGCTATTCCTGACATGATGGCTGCGATGATAGGAATCTTCGGCGTACTGTTTGCCGGCTATCAGATGTTTCAGGAGGCCCTTGCCAGCATCCAGAACAGGGTGCTCGGTTTCCAGATACTTACCTCTCTCGCAGTCTTCGGTGCTGTATACCTGCAGGAGTGGGCAGAGGCCCTGATGGTGGTCGGCCTAGTCGGCTTCGCTGCCCATCTAGAGGAAAGGGCCCTATTCAGGGCCCGCGAGTCAATGCAGGGCGGTTTGGACAGGCTTCCACGCAGGGCGCGGTTGCTAGAGAGCAGACCTGAGGAGAGCGAGGGACGCAAACTGAATGTAATGCAACCCGCATCCAGATCTCTGACGATGGCACACTGCCATGATGAGGAACTGACTCCCGTCGAGGCCATTGAGCCTGGTGACATGGTCGAGGTCCGCTCCGGAGAGGTCGTCCCAGTCGACGGCACCATCATCGAAGGCTCTGGATCGATTGACAGAGCCCCTCTGACTGGCGAACCGATGCCGATATTGGTCAAAGCGGGAGATTTAGTTGAGGCTGGTCTGGTATTGGTCCGAGGCCC
>DAUV01000058.1 GCA_002505325.1 Euryarchaeota archaeon UBA623 | reverse complement strand
GGAGACAGTGTTCCGACGAACGTCGACTGCGCCACCCCAGCAGCGATGAACAGCGAGATACCGCTACCGATTCCCCACTTGCTGACCAACTCATCAAGCAAGAACACCAAGTATGAGCCGAGGAACAGTTGTGAGACGATGATGGCGTTGGCCCATCCGAGCCCATACTGCCCGATGACGCTCTCACTAGGATCTAGGAAACCATAGACCTGAGGGATTGATTCGACAGGAATCATGAACAGGACGAGGAGTTTCTGGACACCTTGGTACAGTTGCTTGTCACTAGAGTCCTGCAGATCGAGCTGGATGATTTTGGCCCCAGCGAATAGCTGCATGATAATCGAGCCGGTAACGATGGGGCCTATCCCGAGATGCATGATCGAGCCAGAGGCACCGGCCATGATGGCACGGAACGACGAGAAGATGTCGAGTGTCGAGTCCGAGAGCCCGTAAATCATCACGTTGGTCATCATGAAGTAGATGATGAGTACCAGAGTGGTAGTCCACATTTTCTGATTGAACCTGACGTGCCCCTCGGGCTTGGTGATGCTTGGGTAAACATCTACTAGTCTCGATAGTGCATACAATCTGCTTGATTCAGAGCCAGAGTACAGCAGAATTGCCATGGCCCCAGCAGCGCCTAGGCCGAGCAGGGCCACTCCGACCAGCAAGTATCCAACTGCAGCCTTGTCCACCCAGCCCCAATAGGCGAGAGTGAGTACGAAGATGAGCCAGATTAACCCCTTGAGAGACTTGCCTAGAAACGGGATTTCCCTGATGTTCTCAGGGAGGTCCCTCATCATCGCCCACATCACGTAGCCAATGTAAGGGAATGAGATGAGGAACATCGTCAGAGCACGCGACTGCTCATCGGCCGAACCGTCAAGCAAGTCATCCCTGAGCCAGTAAAATAGAGCGCCCCAGTAAATGACGGCCATGATGGCAGTGCCAAGTATGTTCGGTCGGCGCTCAACCATCGGGCTCACTCCTCTTCCCACTCGTCTCCGTCGCCGCCATCGTCTCCAATAGTGACGGATCCGCCAGCAGCCTCGACCTTCTCTATGGCGCGCGCGCTGGCCTCTGCGACGGTGATGTGGATGGCGCGGTCGATTCGACCTTTGCCGAGGAGCTTGTCATAGCCCATCTCGCTGAGGTTAATGGAATCGCCATCAGCGAGGTCTTGAACTTCCTGCATATTGATTGATACATTCACATTGCGCAGACTAGGGTGGCGATTGAATCCGTACATCCCCCAGTGTCCTGGCATGTACTTCAATCGGGTCATTAGCCTGTGCTTGTTGATTCCTGCGTTGCCGCGTCCGCCTCTCTTACCGGCACCTCGGCCGGCCTTCTTGCCACGGCCGTGGTAGCGGCTTCGACCTCGGAATTTGTTTGTTCGTGAAACCATGTTAATCCCTCAAATCATCCTTCCGACTAAGTCGGTTATCGCCTCGCCCCTGAAGCCAAGCGCACCACCTGCGACGAAGCTGCGCTTGATGCCACCCCATCCCTTGGTCCCCCTCGGTGGATGTAGACGGAAGACGGGTTTCATTCCCTCAACATCACTGGTTCGTGCGTCGCCAGATGCAATGGCTTTCGAAAGTGCCCCGATGGTCGAGAACTCACTGCTGGACTTGATAATTGCATTAGTGACTGGTTTGTCGCCAATCATACGACCTCGCTCTGAAATCAAGCTGGAAACTGTGTCTGCGTCGACCTCACCCCAGGTCACGTAGTCCTTGGCCTTGTGTAGCATCCCGGCGTAGGCTGGAGTGTCGGGTATCAAAACAGCGTGATTGACTCTAGTCAGGTTGAGCATTGCCATAGTGTCACGAATCTTCGGCTTGACGCCGCGATCGCTGCGAACACGGATTACTAAGAAAGTCATCTGATAGTCCTCCCTTCGGTGATATTGAGTCGGCTACGATCCGCTTCGGTAATCCGAGTGCGGTTGAGTTCGACTAGTGCATTGAATGTGGCGCGGGCGAAGTTGATAGTGGTGCGGGTTTGTCCAGCGGAGCGTGACCAGACGTCGGTTATGCCAGCAAGGTTGAGGACTCTACGGCCGTAGTCTCCGATGACCAGTCCCTTACCTGCGGGTGCGGGCATAAGTGTGATTCGAGTGGAACCGGAGTGGCCGGTCACCTTGAATGGGATACTCGTACCGGGGCCTTCCGAGGACTCCCATGAACCGTTGCCACGCATCACAGTGATGAGATTGAGCTTTGCCTTGTCGATGGCCTTGCGAATGGTGCCTGCTACTTCTTTGCCCTTACAGACCGATATTCCGACGTAACCGTCTCCATTGCCGACCGCGCACAGGACGTTGAATCTCACTCTACGGCCCGAGTCAGTCATTCTCTGAATCATGTTGACCGCGAGCACGTCGTCAGTAAGGTCAGGAAGGAGTGCGTCAACAATCTCGACCTCACGTATTGGTAGACCGGTATCCAAGGCCTGCTCGTAGGTGTAGACCTGTCCACTCGCAACCATGCGACCGAGGCGAGTGCGAGGCTCCCATGCCCTAAGTGCAGCCAGTGGGTCGGGACCCCGGCGGCGTCGGCGATCGGTCTCTTTTTCCTCAACTGGAGCTAAGGCCAGAGCCAATCCTGGAGCGAGGTTTGCAGGTTCCTCTGTGGGTTCCTCTGTGGGTTGCTCAGCTGTCTCTTCGCTCATACTATGCCCCCTCTATCGCTTTCTTTGCCGCTTCGACCGCTGTAGCAATCGAATCGTCGATGTGAGTTCCATTTATTCTGTCTTCATCCGGCAGAACGTTCTCGCCGTGTGGTACTTCCAATCCGGCGTCTATCATTCCCTTTAGAGCAGCGAATATGCGGCTACCGGGGGATGATGCTGCAAGACCGATATCGAGTATGGCGCTGTCGTGGCCTGCTGCGATGGCCGACTTGGCCAGAGCGTATCCGGCGACGTAACAAGCCGGGACTGATTTTCTCGAAGCACCAGCGGGCCATCCGTACTTGGCCAGTGTATTGCCGGTAACGGAGGCGAGGATGTTGTCGCCATCCATCTTGAACTCGACCAACTGGCAGGTCACCTGAGTGTTTGATACCCTGACAACCGCCCTAGGCACGCCGCCTCTGAGCATTCTCATACGGCGCCTGTAGTCGGTTCTCCCGTTGCGTCGGCGCTTGAAGCGCAGCCTCTGGCTCTTCCCATGGGCCATCACTCATCACCTCCCAAAGCTATGCCGTCGAGTTCGATGTTAGATCGCATATGCGCGATTGACCTGTACGAACCTCCTTTCGACTTACGGTAGTAGTAACGGTACTGAGACGGGTTCAGCGTCTCACTGGAGCGGAGATCCTTGAGTTCCCTGCGCTGAGCCCGAATCAGACTCATCCAGCGCTGCTTCTTCGGATTGCGCGCTTTGGCACTACCCTTGCGTGAGCCATGTCCCTTGCGGCGGCCTTTCGCTTTCTGAGTTGCAGCCTTACGGGCTCGCACGCGACTGGTCCCCTTGATTGGCTTGGCCTTAATCAAGCCCTCATCAATGAGTTCGCGGATGTCGTCCTTCTGGACAGCGCTAGAAACCTCGTCTAGGTAATCCGGGTGAATCCAAACTCGGTGGATCCCTACCTCCCTTCCTTCCTTCCTCGAGAGTATCTGAGCAGCCATCCGCTTCTGATTAGTAATCATCATTGCAAGTCCCCCTTACGCTCGAAGCGCCTTCTGTTAAGCACCCTGAGTCCGAGGTCATCGGCTCGGTCATGAATCTGGGCCCGCTTCCTGTTGCCGACCCTTGAGCCAATGCGTACGGCCTGGCGCTCAGGATCGACACCGTCGAGGTCCGCTGGCTTGTGTGCCATGACCTCTTCGAAGCCTGATGGGTGCAGGCCCCTGACTGAGGCGATCTTGCGATATCCAACTCTAGCCATGGGGGAGCGATACTTGCGGTTGACTCGTTGGCTGGACTGCATGCCCTTAGGCTTCCTCCAACCGGTCTTCGCGAGCCTTCTGTAACGGAACCATTCCTGCCTTCTGAAGGCGGGTTGCTTCTTCTTCTGAGATTTCAGCACCTCAATGTCAGAGATTGTTGAGTCGTCGAGAACTGGCTTCTGTCGGGCGACGTGGAAGTCGTCCCACTCATCATCAAAGAAATCGTCATCGTCATCGTCATCGAAACCATCGTCCTCGCCCATCTCCTCCTCGGGAGCTACTTCGGTTTCAGGAGTGTCATCATTCTCGGTCAACCGGGCAACTAACTCAGCCTTCTTACCAGATACTGGCAACTCGCGCTCGCGCAGGAAGTCCTTGAGTTGGGCGACGGTGAATTCCTCGTAGTCCGTATCCATGTTATCATGCTCCCTTCGAGACGATGTAGATGCCATCTTGGAATACTCGTCTGTCTCGCTTCTTAATCCTACAAGCGCGCTCGATGTTAGCCGATGTCTGACCGACCTTCTCGCGGTCAGCACCCCTCACAACTACGTCGGTCTTGTTCTCTACCCTGACCTCTACCTCGGCAGGGGTCCACGGCAACTTGGCCACGCGAGGGACCTTTTCACCGAACAGGTTGTTGATTGTGAGCTGCTTGCCTTCTACCTTGAGGCTCATCGGGAAGTGACTGAACACTGCTTTGAGACGGTATTCGAAGCCCTCACCGATACCGTGCGCCATGTTGCGCAGGTGCGCAGCCCAAGTGCCGGCGATGGCCTTGTCGGGGCGGCGTGGTAGATTGACGAATATCTCGAGTCCCCCTTCGACTTCCCTGATCTCTACCTTGGGATGCCTGAACTCGCGTGATAGCGATTGGCCGTCCTTCGAGATGGTTACGACATCTCCTTCGATGCTCGCACTCGCGCCCTCTGGGAGTGCGATGGAATGTGAGATGTGATCTAGTTTCGGCATTCTAATCTCTCCTTCAGAAAATGTATGCGAGAAGTCGTCCACCGACTCTCTCCTTCTTGGCTTCATAGTGGTTCATGACGCCTTGATTGGTGCTCAGAATAAGTAGGCCAAGATCGCGAGCGGGTAGGTACCTCGACTCCCATTTATCAAACTCGGAGCGTTTGACGGAGTGCCTTGGCTTGATCACGCCGCAGCGGTTTATGGCTCCGATAAGCTCGACACGGAAAGAGCCGCCGCGGCCGTTGTCTATCTTCTCGTACTCACCGATGTAATCGGAGGCCTGCATGATGGACAGAAGGCTGCCCAGCATCTTGCTGGCCGGGTTAACGGTCACTTCGTAGTGACCGGCTTGCTCCGCATTGAATATTCGCGTGAACGCATCACTTAGGGGGTCAAACTGCATTTTTTTCACCTCACGAGTATTTCTTGAATCCTATGTCGGGAGCTACATCTCGGAAGCACTGCCTGCACAATCTGAGGCCGTGTCGCCGGATTAGTCCCCGCTTGCGGCCGCAACGTCGGCAGCCGTTGGAACGCCCTATCTCCTTACCGTGGTCGTGCGCCATCCTTCTCACTCCTCCACTATCTCGAGTTCGTAGAACTCTTGGAACCACTGCTTGCTCTCCTCGCGACCGACCCTGTGCTTGAGGCCGACCTTTGAGCTTCTCTGGCGGCGT
This sequence comes from Euryarchaeota archaeon UBA623, assembly GCA_002505325.1. Classification (GTDB taxonomy): domain Archaea; phylum Thermoplasmatota; class Poseidoniia; order Poseidoniales; family Thalassarchaeaceae; genus Thalassarchaeum. The sequence goes on along the minus strand of DAUV01000058.1, from coordinate 7,375 downwards.
CGCGAGACCCGGTGCCCAGGCCTCTCGAGAACGATGTTGACATCCATCCCAAAGATGCCAATATCTGGATCGTACTTCTGCTTCGGGAAGTCAGTGTAGTCAGAGATTCCGAAGGATAGATTGCCCTGAGTGTCAAAGTTGTAGGCTGGTAGAGTATTCTGGCGGACCCAAAAAGCGTCCTTGAGAAACTTCTTGATTTCCTCCTCTCCACGAATGGTGACCTTGCATCCGATTGGGGAGCCTCTTCGTGTGCCGAGGTCGCGATTAGTCTGAGTAGCCAAGGTGCGCACGGGTTTCATGCCAGTGAGGACCTCGAGGACCCTTTCGGCGAGTTGTAGCCTCTGGCCGCCCTCGCCGACACCGATGTTGATAGTTACCTTGGTTATGGAAGGAGCCAGCATGGCATTGACCTCCTCACTCATGATTCAGCCCCCGGTATATCTGACTCAGAGCCGATGATGAAGACATAGTCTGCAATGGTCAGGAAATCGTCGAACTGGACCTCATTGGCCTTGGAAGAGCGCTTGACGTCGTGTCCGCGAACTGTAGCAATCTCGCCGATGTGACTGCCACCCGTCAGGTATGACTGAGCGCCTTCAGTGAATGGAAGGTGGGAGGTAATCTGTTGCTCTGGAAGGGAGATGATGACGCTGTCGCCACTCTTGTAGGCTGAGGCGTCGTCCATCAGCAGGTTCCTGCCGTCGTGCAGGTGCAACTGTGTCTTCGCACCTCTAATAGTGGTCTTGCCAGTTACACGGCAGATTTTGCTACCGACTGCATTCTTTGGGATAGGGCGGTAGCGCAGCTTGCCGTTGATGTCGAGTACACAGCGGAAGTTCTTCTCACCTACTGACAGAACGTCCATCAAACCGACTCCTCGGCCATCGTCGGTCTCGATGCGACCATCCACCATGACTTGGCGAGAATGCAGGATACGCTTGGCCTCGCGTCGGGTGTGGGCGACACCAAGGACGTCGCGCAGGACGAGAGCGAGGGGCATGCAGTGCTCGATGGAGTGTCCCCCAGGGTTAGGCTTCTGCACCCAAATGGAGGACTTGCGAGGCAGGGGCCAGCTGCGTGGCATGACTAGGCGCTTGATGTGGCTCCTACTCATCGGTGTCACCTCCTGACCTCTCCATCAGCCTCTTGATTCTCAATGGATCGCCCTCAAACAGAGTGGTTACTACGAGGTTTGAGGGCCTGATTGGAATGCCCTCTTCCTTGCCGTCAGCAGTGGAAGAGGTGATTCCGTCAACGAATATCATTCCCCTCTCAGTATCCACACTGGCTACCTTGGCCTTGATTCCGGCGCGGCCCCTAGATTGACCTAGGCGCTTGCCGCTTGAGTCCGGCTTGACACTGTTCGGATTGCCGAAGTCGCCACGTACTACCTCGACCTCATCTCCCACTCGCACGGTGACGGTTCGGATGGCCTGCAGTTCTGGATCATCAGTCAGTAGGCGGGCTCGTAGTCGCTTGCGCCGGACATGCAAGGCCGCCTTACTGCTTGTTCGACGCTGCTTTCCAGGATTCTTGCTCGCCATTCTTCTCACCTCACACTATCTGCTTCGCAGTGGCAGCTATCCGCGGCCACCGCTCTGCCGCCTCTCGGCTGACAGGCCCCTTGATGTCGGAGCCCTGCACCTCACCGCGCCTATTCGTAATCACGCATGCGTTGTCCTCGAACTGGACCCAAGTCCCGTCGACACGCCTGAATGGGCGTGCCTGTCGAACGATGACGGCATCGAATATCTGGCGGCGAGTCTCAGGGGTACCGCGCCTTACGGTGACGCGAATCATGTCGCCCACTCCGGCGGCGGGGTAGCGACGTGCCACGCCGCCCTTCTTTAGGACGGTAATCAGCTGCACGACCTTTGCGCCAGTGTTGTCCACACAGTCGAGGCGCGCCTGCGTAGGCAGGCCCGATGTGACGCGTCCAGCTATTCCTCTCATTCAGACGCCTCCTTTTCGATGACGCAGAACTTGACGGTCTTCGACAGTGGCCTGCACTCCATGATGCGGACCCTGTCACCCCTACTAACGCCGCCTATGCAAGTAGGCAGGTGGGCGGCGTAGCGTCGAGTGCGCTTCTCGTAGCGCTCGTACTTTTTCATGTAGCGAGAGGTCTCCCTCTCAACTACGATAGAATCAGTCATCCCTAATGCGGACACGGTGCACTCGATAATCTGGCCACGCACCCTCAAGCTGCCGAAGAAGGGGCAGTTGTCACTGCCATCCCACTCTCCTTCAGGGGTTCTGACGTCTACACCGATATCTCTCATCTCAGTGCCCCCTGTACCTGCGGTTGATTCGATCCTCGGGGCGTTGTGTTACGGCTGAGCCGTCGATAACCCTCCCTGAATCGATGGTGAATGTGATGACATCCTTCGCGAGTCGAACGCGGCCATTCTCGGTGAGGACCCTTATGGTCCTGCGAGTCTCGTCTAATACGGTACCTCTGAGGCCGACCAGAGAGGGGTCCGGCGAACCAACCACCGTGATGGTGCGGGACAACCATGGCATGTGCATCAAATCTCCCATCTAGCGCACCTCCACCTGGTAGCCATTCTGCTCGAGCACCTTGGCGGCCCTCTTCTTGTGATCTCCTTGCAGTTCTATGGTTCGTCCCTTGACGGTGCCACCACTCGCGCACGCGCCCTTGAGAATCTTGGCGAGTTGACTTAGATCGATAGCAGTGTCCTCTATTCCCTCGACGATTGTGACCATTTTTCCGTACCTCCTCCTTACTACTGAAATTGTCGCCTTCTGCTGTTCTTTCGCTATTTCTTGGCATATGCACAGTTCATCCGGTAGTCCACATAAGTTGCATATCCCAGCCATCTACCCTACTCCTGCTTCTGATTGATACGAGTCAGCATTCGCGCTATGCTCCTACGCGTCTGCTTGTATGCTCCTGAGTTTGATACTGAGCCCCCCAGAGCTAGTTGAGCACGGAGCTGCAGTAGCTCCTCGCGGAGTTCCTCCAGCATTTCCTCTCGCTGCTCCGGACTCATCGTCTCGATGTCCCTGGATCTGATGTGCGACATTTACTCCTCCTCCTTCGTCTGCTCAATTCCGGCCATCATGTCAACAACCGAATCGACCACACCCTCGGCATCCGCCTTGGGCTCCTCGATGATGGCAGACAGTTCCTCGTCGGCCTCCTCATCGGAGACTTCGAAGATAGCGACCTCGGCCAGAGGTGGTAGGCCTGAATCAGCGCGCTCGGTGATGATTATCTCGTGTGGTAGTTTGGCATCAGGCCGCATTATCTTGACTGTGCAGCCAATCGTACCCAACTTCTTGACAGCGGTCGAAAAACCGGTGTCCATGAACTCAAGGGCAGTCTCACCGCAAAACTTGATGTGTCCCTGCTGAAACTTCTCGACTCGGTGGCGGGCACCTGTGATTTTACCACTGAGTATGACTAAGCATCCACGCGCGCCAGCATCCATTATCTGCTGAGCTGTGCCATGTCCAGCGCGGCGGAAGAACCAACCACGCTCAAGGGAGCTGGACATACGACTGGCCATTATCTGGGCATTGAGGCGAGGCTCGGTGACCTCTTCGACATCGAGGTGAGGGCGGTCTAGGAAGAAGTCATTCTTCAAACGGTTGCCGAGTTCGTGGATGACCTTGCCTCGGCGGCCAATTACGCGACCGACCTGTTCTGCCCGGAGACTAATCTTGGTACCATCCGGAGTGCGGTTGAAAGTCAGGCCGCCAAAACCAGCACGCTCGGTCTCCCTCAGCAGGAACTCGCGTACGAGCTGTCGCTCGACATTGCGGCCGATGAGGGTCCTTATGGTACTCTGCTGCTTCACATAATCACCTCAGAATACGTCCTCTCCTTCTCCGGCACCGAAATGCTCGAGGAAGATCTCGAGATTGACTTGGTAGTGGTTGCTGGGCGTGGCGCGACCCATTGCTCGGGGGCGCCAGTTAGTAGCAACTTGGCCGCGGTGTGCAGCTACATGCGTAATCGTCATGTCCTCAGCATCGAGGGTGTCGAAGCGCTGTCGCGCGTTGTCCATGGCGCTGTTGATGAGCTTGATGAAAACCTTCGAGGCCTTGTTCGGATACTTCCCCGGACCCATCTTACCCTTACGGTGTCCTGCCATCGTGTTGCCACCGCGACCTCTGCGGGAGCGACGGGTGTAGGGAATAGCTCGCTTCTTGGCAATGACATCCTCAAGATATTCTACTGCGTCTGCGGCGTTCATGCCACGAATCGCCTTTGCGATGTGGTAGCAGTGCTTGTGGTGGCAGTCTACGTCAACTGCGCGGGCGGAAACTAGGTTGGAACCCTCCAACAACTGAGTATATCCGGACTGCGGTTGACCTGTTCTCCTGCTCATACTCTCACCTCACTTCAGTGCCACGTGCTGTGACGAACGGGTTGCTCCAACTCCAGGGCCGGTGTGCGTGACCGACTTGCGCGTGTGGGCGAACTCACCCAGCGCGTGACCGATCATCTCTGGAACTATCTCAACTCTGACGAAGTCCTTGCCGTTGTGGATTCCGACTGTCGTCCCTACCATCTCAGGAAGAATGTACATGCCGCGGCAGTGGGTTCTGATGACCTTGCCGTCATTGGAGCGGATGCTCTCGAGTAGATTCAGGCACTCCAGATTGAGTCCGCGCGAGAGTGAACGCTTTGCGCGTGAGGGCATCAGAGTGGCTATGCAAATAGCTTCCATATCATCCTCAGGAGGATACAGGGGCAACTCTAGGAGTTGTTCCATGTTGTAACCACGCCACAAAAACTCCTTCTTGCGGCGCTCGGAAATCATCGAACGTCGCTTGCGAGCCTGGCGCCTTGCCAACTTGGGCGAGCGGAATACTTTCTTCGACCTACGGCGAGCCATTCTAATCAGTCTCCTGTTCCCGTACCCTTCCGCGTCCAGTCCGACGCGGTGCGATATTTCCGACCTTCTTACCCGGTGGGGCATTCCGGCTCACTGAGCTCGGGCCGTGCACGGCCTGATGGTTGCCGCCGCCATGAGGGTGATCGACCGGGTTCATCGCCACTCCGCTTACAGTCGGGTAGAGTTTACCGCGCGCCTTGGCGCGGTAGTGAGCAGCGCCAGCCTTCATCAGTGGCTTCTCAGTCCTTCCATGGCCAGACAAAACACCGATGGTAGCGCGGCAGTTCGCTGGCAGATCCTTGACGCGTCCACTCGGTAGACGTACGCGGACTCTTTCATCTATCCTCGCCTCGAGAGTAGCAGAATTACCCCCCGAGCGAGCGAACTTGCCGCCGTCTCCGGGACGGGCTTCGATGTTGCATATCGGAGTTCCCTCAGGAATCTGAGACAGTTTGGTGACATTGCCCGGCCTCAAAGACACGTTGTCGCCAAATGACAGGTTTTGTCCTACCGAGATACCTTCAGGCGCGGCGATGTGGCCAATACTACCGTCGGCGAACTTAATCTTGGCCAAAGGAGCGGTGTGAGCGGGACTATGAACCAAATCCACCACCTCACCAATCTCATCGTTGACACGAGGAATCCTGTTGGACGCAGGGAAGCGGTGGCTCGAGACCTTGTTCTTGGGGCTCGAACCGCGGCGTTGTGAACGTGTACGCTTACCCATATCCTCACCTCATTCAGAACGCGCCCAGTTTGAGCGCGGCCTCCTCTGCATCGTAACCTTCGGCAAGGCGCACACTAGCGTGCTTGCCAGTCATCGTAAATCTGGTGTTCACCTTGTGAACCTTGACGTCGAACATCTGCTCGACGGCCTCTCGAATCTGTTTCTTCGTTGCGTCCTTGTGCACAATGAACTCGATTCTGTTGTTGTTCTCCTTGTAGCCGCTCTCCTCGTCTGCAACGCGGCGTGCCTCAAGCGTCTTCTCGGTAATCCAAGGCATGATGATGATGTCATACGGGTCAGTCATCGAATCACTCCAGTTCCTCTATCGCAGCCTTCGTCCAAACGGTCAGGCGTCCGGCATCACCACCGGGAGCTAAGTCCTCAGCGGACAAATCCTTGGTGGCTACTGCATCCACACCGGGGACATTTCGGGCCGCCTTGTGGAGACCGTCCCGGTTGGAAACTACGAGTAGTATGCTCTTGGGGGTTCTGTACCGTCGGCCCCTCATCTTGCCCTTTCCAGCACGGATGTTCCTACCGCTCTTTGCCCTCTCAAGGTCGGCTCCTAGGCCGAGGCCTTCCATCATGGCTACGAACTTGCGTGTTGAGTATTGCAGAGGGATGGACTCAATCTCGTACTTCTCCTCCGAGTCGTCGCGCGACTCGACGTATCCATCGATGATTACTGGGAATCGAACGTCGGCGTCGAACCTATGGCCGCGCGCGGCTACTGATTCGGCATCAGCAGTGGCAGCGATGGCGGAGTCGCGGGCCATGCGGCGCTGCTTCGAGTTGATCTTCTGAGACCAATCCTTTGCCACCAGCGGGCCATGTGCTCTGCGGCCGCCACGAGTGTGAGGGTTCTGGGCTCCGGTACGCTGACCTGTCTTGCGCATGATTCTCGATACGCCACGTCCCTTACCCCACCACTCTACTGAGTGTTTCATACCTGGCTGCGGAGCCCTCTTGCCATCGTGCTCACGGTGGCCGTACGGCTGCCGACGATTAGCCCGAGAAGCTAGTACGGTCGAGCGGATGAGGTCCTCGCGAACATCGGAAGAGAATGCTGAGGGCAGAGTTATGCTCTTGCCGTCGTTGGCTTCCACAGAATAGTACTCAGCCAGAAGCCCGGCATCGAGCTCTTCCTGCTCTACCGAATTAACCAGATTGTATGCCTTCATCTTCATGATATCACGCTCCCTGCTTGCTCGAAGTGCTCACGTAAGTGATGTCGACCTCGGGCTTAGCCGGTCTTGGGCGAATAGCGTCTCGGAACCTCAGCATTCGCTTGGAGGGGCCGGGCAGACTGCCCTGAATTATCATGTATGGATTGGTGACCTCGCCGTATTTTAGGAAACCACCAGCGGGAGTGATATCAGACTCTCCCGGGTTTGATATCCTCAGGATACGCTTGTTCAATTCTGTACGGTTGTGGTAGCCAACTTGGCCCGCCTGACGTATGGTCTTGCGGACGTACCGGGTACCGAAGTCTCCCATGTTGCCCCCCTGCCGCCTGCGCTTGCTATTCTTGTGCGAGAGGAGTTTGATTCCCCATCTCTTGATTGAGCCTTGCCAACCCTTGCCCTTGGTGACGCCGACCACGTCGATTTCCTGACCTGTCTCGTAAACATCATCCAGAGATATTGTGCCACCGAGCCTCTCCGCTGCCCAGTCTAATTTGGATGAATTATCTCCGCCCGCTAGGGCGACCTCCATGATCTCAGGAGTCTTGGTGGACACACTCTTGACCAGAGCGGGCTGGGTGGAAACGATGAGTCGG
>DAUV01000005.1:4981-6843 GCA_002505325.1 Euryarchaeota archaeon UBA623 | reverse complement strand
TGCCATTCCCTCACTCCACCTTTGCTTGAAAGGTAGTAAATCCCGACAGACCATCTTATTTAAGAGTGATAGTAGAGGAAAAAAGTAACAATCGCCTTACTGGGCGGCTGTGTAAGGTAATACGACCATTGAGAATGATGAAATAGAGCGCGACGTTGACGTTAATCGAAAGAGGAGGTGTAACCTTGTCCAAACAGTGGCCCCCAGCACAGATAGCGCTGACCCCTGGTAAGAGAGTGCTCTTCCTCACCAAGGATCTCGAACTGATACGCAGGCAACTCTACGAGGGCCTCGATTTACGCATGGTGGATCTCAAGGTCGGTGATTTACTCGATGACATCAACACCGACGTCATGACTCCGGCTTGGGTCTGTTTCGACCACGATCCGGCAGTCATAGCCGAGAATGCCTACGCCGGCCTAGTTCACGAGGGGCGACGTGTGTTCGAACCTCGTGCATTGCTAGACGGTGGTTTTGAAGCCATAGTATCTGGACATCGTAAGGGCACTGGGTCAAGTCGCGAGACTGCCGCTCAGTGTGAGCGTTGGTCGGGAATTAGGATTGTTATCGCGGCGTCCTTCGCACCGATTCACGAGCGGAACAATATCAACCTCGGACAATTGATGGGTGACTACGGGATGTTGGAGAGACTGCAATCTGGTGAGAGTATCTCATTGAATGAGTTCACCTCTGAGTACGACCCAGTGACCAGATTGATTATTGAAAATGGTGGCATCCTGCCATTCGCGAAGAATCTCAAAGAAGGGGATATCAGTCTCCCTGAGTTGAAGACTGAGCCGCGACCGATGACTATGGTCGAGAAGATGATTGCGAACAAACTGCTGGGTCAGAATGGCACGGCGCGCTATGTCAAGCCTGGTGATGCTGTGCTCTCACAGGTCGATGGTGGCTACTCGCACGAGTTCACAACCGCACAGGTCCACGAATTCCTCAAACAGGAATACGGCAACGATTACTCGCTTCCCAATCCATCAAAGTACGCAGTCTTTGAGGACCATTTGCTGTACGCCACCGGAGTGCCGAGGTTTGGTCGCTTCACTGAGAAGATTCAGACCCTGAGAGACATGCAAAACGTGTTCCAGCAGCACACCGGAGTGCGTGATTATTCCGCTGAAGATGGTGTCAGCCCTGGTATCTGCCATCAAGTCGCAAGAGAGGAATTCATCGATGTTGGCGATTTCATTCAAGCGACCGATTCGCATACCTGTATGGGAGGTGCCACGAACGCACTGGCCTACGGTGTCGGCTCAACCGAGTACGCCAACCTCGTGCACAATCAATTTGCATTCGTCCAAGTCCCAGAAAGTATACGCTTCGAGTTGGTAGGTAACCTAGATCCTGGGTGCACAGCCAAGGATGTCATACTCCATATCCTTTGGAAGTATGCCGCTGAGTCCGAGACACTTGACCGTAGCATGGAGTTCGGTGGTCCCGGACTTGCCGGTTTGTCGATGGATGAGAGAGCTACTCTGTGCAACATGGCTACTGAGTGTAGTGCTAAGACTGGGATATGTGAACCAGATAGTCTCACTGTAGATTGGTTAATGAATCGCAGATCAGGACTGAGTGAGGCAGAGGTGCGCAACGCCTTCGTGCTGCCGGACGAGGGGGCGGAGTATCACGGAGGAGTACATACCATCGACTTGACACAGATTCGTCCGATGGTCGCACATCCCGGCAAGCCCGACGAGGGAATCCCCTCCGATCCTACAAATGGTGCTTACATAGATGAAATTGGCGAGGTGAGGATAGATATCGCCTACGCGGGTTCGTGCACTGCTGGCAAGGATGATGATTTCGCCTACTACGCGCAAGTCACTGAAGCGGCTCTTGAAGCAGAT
>DAUV01000005.1:0-4586 GCA_002505325.1 Euryarchaeota archaeon UBA623 | reverse complement strand
TTGTCTGAGAAGAACGGCTGGAGCGAGATGTTTGAGCGCGCCGGTATCAAGCTAATTGACCCTGGTTGTGGTGCCTGTATAGGAGCAGGACCTGGTATTAGCGATGATGCGGAGCAGGTTACAATCTCTGCGATTAATCGTAATTACCAGGGTCGCTCCGGACCAGGTAAGTTGTATCTAGCAAGCCCCCTGACTGTGATGGCCAGCGCTTTTGTCGGGAAGATTACGGCGTGGCATCCAGATATCTTTGCACAGGGTTAAGAGCGTTCCTCGGCCGGAGACTTCTATCCAAAAGAGGCCCCGTGCCATCCGGGTATCGGGAGGACCTGCCGGAGGTTTGCGAATGAGCGAAGAAAAACCACTAGCCGGGAAACAAAAGCAGATTGCGATAAGCGAATTCTTTGAGAAGAACAAGCATTTCCTAGGCTTCGACTCCCTACAGAGATCTATCATCACGGCTGTCAAGGAGGCCGTCGACAATTCTCTCGACGCCTGTGAGGAAGAACGGATACTCCCTGATATTAGAGTTGAAATTAACCGTCTCGATGGTGACCGAATAGAGTTGATATCACAGGACAACGGGCCGGGCATACCAAGAGGGGCTATCGAGCACGTCTTCGGAAAATTCCTCCTCGGGTCTAGATTCCACGCAATCAGACAGACCCGCGGTCAGCAGGGAATCGGAATTACTGGAGTAGTGATGTACGGCCAACTCACCACAGGCTCGAAGACCAGTGTTATTTCAAAGGTCAAAGAGGAATCTTCAGCGGTCCAGGTTGATCTCGGTATTGATACAAGGAAGAACAAAGCGATCAAGAGTGGCGAGAGTAGGGATGTTTGGATTGACGATATCACGGGTGAAGAAATCAAGCACGGCTTGAAGATACGGACCGAGATGAAGGCCAAGTACCAACGAGGTAGACAGTCGGTCTACCAGTACCTCAGGATGACTTCGATTGTCAACCCACATGCGACCATCAGCCTGACCGTAAAGGACCGCGATGGAGAGCTAATCGAAGAAGGCCACTGGCCTCGTACCACCGGCCGGCTCCCTAGGGTGGTAGAGGAGATTAAGCCCCATCCACACGGCATCCACCTCGGTACATTGCAGAGGATGCTACGTGAAGCTGAGGAGAGGAAGATGACTTCTTTCCTGAGGCACAACTTCTCCGGAGTCAGTATGAGAGCGGCCCGGGAGATTCTCGGAAAGGCGGGGCTTGAGGAGAGTAGGCAACCCCGCAGAATCAGAGCCGAGGAGGCTCAGGCTGTGCTCGATTCATTCCAGAAGGTCAAACTTCTGAATCCACCTACCGACTGTCTTTCCCCCATTGAGGACCTGTTAATCAAGAAGGGGCTATCGAAGGCGATTGATTCTCGCTTCGCCTCGACTGTTACTAGGGATACACGAGTCACTCAGGGCAACCCCTTCCAAATCGAAGTCGGCCTAGTTTTCGGTGGCGACCTAGCCTCAGACAGTCCGATTGAGATTCTTCGATTCGCTAATAGGGTGCCCCTGATGTACCAGCAGGGTGGATGTCTGCTCACGAAGGCAGTTGAGTCTGTCGACTGGAAGCGCTACGGCCTAGATCAACCGGGCGGTAGAGGGATACCAAAGGGACCGGCGGCCGTTCTCATTCACCTCGCCTCTACTAACGTCCAGTTCACCAGTGAGGCGAAGGAAGCCGTTGCTGGTAATGAGGAGGTATTAGGGGAAATCAGGAGAGCTTTGATGGAAGTAGGTAAGGGCCTGAAAAACCATCTCAAGAAAAGTTCGCAGAGGAAAAAGGCCCGGGAGAAGTTTGAGCTGATAAACGTCATTCTCCCTGAGATATCGCAGAAAACCTCGCAACTATTGGGCAGGGAAGAGCCTAATCTAGCGCCGATAATAACCCAGATTATGAATGCAGTTTTCTGCGAAGAGGCTCTTGGATGGGACGCAACGAGGAAACTAACGACCTGTGATATCACCGTGTTCAACTACACCGCTCGAGCACGTGCGTACACAATCTTGGCCAAATGGCCCGAAAGCGAAACTGTCGCCATGGTGGACAACCCTCTCGGAGGTCGTAAGGAGACTCATGGTCTGTGGGCTTGGCGATTGGACACGCTGGACCCTGGTTCCTCGGCGGTAATCTCGTTCACCGTTTCCGGCCTCAGCAAGGGTGATTGGGCGGACATGGAGATCTTTTTCAGAGGCAATGGTGACATCATCGGAGCCACCAAAATAGACGAGAAGCTACTCGATGAGATGAGGAACAAGGAGGCTCTTGATGCCGCTGTGGAAGAGGTACGCATCAAGAAAGACCCCATGATTGAGAATCTTGCTGAGAGAGCTGAAGAGTCGGTTCCAGTCCCAAATGACGAGGGCGTAATCGACATGGGGTCATTGACTCCAGATCAGGGGGTAGATGAATGAGCATAAGCAGAGAGAAATCCAAGGACGAGGTGATTCAAGCCCTCCATAATGTGGCTTCAGAGATGCATGACAAGATGTCCAAGGGCAATCCTCCGACGATGACACTGCCTGTCCGCTCTAAGAGCAACATCGGCTTTGACCAGCGGTTGGGGGTCTACAAATATGGCAAGAAAAGGACAGTTCGCGACGCGACCAACCTCGGTTCCGCTAAACAGTTGCTACGCTCACTACACGTCACCGAGTTCATCGAGGAGATGATCAACAACGGTAAGTCCTCAACCCTGAGAGAGATGTACTACATCTCCGAAGCCTGGGGCAACGGCAAGTTTCACTCGCAGAACGAAAGCAATAACCTAGCTGAGGACCTTGAGATTGTCACCAAGTGTCTACGTGAGGATTTCCGTCTGAGGCCAGAGGAGGACGGGGCGAGAATAATCGGGAATGTGACTTTTGAAGAGCGCAATCGACGTGGTGACTGGATGAGGATAAACTGTCGCGACGACGTCGGCGACTCTGGATACGGAGTCCCTTACAACGTCGAGTCAGAGAAACTCAGACTCATTGATGAAGACATAGATTTCATCATGGCAATAGAGACTGGCGGGATGTTTGATCGATTGATTGAGAATGGTTTCGATGAGGAGGCGCGGTGCGCGCTGATCCATCTCAAGGGGCAACCTGCACGCTCCACTCGTCGAATTATGCGACGAATGAGTGATGAGTGGAAAAAGCCAATCGTGGTATTCGCTGACTGCGACCCGTGGTCGTTCAGAATCTTTGCTAGTATCGCATATGGGGCCATCAAGACTGCTCACATCTCAGAGTACCTAGCGAGCAAGGGTGCGATATATCTCGGGATTACTGCAGACGATATTCTCGCTTATGACCTACCTAGCGATGACCTCTCAAAACAAGACTTGGGCGCTCTGCAGGCTGAATTATCCGATCCTAGATTCTCGACAGGGTGGTGGCAGCAGCAGATTGAGCTGATGCAGGAGCTCGGGAAGAAGGCTGAGCAGCAGTCCCTAGCCAAGTACGGGCTGGATTTCGTGACAGATACCTATCTCCCTGAGAAGTTGGCGCACCCGGATGTCGGTCTCGCCTACTGATTGAGAAGTCTGATAGCACGGAACCATCACCTCGGGCCGTGGCAGATGTTACGCTTTGGGCTAAGAGGCTCTCAGGAGCCTCACTACTACTGATGTTGATTGGGGTAGTATCTTACTACAACGCCATGCCAGCAATGTTCGATGAGTTGGATCCGTCCCAGCGACATCTTCTCGAGTTGGAACCAGGAGAGAGTGGGGAAATCAATTTAGATCAATTTCATGAATACGCTGCTCTGCGAGTCTCAGAGGATGATTCGCAGGCTGCTGAACTCAGGCTTATTGATGCAATGGGGTCTGAGGAAAGTGGTTCGGGGCCCACGGTTCTAGATCTTGAGAGACCTGGTGAGGACGGGACTTTGTATGTCCCTGTGAGGGTCTTCAGATCAGCTCAGACCGGAGAATACACCCTACACAATGATGGAAACACTACCCTCTGGTTCGTGGATGATATATCTGCACAGAAAGCACTGTTTGGGAATGGTTGGTTCGTAATGATGTTCTTCGGGTGTTGCCTCGGATTGCCACTGGGCGTCGTCGCACTCATACTGTTCCTCGCGGGACGAGGGCAACGTAAGAAATCCGGAGGGCCCGTGGTCATGTCCAAAGAGGGTAGGTTGCCGACAACCGATGAGTTGTATAGACAATACCGCGGTCTCCCGGAAGTAGAGGAAGAGCACCCGATAGCGGATCCCTTCCCTGGTCAGACAGAGATTGGGGAGGAATCCCAGCATACCGAGAGCGAACGGGATTGGCAAGGCTGGGACGAAGGCTGATTACTGTCTCTTTCTGATTGCTACCATGATTACTGATACTACAAGAATTGCAGCGCCTAGGTAGCCAATCATTTGACCGATTGAATTGACTCTATCTCTCATATCACGACCATCTTGACACTGCCCCTCATCAGCACCGATAATTTCTCCAATTGTACCTGCCTCATCTTCGCATTCATCGGCAATCCTCTGATCAATGGCATCAACTACTATTGAAGCAACAAAGGACAGAGCCAACATCAGCAATCCAGCGATGACTAGTACTGTGACTAGTACGGTCTTCCCGGT
>DAUV01000055.1:4038-4508 GCA_002505325.1 Euryarchaeota archaeon UBA623 | reverse complement strand
AGCGGGTTCGAAGTCGACTACGTGCAGAACTTTACCGACATCGATGACAAGATACTCGACATCTCTGACTCGGAAGGAGTCGACTACTCAGTGGTCGCGAACAGGAATATCGACGAGTACTTCGAGGCCATGGACGCGATGAACGTCCTGAGGGCCGACCACTATCCCCGAGTCACTGAGACAATCCCCGAGATCATCGAGATGGTCTCCACCCTAGTGGACAAGGGTCACGCCTATGTTGGGGGTGACGGGGTTTACTTTGAGATTGACACTGCTCCGGAGAAGTACGGGCAACTGACAGGCCAGACCCTCGAGATGGTTCGAGCTGGTGCGGGTGGACGCGTTGAAAAGACCGGTTCGGGTAAGCGAGACCACCGCGACTTTGCGCTTTGGAAGATGGCCAAGCCCGGAGAGCCCTCGTGGAAAAGTCCGTGGGGTGATGGCAGGCCTGGATGGCACATCGAGTGCTC
>DAUV01000055.1:0-3617 GCA_002505325.1 Euryarchaeota archaeon UBA623 | reverse complement strand
CATCACGAGGCCGAGATCTTCCAGTCCGAGTGCTGCACCGGGAGCGAGCCGGTGGTAGGATACTGGATGCACAACGGCTTCGTCAATGTGGATGGCGAGAAGATGAGCAAGAGTCTAGGCAACTTCTGGACCATACGGGACGCCTTCAAGCACCACGCACCCCTCGCACTTCGCTATGCACTGCTGAGCGTACCATACCGCAACCCCATCGATCTGACTCCGGAGTTTCTGGAGGACGCCACCACTCACTTCAACAGGCTCGTGGCGGCATACGGGGACTCGCTCAGTTCGGATTCCGAATCGGGCAATGATCTCTCTGGAGCCAGCGAGCGCTTCGCTGCTGCGATGGACGACGATTTCAACACTAGGGCCGCGATGATCGAGGTCCAAGCAGTCGTTTCATCGGCATCCGGATCGGATGTGGTGCTCTGGTTGGAGAGGCACGCCGGGGCCGTCCTTGGCCTGCTTCCTCCTTCCGAGGACGTCATGGTAGGACTGGCCCGGGCAGATTCCGCCAGAGAGGAAGTGGCAGACAGGATCGAGGCGCTGCTGGCCGAGCGCGAGAGCGCGAGGGATTCCAAGGACTGGACTCGCGCCGACGAGATTCGCGACGAGATCGCTTCGATGGGTGTCGTTGTCGAGGACGGGCCAGACGGCCCGACTTGGCGCTTAGACTGATCACTCTTCTTCTGAGACTAGTACGGATGGCTCTCTGTCCGCGCGTGCGCGCAGGTTAGAATTGACCACGCCCAACGAGCCTAAGATAACTATCAGGGCAACTAAGATTGCGACCCAGTACAGTGGCCCGTCCATCCAACTCTCGCTCTCAGGCTCCGGCTCAGGTTCTGGCCCCGGCCCCTCTTCCTCGGCATCGATGAACGACCATGCAGCCCGACAGGTCGCTTCGTCGGGGTAGCTGCCCGCATCCGTGCACAGGTGAGCGGGCACGGCGATTGCCTCTGCCACCTCGAGATTGCAGAATGAACCACCGGCCTCGATGCATTCATCGGTTGGCTGCATCACTATTATGATGGCACCGCACAACAGGATCTTGCTGGCCGGCGTCGTAGGTACATTGGCCTCGAAAAGAGTCGCCTCAGAGGATTCGCACACTTCGAGGTGTATCCCTTCATCGATAGTGGTGAGATGCGGAACGGTGCCTCCGCGCGGCCCGTAGGTAGTCCACAGAACTGGTAACTCGGGTTCCGGTTCGGGTTCCGGTTCGGGTTCGCCCCCGCACACAGTGGTGCCGCTGCAGTCGTAGTCATCACAGTCCACAAATGGGTCGCCGTCGTTATCCACACCGTCGCTACAAGCAGTCTCAGTATCCTCCGAGCCGCCGTTACTAGGAGGAGTGATGTCAATCGGACCGGCTCCGGCGACAGTCCCGTCAACCCGATGCCCGTCCTCGTTCAGCTCTACGTCATAGTAGTCTCCCCACAGATCGATGGCCCTCCCACTCTGGAATGTCAGGGAGTTGTTCAAGACGTCGAAGTAACGCTCATCACCGAGCGTGAACAGGTATTCGATTGGTACTCCAGCGCCTTGGTTGCATTCTTGAAGCGCAGTGAGCATTTCGGCATAGGTCTGCTGCGCTTCCGGCACGCCGTCGTAGGTGATATCGGCGGCTTTGGTGAAACCCACACCCTGGATTATCTCTATTTCGTCGTCCATCGCTTGCATAATGTCGACGTCGCCGTAGATTGCCAGTCCACCCACGACGACTAGGCGAACGTCTGGATCGATTGCGTCGACGACGTTGCGGTACGGATCAGAGCGGAAGGTGTCGAGTACGACTAGGTCGGCGGCCAAACCCTCTTGGATGCGACCCGTATGCTCAGACCAGCCAATGGCGTCGACAATGTTGGTGGTGATTGCTTGAACCAGTTCGTAATCGGTGAACACATCTCCGAGGACGTTGTCATCCCACCAATCAGCAGTCTTCAATTCGTGCATTGAACTCTTAGAGCCCGATGGCGCCCAGTCCGGACCAATCATGATATTCACGCCCTCTGCCTTCGCAGTCGCGATATCTGTGGTATCGCCATAGAGCAGCAGGTTTGAGGTCGGTGACCAAGCAAGACTCCCTCCTACATCTCCAAGCGCAGAGAGCTCGGGCTGTGTCAGAGCAGTGCCATGGATAATGACAACCTCGCCAACGAGTAGGTCGTTGGAGACGAGGATGTCGAACTCAGCGCGACTCGACTCATCGACGCCCTCAGCAAGGTGTAAGAACCAAGCATCGAGATCACCCGAGGAGTTACCGTCCTTGATGTGCTGACCGGAGTAGTCAGACTCCAGTTCAGTTACCTTTGTGTGGATGTAGTCTTTACCGAAATTGTAGAGTTCAATGTTGCGCGCGAGCATAGTTTCGAAAGTGTCGGTATGGGATGTCGAACTGCCTTGCAGTGCGGTGTTGCCACCGGCGACCGCTCGCAGTTCGGCGAATCGCATTGCGGACGAGTCATATAGTGAGCACCCAATGTCCTTTGCATCACTATAGCCTGAGTAGGCCTGCCATTGGTATCTGTTATCCCATCCATCCGTCCCGTGATCCCAGAGCGGAATTAGGTTGTATTTCGCGTGGTTGTGAGGGTCAATGAATCCAGGGTAGATTGTGCCACTGGTTTGAATCGAAATGACACCCGCTGCAGTTGCCGGCGCATCTTCCGCGGCGCTCCAAACTGCTTCAATCATGCCGTCGCGAACCAGTACCCGCCCATCTTCGATGACGTCGCTCTCGGAGACCATAGTCACTATGCGTCCCTCAAGGATGTACTCCCCACTGTGAACATGATCCTGTGGAGGGTAGCAGTTGCCCTGCAGGTGGTTGGCGCCCCCCCATTCCTGGTCGTTGGCTACTCCAGGAGTAGGACTACTGTCAGACAACTTGGCCCAGTTGCCGCTGGAGTCGTAGCCGTAGGGAATATCCCAATCCGAGTCTTCGCCCTCGTAACTAACGGAACTAATCTCGATTCCAGAGCCGTCTATAAGACGAATTGTATCTCCCTCCCAGAAGTCGAACTCGATTCCTGTCCACGATCGGTAGAATACGACGTAGGCACCCGCTTCGACGACGGTTCCCCACCCGATACTGCATGCAGGAGAGCCACCATCTGCGATGTCATCTAACCACCAGCCACCGATGTCTATAGCGCTGGAAGTAGGATTGTACAACTCTAGGAACTGGTCGCTATAGGTGCCCATCGAACCATCGCCGTTCCAGTCAGTACCTCCGTAGTTCTCGTTGTTCGGAGAGACTAGGATCTCGTTGATATAAATCGCATCAGTGGGCGCTGCTTGGGCAGATGCCACCATTGCAGGACTTAGGCCGGACATTAGCATCAGTAGGATTGCAGACATGACTACTGCGCGCATGGCTCACTAACGCCCCGCTTCAGGCTTTCAACCCCACCGTCTCGCGGTGTAGAGCGCATCATGTGCGAAGTGCGAAATACGGACATATCACGGGTTCACCATGGCTGAGCGTAGCAGGCCGAGGACAGTCCTCGCGGCAATCATGATCGCCAGCATGGCATTTGTGGGGTGCTTAGGAGGAGGAGAGTCCGTAGAAGACAGCACCGTGCCGTGGGATTCGGACTACCAATACATCGACC
>DAUV01000077.1:1310-16000 GCA_002505325.1 Euryarchaeota archaeon UBA623 | reverse complement strand
GAAGAAGGACGGGAATGCACTATCCATCATCCACAGCATCGCGAATCCGATTGCGCCTAGGATAAACATCCCTATGCCACAGACGATTACGGTCTGACGAAACTCCTGCTTGGATGGCTTCCTTGCCATCTTGAGAATACGAGCATAGGAACCGGTCTGGAGGCTACGAACACGCCCTTCAATCTCGTCTTGCCAACTCTGAACAGTCTCCTCAATGGGACCTACATTGGAACTCTCGATAGCCATCACTAACCCTCGAAGCGACCCGGCGACCGACAGACTCCATTTAAGCACGCCGGGCGAGCCCTAAGGGGCTCGAAATCAAATCAGAGTAATAATCAATTCACGAACTCGACAGTTCGGTCCCTGAGGTTGCGTATCTGAGTGTGTCGCGAAGCTCCGTCTATCTGCTCGCTCTTCACTCCAGTTAGCACGAGCAGGACCCTGATATTGTCTCCCATGGTGTCATCAGTAGTAGCACCCCAGATTATTCGAGCATAGGGATTTACTTTTTCGCGAATCAGCTTGGCGCACTGCTCGGCGTCTCCAAGTGACAGAGTAGGTCCGCCAACCACATTTACCAACGCCCCCCGGGCATCGGAAATGTCTATGTCGAGCAGGGGTGATTCCAGAGCCTCCTCAGTGGCTCTCTCGGCCCTACCTTCACCTTGAGCCTCACCGAGTCCGATGACCGCTACTCCTCCCCCGTTCTCCATCACGGAGCGCAGGTCTTGGAAGTCGAGGTTGACAACACCTTCCTTAGAAAGCATCTCGGAAACTCCTGAAATACTCCTCATCAACAATTCGTCTGCGACGCGGAATGCAGCATCGAGTGGAAGGTCACGAACTCCCTCGATCTCGAGAAGACGCTCGTTAGGCAGTACGACCACTGTGTCGCACACCTCTCGCAGTCTTTCCAAGCCCCATTCTGCATTCTGCTTTCGCAGCGCCCCCTCTGACATGAAGGGATAACTTACCACAGCGATGGTCAAAGCTCCGGCCGATTTCGCCAGCCGAGCAACTACATGCGCACTCCCTGTCCCAGTGCCACCTCCCAGTCCCGCTGTGATGAATGCCAGATCGCAGTCTTCGATCTCCGTCTTGAGCGCGCGTTCAGACTCGTATGCAGCCTGCTCACCTTTCTCCGGGTCGCCACCAGCGCCTCTACCTCTGGCAGAGCGCCCGATTAGCACCTTGTCCCGGACATTGACTCTCAACAGGTGTTGGGCATCGGTGTTGACTGCCAAGCCTCTGACATATGTCCCGTCGAACACACCTTCGAGCTCTAGCCTTGCCACGGTGTTGGAACCGCACCCTCCACAGCCGAACACACGTATCTTGGGCTGCAGTGATTTGAGTAGGTTCTTCAGTTCCGCATCGTTCTTCCTGTCGTTCAAGTCGTTAGGTATGACATTGTCATCTCTGTCAGCCAGAGCCCTCTCGACGATGAAGTCCACGAGGCCGAGGCGAGTCGTAGAGAGGATAACCGTTACCCCCCGCCTTCGGCGGGCAAGGCGTGTTTCATCGGGGCGGCTACAAGGCCACTATCCCAACAACTGATTTCGTGTACTGATGAAGCGAGAGAGGAATGTGTATACTCCTCCCCAAGCGGAGATGGCGAGAGTTACCGTCATACCGTTGAGGTTGCTATTGCCCAGCATAATCCAACTAGCGTAGCCTGCATCTGAGATATCAATACCGACTCCTCCGGAATAAGCCTGCCAAGAAGCGGCGACCAAGAAGGCCACCGTCAGTACCATGCGGTCAGCGCGACCGAAGCCGCCGTAGATCCTGTCGAGCCCTACTGACTGAGCCTGGGTCCCCATGTAGGAGCCGAACAAGGTCAGCACCGCTGCCACAGCCCCCGAGCTCGGATTGCTGACAAAAGTCGCGTTCATCCCTATCGCAATGAGTAGACCCACGTCGACAATCCTGTCGATGGTGTGGTCGAGGAAGTCTCCGTACGGTCCAGCTACTCCCTGGTGACGGGCAAGAGCACCGTCGAGTGCGTCGAGCACCCCGGCCAGTAGTATCAGCAGGACGGAGACCCCGATCATGATTGCACCGTTATTGTCGAGGGCAGCTCCTGAAATCAGCCAGAAGGCGCCGAGAGCGAGGATTAGACTAGTCCAAGTCAAGATACTAGGGTCAAGATTCCCCATTTTCAGGACCAATGGCTCGATTGCCTTGGTCCAGGTCTCCCTCATCCTCTCAAACACTGTCATCCCTCCATTCTGGCTACCCAGTCAATCAGCGAGCCCGGGCTAGTTGGCTTGAAGCCATCTGCTATCCAGTTGGAAAGCGAGTCGACGACTGAGTCGACGCTGCCACGCGAAGTATCGAATTCACACCATGGGGTATCGCCCTCGCGCTCGTTCCAAGCCCCCCCTAGTAACTCCCACTCGCAGTTCGCCTGCACCTTCTCGGCCGTGTAACCTCTACTCGTGAGTCTAGAGTCCAGAATCTTTGGAGAGCAGCGCAGTACGGCCACCGCATCACAAGGCAGGTGATGAGAGAGGTGACCGTCCACCACCACGGTCCCTTCAGGAGGGGATTTCCACTCAGGAGCGAGCGCATCATGCAATGCGTCAGTGTCGATGACCCTCGCCCCGTCGGCCGGATCGACCTCACCTAGCAAACTGTTCTGCTCGGCTAGAGATTCTACTGAAACTACGATACATCCACCATCGGATAGCATCTGTGCCACCGTGCTCTTTCCAGTCCCGGGCGTGCCGGTCAGGGCCAGTCGGAAGCCACCGCTCACATTCCGACCGGCCAGTAGGGATACCATCAACGCTACGCGTGGCAGGCGCAATATTGACCATCCTCCCGACCAGCGCTAGGTATGAGCGGCATGTCGGAAGGCACCATCACTTGGGTTCGCGCCATGGATCCAAGAGACACTAAACTGAATCTCCTGTTGCTGGCTATACCAGTCACTCTCTATTTCCGATATGTCGAACACGACCAATCTATGGCATTCTTCTCTTCTCTAGTGGCAATAATGCCTCTGGCCTTCCTAATGGGAAGGGCCACAGAGGAGATTGCTCTACGAACCTCTGAGTCCTTAGGAGGTCTCCTGAATGCGACATTTGGAAACGCTGCGGAAATGATCATTGCACTACTCCTAATTTACAGAGCGTATCAAGAGACTGATGCAGAGGTCGCGATGTTCTACGTTCATCTAGTACAAGCTAGCCTGATAGGAAGCATTCTCGGGAACCTTCTACTCGTTATGGGATTAGCATTCGTTTGGGGAGGTATACACTACACCGAACAGAAGTTCTCTGAAACTCAGGTGAGTTCAAACGGCTCTCTTCTACTTCTAGCCATGATTGTACTAGTAGTTCCATCTGTGTTCAACTATACAGTCGGAGGGGAACAAGGGGCAGAAGGAGTAGCCAATCTCAGTCACATCGCGGCCCTAGTCCTACTCCTGATGTATGGTCTGTTCCTGTTTTTCCAATTCAGGACACACGTCGAACTATTCGCAACGGAGACACACGATCACGAGGAACCTGAGATGAGCCAGCGTGACGCCATCATCCTCCTAGTAGCTGCAACTGTCCTAGTGTCTTGGATGGCTGAAATACTAGTCCACTCTGTAGAGGCAGCCGCTGAAGAGGTAGGATTACCTCATCTGTTCATCGGCGTGATTCTACTCCCTCTTTTCGGTAACGCAGCCGAGCACTTCACTGCGGTCTCTGTGGCGGCTAAGGACAAGATGGACCTTTCTTTCGCCATCTCGATGGGATCATCCACCCAGATTGCTGTCTTCGTCGCTCCACTGATGGTATTAATTTCTTGGATTCTGAAAGTTCCACTGACTTTTGATTTTGGAATGCTAGAGACTGTATCTGCATTCCTAGCCGTACTAATTGTGAATATTATAGCTTCAGACGGCAAATCGAACTGGCTAGAGGGAGCAATGCTGCTTGGCGCCTACACGGTCTTAGGTGCAGCCTTCATGTTCCATCCCTGAACATTGAGTAGTGGATTCAGTATGATGGACGCAGAGGATTCAATGAGTATGAGCAACAGGAGAAGACCGTGAGCCCAGACAATTCCACCAGCCCGCAACAGCGAGCACTTGCCATGTCCGTACATCTGGGCACGGCGTCCGGCGCGCTTTGGGCACTACTTTCTTTGGAAGCGATTTTCGTCGAGGACTACCGGACAGCCTTCTTCTGGATGTTCCTGGCAATGGTGGTCGATTCAGTAGACGGGCCTCTGGCTAGGAAGGTCGATGTCAAGCGTCATGCGCCACAGATTGATGGAGCACGACTTGACGACATCATCGATTACATCAACTACACTTTCGTTCCCATTGTCCTTCTAATCCACGCCGGATGGCTTCCTGACCCAGTCTCTCTATGGGCAGCGGTTCCGCTCATCGCGAGCGCCCTAGCGTTCACCAACACTGAATCCAAAGACACTGAGGAAGGCTTCTTCCTCGGCTTTCCTTCCTATTGGAACGTCTTCGCCTTCTACGTCGTAGTCGCAGCTCCGGCTGGAAGCGAGTGGTATGTGCTCATACTGACATTGGCACTCAGTGCGCTGAGCGTATTGCCAGTCCGCTTTGTCTACCCGAATCGGTTCGACCGATTGCGCTGGTTCTTCATCGGTGGCGGCATTGTTTGGATTACATCACTACTACTCATCGCCATGCTATACCCGGACGCCCCGCGACTGTTGGTATTCGCTTCGATGACTTATCCAGTACTGTATCTCGTACTATCACTGTGGCTGGATAGAGATTGAATCATTTCCTACCTACAACTCTATTCTTGTAATCAGAGTAGTTTCCAGGCCAGACAATTATGTTTCCATCTCCTTGTAAATCCCAAATTGTGTCACACACTTTATCTAGGAAAAATCGGTCATGACTTACCGCGATAATGCCCCCATCAAACTCATTCAGAGCGGTCTCAAGAGCCTCCTTTGCATCTGTGTCCAAGTGGTTTGTGGGTTCATCGAGCAAAAGCATATTATTTTCCTCAAGCAGGAGCCTAAGGAGAGCCACTCTGGCCCTTTCACCACCACTAAGTTTGCTAAGTGGAGTTGTGACCATTTCCTTTGTGAATTGAAACTGTCCAAGAAGTGCCCGCAATTCACCATACTCCATTCTCGGTTTTAATTTCTGAACCTCTTCGATTGGAGTGAGTTCAAAATTCAAGGAGCGATGATCTTGGTGGAAGTACCCTATTTGCACCCCGGGACTGATTTCTAGTTCCCCTGAGTCAAGATTTAAGTCGCCTGTTATGAGTCTGAGGAGAGTGGTCTTGCCTACTCCATTTGGACCTATTACGCCTATCTTCTGACCCCTGCGGACACTTACTCCTAAATCCTGAATTATTGGTCTTGAAAGAGATTCAAAGGATAAGCTTGCATCACGGAACTCCAATACCTCCAGACTACTCTTCTCTGCAGATTGGAGATTGAAATTTAGACTCTGACGCTTCTTCGGCTTCAAAGATTTTAGCCATTTTAACTCTCGCTGGGAACGTGTAATCATGAAATGTTTCTGAGATACTGATTTGTCGAACTTGTTAGCTCTCTTCATCGATTGCATAGCCCCTTTAAGACGCTTGATTTCCTTCTGTGTCTTTACGATTCGATCATTCAATGTCCGTAGGAAGATTTCCTTCTGTTTTAGAAACGACGTGTAGTTTCCGGGATAGGCACGAAGATGCGAATCCTGAATCTCGACGATGTTATTGCAGACTCTATCGAGGAAATACCTGTCATGGCTAACTATCATCAGTGCACCCTCAAATCTGTTTAGGAACCTCTCAAGCCACTCTAGAGTATCGAAGTCAAGGTGATTCGTTGGTTCATCAAGGAAGAAAACATCAATTTGACTTAGGCCGACCAATTGTCTGGCAAGAGCAACCTTTGCACGCTCCCCCCCAGAGAGGGACTTTAGTGGCACCTCCATCGAGTTTTGATCTAGATTCAGTGCCTTGAGAATCTCCTGAGCATGCCCAGCGACGTCGCCCCCACCTGATCGAGCCATCAAACTCTGCAACTCCTGATATCTTTCCATGTCTGGTTGCCAGTCGCCATCATAGAACGATGGTTTACCCATTTTTTCTTCGAGTTCAGAGATTTCTTCCTCTAACTCTAGAAATTGTCTTCCTCTACGATTGAGCTCCTGTCTCAGAGTCGCACCGTCGTCTATGTCTCTAATTTGTGTTAGAAAGGCGAGCCTCAATGCCGGGGCGAATGAAATGTCTCCAAGATCTTGATCTTGATTACTGATAGTTCTGAGGAGTGTAGTTTTTCCAGATCCATTATGCCCTATTACGCCAATACGATTACCTTCGTCAATGCGTAAATTTACTCCCTCTAGAACTGTCAGTGGACCAAAGGCCCTGTGAACTTCTTCAAGGCGAATCAACTCTCTGGCCACATCTCTCCGCGAGAGCCCCCACTACAAGTAACCGATTGACTGAGGGGCAACTCATTCGCTACTCTACGTTTCGACACTGCTTCGATTCGAAAACCATCCACCTATCCATAGTCCCAATCCTATCATTGCAATCTGGGCGAAAAGCCTCACTATATGTCCAGTAGGCGAAAGAGATGCCCCATCACCCAGTTCAATGTCGTAAATCCACATGTATAGATTAGCAGGATAAATTAGGACAAGGAAGATAGCAGTGGCGTATCCTGAAACCTCCTTAGTTTGAGGTATAATCAATCCTATTCCCAATATAATCTCTGCAACACCGCTTGCTAAGACCCAGAATTTAGGCGATCCAAGTATTGACGGGACTATGGGCTCAAACCAATCAGTATCGGTGAAATGCAACGACCCTGTGTATAGGAAAAAAATACCGAAGATTGTCGCCAGTATTCTTCGCATTTCCATAGTACTCTATGTCCTATATTCACGTTCTTCCAAGTCGTTGTGGTATTGCCGACCCAGTTCAGATCCCTTATCTGCGACCCATTCACTGAACAAAATCTTGCCCAACGGCTCTTCATCAGAGGCAACTAGTCCTTGCATCAGGCCACGAATCTCTCCACGTGTAATCACCATATCTCTGAGGAACAGACCCATCACCCTACCCGCCATCCAAGCCACGAATGCGGGCATCGGCATTAGCAGGCGCCGCACACCCATACTCTGTGCGATTAACTTGATGAAATCCCTATAGCTCCAGGTCTCTGGACCAGTTGCGTCGCGAGTGATATCATCGTCACGGGCACCCAGTTCGATGGCAATCCTTGCAACATCGCGCACATGGACAGGTTGTATTGGATAGTTACCCCAGCCGAACAATCCGAAGACAGGGATGTATCGAAGCATCCATGCTATGTTGTTCACCAGTACGTTCCTACCTCCGCCAAATAGGACTGTTGGGCGAACGATTGCATAGGAAATTCCACAATCCTTGAGTAATTTCTCAGAGATAACCTTGCCACGGAAGTAGGACCACTCGGGAGCCTGCTCGGGATGTGCTACGCTAAAGTGCACGACTCTCCTTACGCCCGCCTCCTTGGCAGCTTCGAAAATCAATCTGCAGTTATCAGTGGCTATTTCATGGTCGAATTGCTTGCTGTGGTGGTTGTAACGTACCCAGTACGTGTTGTACAGCACATCCGCACCGCGCAACGACTCCACCAGTTCTTGTCGATTCTGAAAATCTAGTGGGTGAACTTCCACCCGCCCACCAAAGGGATCATCCCTGCCAACAGCGTTGGTCAAGGTACGGACTCGTTTTCCTTCATCGAGTAATTGATGAGCAATCCACCGTCCAGTGTAACCGAACGCTCCTGTAACTACATGCAGTTCTTCTGCCACGAACCGGCCACTTTGAAGAGGATGAAAAACTAACGGGCAGATCCTTATGCTTCAAATCTGGGAATAGTATTCAGAGACCGCATCCTCAAGACTAGATCCGGCTGCAGACTCATCGACGCTAAGAGTCACCCCATCCCTACGGAGAGCCTGCCCCCCGACCACTACATCGAGGCAGCGTGCGCCGCTGTAAATCAGGTTGGCCAACAACCTCCTACTATCTCGCCCCCATGGTCTCATCCTGACATCATCGAGGTCCCATGTCACCCAGTCGATTGAGTCCTTGGTCGCAAGTTGCCATGTCTCCACCGGATCAAGTATTCTAGCATCCCAGTGATCGTGTCTTTGAACTAAACTAGCAGCCTTTGATTCAGCCCTCATATCTAGTGAATTGTTACTCGCCGCTCCGTCAGTCCCCAACCTCACATCTACTCCTGCCTCGCGCATAGCAGGATAGGACATTGTCCCTCCACACGCGAGTTTCTGATTTGAAGTCGGACAGTGAACTGCATGTGCATCATGCCCGGCCAGAATACGCATCTCTTTCTTAGTCGCCCAACCACAGTGAGCGCAGACAGTTGAACCATCGGAAAAGAAATCTATTGAATCAAGATATTCTATTGGATACATTCCATGTTCAGCATGGCAGTCAGCTACTTCCGTCCTCGTCTCAGAGGTATGGATGCTCAACGTACATCCAGTTGCCTTTGCCACATCGGAAGCTTTCCTCAATATCTCCTCATCACAGACATAAACAGAATGGGCCCCAATCCCATACTCAATTCTTCCAGGTCTAGGAGAAGGACCTCTGATAAGATTCTCCATGTGCCGTAATGCATCTCCTGAGCCAGGCTCAAAGTTAGGAGTAAGTCCATCAGTAATTGGTCCACAGAGTTTTGCTCTCAAACCAGTTTGTGCTAGGGTTTCTCCAATGACTTCGGTATGGAAGTACATATCGCAAGCGAACGTAGTCCCGGTGGCAATCAATTCTGCAGCGGCAGCTCTAGTGCCCACTTCAACAAACTCTGGTGTTAGGAACTTCTCCACAGGAAAAATCGAGGTCTCAAGCCACTCCATCAGAGGCAGCCCCTCACCCATCGAGCGATTGAGTATCATCGCGAGGTGGGTGTGCCAGTTCTGCAGCGAGCGCGTGACCAGCCGAGCCGAGCCGTCGATGTTCTCAACAACGTCCTCGTCGCCCTTGCTCTTCGAGTACGAGCCATCGGGATGCAGTAGGAAGTCGCCGTCCTGAACCACACCGTCGTGGTCTATCAGTCGGGCGCCGGTGATTCGGCGCACTCCCTCTTCCATGGAATCGCCAACGGCTAGCCCATCTCAAGGTTCTCTATGCAAGAACTGCTCAGTTACTGGGTTTAGGTAGGAAAGGCATCAACTTGTTAGCAAGAGCCTCAAAGTTTCGAGTCTGTATCCAAGCCTTACCAGATCCTGATAATTTCAAGACAACACCCTCTCCTCCGAAAATGGTAGTCTTCCAAGATCCTGCCTTTTGCGCCTCATAGGATACTCCATCGGTGAATGCCACGAGATGCCCGTTGTCGACAATTATTGGTGCATCAGGAGTCACTTTGACCTCTTTGATGGCCCCATATGAACAGTAGAAGACCTGTCCTGGACCACCTTCTGAGAAAGCCCTCAGGAAGAAGGCACCCTCTCTGGAAAATAGTGCCTTGGCGCCTTGGAATTTTGTATCATACTGAATATTATGTGAGCAGGCCATGAAGGCCCCTCCTTGCATGTACATGTTTTGACCGGGCTCCAAGTCGAATGTGCAGATATCTCCAGGAGATGAAGGAGCCATCGAAATCCATCCACCAGAAGATCCTGCCGTGTATGTATTGATGAAGAAAGATTCTCCTCCCATAGCGGACTTAATGAGCCCACCAATCAGACCTCCTTTCGAAGCTCTGCCTGTTTCGACATTCAAACCAGAAGACTGGGCCACCATTGCACCAGGCTCGACTTTAATCGACTCTCCCGGACCGAGGTTGGCAGTCATCAGTGTAAAGGCAGGTTGAAACTCGTAATCTACATCCATGAGTGCGTGCTGAAGGTCTAACTTTTCAAATGAACGGTGATGTGCTAAATAATACATTTCGCGTTCAATAAACTCACTATCTCACCCTCTGAGTTCTTCATCCAGCATTCCACGACATCACCCTCATGCATCGGACCGACCCCCTCTGGGGTGCCGGTCCAGACGAGGTCGCCAGGCAAGGGCTCGTACCAGTCATGCAGGTACCCGAGGATTGACTCCACGGAGTGCACCATCAACTCGGTCGATGCTTGCTGTCTGACCTCGCCGTTGACCGACAGGCAAATCTCGACTGGACGTGGGTCCCAAGCAGTCCAGGTCCCGAGCACCCCCGAGCCAGCGAAACCCTTGCCCTCGAGCCATGGCCAACCCTTCTTCTTGGCGAGAGTCTGACGAGTCCTATTGGTGGTGTCGTTGCCAACACACATCTCTACCGGCTCTAGGTCCTCGCCTAGCCGGATGACCAACTCTACCTCGTGGTCAATGTGATCCTCGGCTGAGCTCAGCGCGACCACGTTGTTACCATGCTCATCTGCCTCCACCAATGCGGTCGGCGGCATCAGGAAGAAGCGGGGGTAGTCGGTGATGTCACCGTAGATCTCCTTTGCGTGCCCAACGTAGTTGCGGAACACCGCCCATCCGACCGCCATGACACTTCCAACACCCGCAATCCCATTATCGCATCGCTACCGAACTAAGCAGGTTGAAGACTCTCCCTCGGCCGAGGCACATCGATGGCCGAGGATCCCTATCGAGTCCTAGGCGTCTCCAGCGACGCCAGTGATGCCGAGATTAAGCGGGCCTACCGCAAACTCGCTCGGCAGTACCACCCTGACAGGAACCCGGATGACGCGGCGGCCGAGGAACGCTTCAAGGCGATTCAGGCTGCCTACGAGAATGTCGGAACTGCCGAAGCCCGCAGAGAGTATGACCAGGGTCGTCGCATGGAGGACATGTTCGCCGGTGGTGGCTTCCAGGGCAACCCGTTCGGAGGGGGCTTTGGCGGCGCCGATTTGGGAGATATAATCTCGCAGTTCATGGGAGGTAGAGGCGCATCGGGAGGATTTGATACGAGGTCCTCACGTGGCTTCGGCGGCCAGACTCAAACTCCTTCCAACGAGCCCGCCCAACCAACAAGAGGTGCCGATATCGAGGCAGGACTCGACATTTCGCTCGAGCAGGCTTCACAGGGGACTGAGGTGAAGTTTAGCCATCGCAGGCTAAGGCGATGCGGGAAGTGCAAAGGTTCGAGTTTCGGAAAGTCACGGCGCTGCGCACCGTGTAATGGAACAGGAGTTCAGACTAAGGGTAGCACACTCACTGTGAAGGTCCCACCCAATGCCGAACACGGTCAGTTGCTCCGCCTCAAGAGTATGGGGCACGAGCATCCTGAGGGAGATCCGGGAGACCTGCGAATTACCTTGAGGTTGGATGCTCAGGAAGGGCGGCGTTGGGAGGAAGGCAGGTTGGTCCAAGAAGTCCCCATACCTGTCACGACACTGCTTCTCGGCGGGAATGTGCGAATTTCAACACCAGCTGGTAAGAGGGTGCAAATTGACGTACCTGAAGGCACTCGCATAGGCGACCGCAGGAGACTGCAGGGCCATGGCCACTCTGGTGGACCACTCGATATCGAGTTCACTCTTGCCGAACCCGAGGCACTGAACAAATCCCAGCGCGAAGCGCTGGAGAGACTCAAGGATAGTGGGCTGTGAACCACACACAACCTGTCAAATACCCGTCTTCCGCGGCCCACAACATGCGCGACTTTGCCCATGTAGCCGACTTCCTCGTACCGAGGCGCAGGCAGGCACACATCGTCATCATCCTACTGTCCATACTAATGCTTCCAGGAATCTCAGCCACGTTCAGTCCAATTGACATAGAATCCTACGATCTAGAGTCACCGGAACTCGACGCCGACGAGGTCCTGATGGAGGAGTTCTCATCAGCTGGAGGGATAGAGGCCTTCGGAATCTTCATTCGTGACCCAAGTTACTTCGGAGAGCCAAATTCCGATGTCACAATGATTGCTGATTATACTGGCCATGGTCTAGGTGTGGCCGACCCCAAAGGAGGAGTACTCAACCTCACTGTGCTGAGGGAGATTGACACTAAGGCCGAGTACCTGAGGCAGCATGAGATTTCCGAGTTTTATCTCTCGTTCGCATCTCAGATTACCGGCGAGCCAGTAATCGGTATACTCGACCTCGCTACTGACTTCAGAGCATTCATGTCGGGCCAATCTGCCTTGACTAGCCCTAGAATCGACCCCGAGACCATGACAATGGCACCGCCATCTACTGACTGGATAGACTGCGGTATTCTTGAGTGCCTATCATTCGACGACGAGAACCTCACTCAGGCTCATATCGACCTAGCCGCACACAGGTTGGCCAATCACAGTTCTGGTGCCTTTCTCAGACTGCTTTCCAAGGATCGTGGATTTACTCCAGATCAATCAAGTCCTGTGTTCGGACCTTACGACTACCAACTCCTCGCGGACGGAACTATCGTTGCTGAGGAATGGGGCCCTGGGCGTTGGTCAGCTTCTTCTGCATGGCTGCTCATTAACTTCGACAGAGAGGCCATGCAAAACAACGGCTGGTCATTCTCATGGTTGAACTCCAGTTCCGATTCTGATTCAGGATACGAGTGGGATGGAGTCACAGTCGAGACCAACCCGATTCACAACTCGGTCGAGGAGTGCCGTGAGAGGGCTCTAGCGGGCGAGGAACTCTGTTCAATGGAATGGCTCTATTTGGCCCTAGAGGAGGATTTGAGATCCACTGATGAAATGGTCGTCACTCTGATGTTCGCTGAGGGCGTCAATGTCGAGATAAACCGAGAATTACTCTCAAGCGCATATCTGATTTTGATTATGACATTGGTAGTAACTGTCCTGTTGTGGCTCAGTCTGAGGAGAGTATCTGACGTGGCCATAGTGGTGGTCGGCCTAGTTCTTTCACTAATGTGGATGCAGGGGCTTATCGGATGGGCAATCATCCTAGGACAAAGATACGGAATGGAAGTGATATTCCGCTCGCAGTTCTCTAATCTCCTCCCAATCTTAGTACTCGCTTTAGGCATAGACGACAGTCTACACGCGCTACATAGGTACAAGGAAGAGAGGAGGGAGGGAGCCAGTCCCGAATTGGCAGCCCGTACCTCAATAAGCAGAGTTGGTAGAGCTATTCTTCTGACCTCAACGACAACCATAGTCGCCTTCATGGCCAATATGACTTCGAACATCGCTGCCCTCCGCTCTTTCGGCATAGAGGCAGGCCTCGGAGTGCTTTCGGCATTCATTCTCACTGGTCTCTGGGTTCCTCTGGTCCGCTACGACTTCGATTTATGGATGGAATCGAAGGGTAAACTGCAGGACGAGAAGGAAGGCCTCGTGCACATGGTGCCCGAGTCTTGGCTAGCCGCAGTCACTACCAATTCAGCTAGGCATGCCCCAGTGGTCGCCGCACTGGCCATCCTGATTACTGCGATGGCCGTTCCGATGATGCTCTCACTAGAGGGGGATTTTCAGGTTGAGGACTTCATCGAGAGCGAATCTGATCTCGCGGTGGGAATCGGCTTGGTAAACGAGCGCTTCAGTGACGAGGGTGAACCCGGCTTCATCTTACTTGAGGGAGATATGGCGAATCCTAAGGTGTTAGCCGCCATTGGTGAACTACGCAACAATGTGAACTCGCATGGACCGGAGGATTCGAATCAACTCTCTCGTCTTCCCACTGGGGAGGTGGAACTACTAGCCATTGACGGCATACTAGGATTTGCCAAGGCGGCGATGGCTTGGAACAACACCCCTTTCGTCGAGGCGGGATGGGACCCTTCGGCCGAGGATGGAGGGGTCGATTGTGACAGGGATTTCCTAGGTCTGCCTTCGCTAGGTGACAGGGAGTGCTTGATTTTCCTTTACGGCTTCGTGTTGACCAGGGGGGTTCCCGAAAGCGGAGGATACCCATCGATGCCGCCTACCATAGTCGCTGAGTACATTCAAGTGGCTGAAGATTTGGACTACGAGCACCCATGGCTTACCACCTCAGGTGAGACTCCGCAGTATATCCGAGCCTCGATTCGATTTGGAATTTCCAGTCCAGAGCAGTTTGCCTTGGTCGAGCCGGCTTTGGCTCAATTGGAGGGTGACATGGCTCCATTGCAGGAGCTCGCCCGGAATCCACTCAGGGAGCAAGGTGATATCTCTTCGGCAGACGATCAGTACCCTGTCACATGGGCGATTCCTACTGGCGAACCTGTCATCAGATTCGTCGCTGCTGACTCGATGCAGGATGAGATGCAGGGCACCCTGCTTCTTGGTGTCGTACTCTGCACAATCACCCTGTGGTGGGGCTTCCGAGAGGAGACCTCGGCGAGGCAGCGATGGCAGGAAGGCATGCAGAATCGTGCCGACTTTACTCGCAGAGTGGGGTCGACAGTTGTGATTACAGGGGTGCTTACCTATCTCATGCTAGGGGCAGGTTACGCAGCCTTCTTCGCAGTCCTCGCACTTGTCCTTTCTATCCTCTGGGGAACTCTTCCTTTCTTCATCGCAACAGTCACTACCGGACCTATCTTTGTCGTAATCATCTGGCTGTACGCTATGGTAGAACTTGCTGGATATGGACTCAACATGGTCACCGTAGCAATTGCAGCAATGTCTCTCGGGGTCGGCATAGACTACGTCATCCACCTCATTGAGAGGTATCGTGAGGAGCGTGAGAAGGGGATGACACCACACCTCTCACTGGCTGCCGTCGGTAGTGCCTCGGGTCTCGCGCTCTTCGGTTCTGCAGTATCGGACATCGCCGGGTTCATGGT
>DAUV01000077.1:0-906 GCA_002505325.1 Euryarchaeota archaeon UBA623 | reverse complement strand
TTGTCACTAATTGCAAGCATGATTCTGACACCGGCAGTATTGGGCCTGCTTCATCGCAAGTCACTAGTTTCTGAACACTCTTGAGTTCCACTAGGTTCTTGACATAATGTAGGTTCGATTTTTCATGATGGAACCTGGATATGCCGACAGAGGCCACATCATGGCCGTAGAATTCGATAGGAAGATTATCGTTTACTGGTGGATAATGGCGAATTTGGGTCTTCTTGTGACATTTGTTGGAATCATAGCAATGGTTGTCTGGATTCCGTTTGGATGGATTGTGCATAAGAAGCAGTATGAGCACATGAGTGGAGCACTGACTGACCGCTCAATCAACATGCGCATGGGATGGCTGTTCAAGAAACAGCAGAACATTCCCTTGGACAAACTCACAGATGTGTCTATTCACGAGGGCCCAATACTGAACGCATTCGGAGTTGTCAGGATGCAGTTTGAGACAGCTGGTGCTGCACCATTCATCCTCACCGGGGTAAAAAACTCCGATCAGTTCCGCGACCTCGTTCTCCAGCAAAGAGACTCATTGGTTTCCGCCCCTCAACAGTCTGCACCTTCAGACGACTCCAACGACGTCCTAGTAGAGATCAGGGATATCCTTCAGCAAATCAATGCGAACATCTCCAACGAGGAGTAGGTATGGCCCTATTCGAATGTAACATCGATGCCAGAGGCAAAGCAGTCCGCCTCAAACTCGGAATCATGGGAGTCGTAACTGGGTTGGTATTGGCGACAGTATTCTACTTGGCAGGAATCGATATGGGGATTCCATGGTTAATTCCTCTGGGAATCATAGGTGGAGGCGCTTTCTCTATTTTCGAAAGCTGGACTGGATGGTGCGTCGTACGAGCACTTGGATTTCGAACCCCTTTGTGAGGAATATATCATGAC
>DAUV01000007.1:8530-9934 GCA_002505325.1 Euryarchaeota archaeon UBA623 | reverse complement strand
CCGCCGTCACTAGTCATCACGACGTTCATGTCGACATCGGCATTGCTGTCTAACACGTAATCAAGATCAGTTCTGACTTCTCCTGCGACCATTCCAACACTCAGGGCCCCGACGTCGTTAGGCATCACTGCCATCTCGTGAGCCAATCTCTCAGCCTCACTCAGAACAGGCGCCTCAATCCCCTTCTTGACTTCCTCTCTACTCAGGCGCTTTTCCTTTGGTAGGCAGTCACCGGAGGCAATCAGGCGTCGGACGGCAAGTCTCAGGGCCAACGAGGCGGCTGTAATCGAGGCGCACCGTGTGCCACCGTCGGCGTTCAGTACGTCGCAATCTACAGTCAGTGCGATAGGCCCGAGCTCCTCGAGGTCCACTGCACCTCGCAGAGAGCGTGCTACCAGTCTCTCAATCTCTTGGGTCCTGCCCTTGGCACCGTTTCGCTCACGGCGGAATCTGGTGTTGGTGGAGCCTGGAAGTAGGGCGTACTCGGCGTGAACCCAGCCGCGTTCGGCATCTCGTGGGAACCAGCGCGGCAACCCGGCTGCCTTGGTCGCGCAGGCCAACACCACGGTGTCGCCCTGTCGGTACATCAGTGAGGCAAGGGCGTTGGGAGTGAAGTCTAGAGCGACCTCGATTTCCCTCATCTCATCATCGCCTCGATTACTACCCGTATCGCCAGACTTCAACTTCGCCATGGACCGGCGAGCGGTGAATCCCGCATGAATCATTCGCGTCGGGCATGTGGTGGTCGGAAAGCATCCACGACCGAAGAATCAGTAGTGATGTAGGGCCCCCCAATGAGGTCAACGCAGTAAGGGACAGCGGCGAATACCTCGTCTAGTATCTCTCGTATCGAGCGTGGGGAGCCTGGCAAATTGAGAATCAAACAGGAGCCGCGGATACCCGCAGTTTGCCTTGAAAGCACGGCTGTAGGGACATGACGTAGCGAGATTGCCCTCATCTGTTCACCGAACCCTGGAAGCATGCGCTCGCAAACCACCTCGGTAGCCTCGGGAGTGACGTCACGAGGAGCTGGGCCAGTCCCTCCGGTAGTGACTACTACTGAGCAACCCTTGCTATCAACGAGCTCCTCGAGTGACGCCTCAATCAGACCCTGTTCGTCAGGGACGAGGCAGCGCACTACCTCCCAAGGGGATGTCACCGCTTCGCTGAGAAATTCCTCTATGGCCGGCCCACTAAGATCCTCGTAATCACCCGCGCTGGCCCTGTCTGAAGCTGTAAGCACCCCGAATCTGCACACCTGACTGACCGCCATCACCCCTTGACAAGAGGTTCTGTGAATAAACGCCCCCGCCACTTGAAGGCCACTAACAATGCACATCTTCAAAGACCGCCGAGTCAAACGCGAGGTCCCAGAGGTGATGAAGTGCTGAGTCTACCCCAACA
>DAUV01000007.1:0-8139 GCA_002505325.1 Euryarchaeota archaeon UBA623 | reverse complement strand
ATCAGTGGTTTATGTAGGCTCAGACCTCATTCACTGATGCAGGTGAGTAAATGACGGAAGATGGAAGATACGAAACACAGGTGAAGATAGTCAAACAGGAGTGTCCTGACGCGGACGACAGCGAGATAGTCGAGGAGTTCCGGCGCTACGAGGAGGAGTTCCTGATTCCTCCTGAGGACGCTCTGCGTTCGGTGGTCAGAAAGTTTCAGACCGCAGCAGGGATGGAAATTACCAAGATCGCAGCTCCTGCTAAGGCCGAGATGAAGGTCAACCGCTTCTCCGAGTTAGGTGCTGAGGATCGCAACGTCACCATCGAAGTAGCGGTAATCACCTACACGCCACGCATCCAGATGGTCCGTGGTGAGGAGCGACAGGTGGCCTTCGGTTGGATTGAGGACAATCCATGGGAAGGTAGCGACAATCGCGAGCGCTGGGACTTCAAGGACTGGGGTGAACAAGGTGAGAACCTAGCGCCTGGCTCGGTAGTTCGCCTTGAGGGTGCATCAGTCAACGAATGGAACGATAAACGCTCGCTCAATATTAATCGGACAACCCGGGTCACCGTCCTCAGAGAGGGTGGCACCCCGGTGGTGCAGGCCAGCAGCGACCCCGTCGACATCGCCACCGCCTCAGAGAATGAAGGCTACGTCAATCTCGTCGCGCGATTGATATCCGCTAAGCCCGATGTCATAGTCAAGCGCGATGGCAGTGGCGAACTCGAGGTCGTCCGCGGTAGGCTCGGTGATGCCAGTGGCAGTATCGGTTTCCTATCATGGGTTCCTCTGGAACATGAACCTGGATCCCTACTCAAAATCGACGGCGCATCAATCAGGAAGTTCCGCGAAACTCCAGAGGTAAACATTGGTGATCGCACTAGAATCGAGGTCTATCACGATTCGGCATTCACTAGTATGGAAGAACTGTCCAAGGCCAACAAGGTCGCTATCTCGGATCTCCGCAATGGCATGCGCGACATCGAGGTTACTGTGCAGGTCGAATCTTGGATTCAACGCTCATTCACATCCGAGGATGGCTCTGAGCGAGTGGTTCGCAGTGGGGACGTCATCGATCCGAGCGGGCGCTGCCGTTTGACGGCGTGGTGTGAGACCGACCCGGAGCCGGGGGATTTCCTACATCTTACTGGGGCAAGGGTGCAGTCTTGGCAGGGCTCTCCTGATTTGGTCATCGACGACGCAGCACAGATTTCAAATCTGTCTGATGCTCCATGGGAGTCGATAGATCCAGAGCAGCACTGGATAGACATAGATCTCACCACTATGGTGAGTGGTGGTTCGCGCCGAGGTATCCGAACCAGCGGGACGATTGTCGCAGTGCGCCCCGATTCAGGCATAGTCGAGCGCTGTCCCGAGTGCAGGCGCGTCCTCAGAGACGACGCCTGTGCAGAGCATGGCCCACAGCGTGGAGAGGAGGATTTGAGACTCAGGTTCGTCATCGATGACGGGGTGTCCAATGCCTCTCTACTGATGTCTAAGAATGTCTCCGAAGCATTTCTCGGTGTTAATCAGGAATCCGTCAAGGAACAGATCTCCAAGGAGGGTCGTGATGGTTTCGTAGCCTCACTGCGCCAGCGTGTGCTGGCTCAGCGCTTCAGTATCAAAGGACGCTCGATAGTGGACGAACAGGGGGCGATGCTGCTTGCCGACGAGGCAGAGCAGAACCAGACACCCTCTGCTGAGGCAGCCAATCAGGTGATGCAGCGCTGGGGGGTGGTACTATGATTCAGCAGCAAACACAGCGCAATGCGCGTCAGAGCGCCGTGAGGTTGTTCGCGCAAGAGTACCGGGATGCCTCATTGACCGAGGAGGGCTCCGGAGAGTACGACCCGTCATTTGTCATCACGAAGATTGGTGCCAAGATTAACCGCGTTCTAGTGTGCGGGGTCATCGATCGCATGGAGCGTCGTGAGGGTGATAGCGGCCCGAACTACTCCGGACACGTTAGGGACCCAACTGGTACCCATCAATTCAGTGTGGCTTCTTTCCAGCCAGAGCTGCATCCTGATTTTGAAGAGTTGATGGCACGCTTCGAGAGTGGCGATCGCTTCCTGATGGCACTCGTCGGCAAGGCAAGGTGGTTCGAGACGGAAGACGGTGGTATGTTCACCTCGTTGCGCGCGGAGGAATTTACAATCATAGACAGGGAGTGCTACACTAATTGGCTGGTTGAGGCAGCCGAGGCCACTCTGCGACGCATCCACGCACACTCCTCCTCATTAGAGGCGGACCCGACTCCCGCTGCTCTAGAGGAAGCCGGAGTGCCGCACGATCTCATAGAGGGGTTGATACTGGCTCGCGGGCACTATGGTGACTTTGACCCCGAAGGCTACCGTGTCGGAGTCCTGCAAGCCCTCTCTATGGCGACCGGTAGGACCAGTCTGACGGAGGCGCCGCCGCAACCTACTGTAACGACTCTAGACGAGGCCGATTCACAGGCGCTGAAAGACAACGAGTCTTCCGCTGAACCCGGCGACGCTATCGAACTCATCGTCGAGACGATTCGCTCGCGCGATACCGGTGAAGGCGTCGAGTACAATGATCTAGTGACTGCTCTAGTTCACGACGGTCACTCGCGAGAGTCAGCCGAGGACGCAATAGACCAAGCTCGCGACCAGGGTGAGGTGATGGAGCCACGTTTCGGCTTCTTCCAACTGGTACCGGAGTGATTACTCCTCATTGGGCTCAGAGATCAGCGTCTCTGCGTATCGCATTCTCTCCCTGACTCGCTCCAGCGTCGCCGCGGAATCGATCCTTTGTCTGGGGCCATTGCCTATCTCAGCACCCTTTATTTCAGCGATGTTGGTGGCTACGCCAATCACTCTTCTACGCACCTCCTCTTGCTCCAATGGCCAACCTCTGCGCTCTGCGAGTCTGATGAGGAGTGCTTCCTCATCACCCCCCCATCTTCCTCCGTGGCCCCTGAGGATTGTCCCGACCATCCTCTCGAGGTCCTCCACTCTAGCTCGGATGGTCAGCAGGGCGCCTTGTATCGAAGGCTCGGCCTTGTCGAGCTCATGGACCAGTGCGTCGCCGGCGTCCTCGAGAACTGCATTAGGTGAAGGTGCTTCAAACTCCGACTCCTCAAGTTCAACCACCTCCTCTTCAAGCTCAACAGACTCCTCTTCAATCACCTCAACATCAGATGCATCGGGTATTCCCGTTCGCCATAGGCTGCGCTTGATTCTACCCCATCCATTAGACTGGCTGGTCAGTACTCCTGCCACGTGCCCCATCAGCACAGTTCGGTTTCCCGTAAGCGGCAACTCCAATCTCTGACAAAGCTCGTGCAACTCGTCCCGCTCCATCTCGGCCAGACGTTCTACAGTGAGTCTACGTGAGTCGAAGTTCAGATGCATCCACAGCCTCTGACGTCTCTCTTTGTGAGAGCCAGATGATTTAATTCCGAACAGTTTCAGCACACCACCTATCTCCTTGTGAGACATTGATTGGATGCCTTCCCAAGACAGATCAGACTCACTGAGGATTTGGTTGCGAATCAGCCTAGCACGCAGTACTTCGACCGAACCACTCTTGCTCAGGCCTGCTTCTTCAGCCCTTTCTCGCAACTCGACAAGACGTCCCCTGTATAGGGCGTCTAACAGCACTCTGTCAATCTCCAAAGCAGTACCCTCTCGGGCCCCTCGAGCATCCAATGGTCATATCGCTTACGCAGCACCCTAGGTGCTGGGAAGGCAGTTTAGAGTGAAATGCATCTGGCCACTACTCGGATAGGTCGATGTATGCGGGAGCATCGATGTCCGTGTAGAAGTCCTTCGGAACCTCTCTGGATGCTTCCCGTACCAACATCTCCCAGTCCCGCAGCAGTGAAATCGTGGCGTGCTCAAAATTGTCATGTTTGACTATTCGGTCAAGACCCAACGTTCTGTGGCCATTTTTGGAGACAATCTCCAGTCGAATTTCGACATGCAAGTCGTCACCGAGGACCTCTCCCTCAGTATCGTGACACGACTGCTCGAGAGTGAGATCCTTATGCTCCTCTGCTTGCTTCATCAGAGAGCGGACATGGCGATGTCTCACTAGAATTCCAGTTCGTTCCAGCATTTCCTCACTCAGTCCCGATATCATCAGATCTTGGACTCGCCAAGAGGTGTTACCCTCTGGCTCACTAATTTGCTCCGAGATGCTGATTGGAAATCTTCTTCTGGCTACCAGAATCACCAGATCGGCGTAGGGAAGAGGCAGGAAATGGACGCCACCCCGGTCTTTGGGGTCAGGTAGTAGGGCGTGTCTGCGGCCGCTTATGTCAAGCTCGTCATAGATTGCCCTCGAGGTGATGTAACCGTCAATTTCGTCGCTTCGTCTCAGCTCCTCCATCCATTCTACTAGGGGGACCGGATTACTCGGAGGTTCATCGAGGCCGATTATCGCAGCGAAAGCCATGGGTCCGAGGATTCTGATGCCCCTACGGGCCCGTCGGAGTTGTCTGCGAACCATCTTGGAGTCGGACAGTATGATGGCTGACTTCGGCTGGTAGTTGATCTTGTTCTCGGAGACAAGGACAAGGTTGGGGCGCCGAGGAGATCTCGCACCGACTACCTCACAACCGGCTGCCAGCATCTCCGACTGCCTTCCGTGGAGCAGTCTAGCAGGCATTGCGACCATATCGAACTCTCCGTCTCCGAGCAGTTTCAGCCCCTCTGAGAAGCCGCTTATTGCGCGGCTTTCTATGGAGATTTCAGGAGCGTCTCCGGAGGCTGAAAGTATCGCAATGTGTTCGGATACGGGGCAGTCTGGTGAATCAATGGTAGCGAGTGTCAGTTCGTCCATCATCGTCCACCTCGGGGGAGGGGGCACGCATCGTACCCGTCTGGTCGGCGCACACTCCTGTTGATAAGGCGACCCCCGCCAAGAAAGGTCGAATCACATGGTCTCAATGGCCCCAATCAGCGCAAATCTCGATAGTCGCAGAGATGCAATCGAGGAAGCACTCGAGGAATTCGTGCAGCTGCGCATGGCCGGCTCAGAGGCCCCGGCGATGAAACTGGCTAGCGACATCCTGTTAGCAGGAGGAAAGAGGTACCGCCCCATCATCGCCCACCTTGCCTTCGAGGCCGCTGGTGGCGATGACACCTCCAAGGTCATGAATCTAGCAATGGCTGCGGAGATAATCCACACAGCAACTCTCGTTCATGATGACATCTACGACCAGTCTAAGGTTCGGCGCGGCAAGCCGACCCTGCATACTTCCATCGGACTACCTCAGGCCATCATCGCTGGCGACTACTTGTTCGCACTGGGGTTCGGTTTAGGGGGGCGCCACGATGACCGAGTGGTGGAACGCATCGCTGAATCCTGCGGGCGTATTGCCAATGGTGAACTGAAGCAGCTCGAGCACATAGGCAACCTCGCCACCACTCCAGAGGATTACTACGCCATTGTCGATGGCAAGACCGCCTTTCCCTTCGCTTCGGGATGCTGGGGTGCAGCGGTAATAGCAAAAGCTCCCGAGGCTACAGTCACTGCGTTGGAACTATTTGGCATGGAGTTCGGCAGAGCCTTCCAGATGGTCGATGACCTGTTGGATCTAACCGGAGAACCCTCTATGGGTAAGCCGAGAGGGGCTGATGTCCACGACGGCAAAATGACCCTACCTATCATCCATGCTCTGACCATGCTGCACGGAGTCGAGCGCGAGCGGCTGGCCGACGTCCTTCAGAACTTCAGCGACGAGCGGTGGGAAGAGCTGATTGAGTTGCTTGATTCAGCAGAGT
This sequence comes from Euryarchaeota archaeon UBA623, assembly GCA_002505325.1. Classification (GTDB taxonomy): domain Archaea; phylum Thermoplasmatota; class Poseidoniia; order Poseidoniales; family Thalassarchaeaceae; genus Thalassarchaeum. The sequence continues at coordinate 2,390 of DAUV01000007.1, read as the reverse complement.
CTTTGGATTACGTCAAACAGCTCATCGAGAATCACGTCGAGCGCGCCATGGAAGCGCTTGAAACTCTGCCTAGAACCGAAGCACGCGACATGATGTTCGAGTTAGTAAGAATCTCCGAATCGCGCCGGAACTGAGCCCATGCAACTACCTCGCACAGACTGGGACGCCATAGTGATTGGAGGGGGCCCAGCGGGAAGCACCACGGCTCGCTATATCGCTGAAGGAGGGGCTGACGTGCTGGTCATAGATGGTAGAGATTCGATTGGCTCGCCGCTACAGTGCGGTGAGCTGGTTCCCAGCAACGATGAGATGCGTAGGCTATGTCCCGACGTTCCTGAGATCGATGACCTCCTGAGGACTCCTGATTCAGCAGTCTCTATGCACACCAGTGAGATGAGGCTAGTTCCACCTTCGGGCAAGCCACTGTGCTATGATTTCGAGGGCATGATGCTGAATCGGGTCGCCCACGACGAGGCCTTAGTCGAACTCGCTGAGTCAAAGGGCGCACAGTACTTGGTCGGCAACAGGGTCGAGAGTGTGGACGGCGAGACAGTACGTCTCAGGGACGGATCGGAGTACACTGCTAGGGTAGTTATCGGAGCCGGTGGTCACAATGACCCATTGCGCAAGTCCGAGTGGGAGGTCGATTCACTCGTCATTCCAGTCAAGTTCGTCCTCATGTCTGGAGAGTTCGAAGACGCTCTAGAACTCCACTTCGGCTCTATGGCGCCTGGCGGTTATGCCTGGAAGTTTCCTAAGCAGGGAGGTGCCAACATAGGTCTTGGAATCCAGACGTCTCTGGCCCGTGGGAAGAGCCTGAATGAGTACTCGGAAGAATTCGTCTCGAGATACGAGGGGAGAATCGAATTCAGGGGAGCTGGCTCTTTGCCAATGTCAGGCTCTATCGACTCTTTTGTCAAGGGCAAACATCTGCTCGTCGGAGACGCAGCCGGAATGGTTCTCCCTTCAAATGGTGCTGGTATTACAATCGCGATGATTGGCGGACGCATCGCTGGGCAGGTCGTTGCAGAGCACTTGCGCGACGGCACCCCGCTTAGTGAGTATGAGGTGCGATGGGAGGCCCAGATGGGCAAGGTGATGCGCAATTCAAAGCGGGCATTCAGGCTTGGAAGTCTGCTGTTCCGCTCACCTGACTGGTTGCTAAATCTGACCTTCAATAGATTGACCAAACCTTTCATCTGGCGTGCAGTGACTTGCCGTCCTCTGTTAGGTTAAGGCGAGGACGCTTGCCATATGGTGGCCATACCGGGAAACACCACCTTTGCACGAACTTCGACAAAGCCAGTCTCTTCGAGCATCTTGACGTAATCTCTTGTAGTTCCGAAACTGGAGTATGTCTTCGCTAACCACCTCCAAGGATGGTCACCTCTCCTGAAAATCAGTCTAGCGTATGCTCCGACCCAGATTCTCATCCAGAGCCATCCAAAGACACCGTGGAGTCTATTCATCTTAGCAGGGTCCACTATCACTAGGGTACCGCCGGGCCTGAGCACTCTCAGAACCTCCGCTAGACCCGCGCGCTTGTCGTACCAGTCTCTGAATGAGAACAGTGAGCAAACCGCGTCGAACGAACCAGCATCGAAAGGCAATTCCTCTGCCGTCCCCTCTACGAACTCGACCGCCGAATCTCCTCTAGCAGCCCTCTTAGGGCCGACACGGGCCTCGGCAACTCTGAGCATCTCAGGAATTGGGTCTAGGCACACTAGAGTCCTACCAACAACATCCTCTGCGAAACTCCCCGGTCCACATCCGACCTCAAGGATACGACCATCCTGGGGGAGCCTATCCCTAACCATCTTGCGCCATCTGGAGACTTGCCCCAAGGTGGCGAATCTGTTAATCCTGTCATACACTGGAATACTTTCCTCAAGATTGCGCTGGAGTTCACTCCACTCCTCGGCACCGATCTTCTCGGTATCCACGCCTTGCCCTCCAGCCTCCTGTATTTGGTTGAATCCCGCAGATATGCTCCAGTAAGTCGAAGGAAGGGGAAGGTCAAGGTGATATACTGTTCGACATTCACGCATGTCACCGAAGGTGACACTATGGGGCGAGCAGAAGTACTCCGAACCATCAAAGACTCAGAGAGCGAAGCAGAGAGAATCCGTGCAGATGCTGCAACTAAGGCAAGCGAGACCATCTCAAACGCCCGCGTCAAGGCGTCTGAGTCATCGAGCACAGGTCGACAAAGTGCCGACGATGAAGCCGCTTCGATAATTAGTGAAGCGCGCTCTTCTTCTGCGAAGGAGGCGGCTAAAGTTGCCTCTGAGGGCGATTCTCAATTGGAAAAAGTCGCAGCCAACGGGAAGAAGAACCGCAAGTCGGCTGCCGATGTAGTATTCTCTGCCTTCCGCAAAGCCTGAGGCAAC
>DAUV01000042.1 GCA_002505325.1 Euryarchaeota archaeon UBA623 | reverse complement strand
CCATTGTTTCCTGGTCCACATAAGATCAGGATTTTTCCTTCTGCAATTTCACGTGCAGCAGTAGCGAGACTCTTACCAGCCGCATCCATCAGCAATGCCTCTTCGATACCAAGTGCGTTCGCATTGCCGTCGAGAACTGCGACCTCGGGCCAGCGCATCTCCCAGCATGCCGGCTCGCGCATGGCCCGACTCATGCGAGTTCTGCTTCAACAGTTGCCATCGAATGGCTTTGGGTCTCGCCGTACTCGTCGACAAATGTGCTAGGAAGTGTTTCGCCGGCCTGCACGACAAATGGATCGTCGCCTCCTGGCAGCATGTCAATTGGTGCATCCGCTCCCTCGGGCACGTTCCTGTAAAGTGGACGTGGTTCTAAGTCCCAATTCTGTGGCCATAAAGATCCATTCATAGAGGTTACACGATTAACCAAGACGTACCTGTTGAGTCCGATGAAGAGGGATGCGGTTATTCCCCAGAATAGAAGGATAATCGAGATCCCATGAGGGTTCGAGGGGTTCCACGGATCGTGGACGTTGACTAGCAGGTCGACGAAATAGGATATCATCAGTACTGCAAACATCAGTGGGAAGCCCAGATACATGATGTAGTCCCACCAGCGACCTATCCACCAGTCGTTGTCACCCGTGTTGATGAAATCGTCACGGAACGAGGAGACTCCGTTGTCTAGGTAGTCACGGACGCTGAAGTCACTGATGTCGTTCTCGGCCTGCCACACCTTGTACCTACTCCATCCGTACTTCCAGATGCTGTAGGCGATGAAGAGTCCGCTGAACATCAGGCCGTATCCCCAGATGTGATCCTGGACTTCGAGGAACTGCGGGAATGCGACCCCAGTTGCCGAATCCATGCGAATCCACAACCCAGCGCTGGGCAGGCCGAAGAGGAATATTGCGACAGTCGTGAATCCCACTGCCCGTGATCTGTCTACTCCGTGGTCGACGAAGTTCCTGACACAAAGCTCCACTGTGGATATCATCGAGGTGAGGGCGGCGAATGAAAGTGCGAGGAAGAATACGCTGACCATGATGAGTTGTACCACACCCCCTCCTGGTGCCTGTGCGAAGACTTCGGGCAGAACTAGGAATGTGATTGCAGAGCTACCTGCCCCCACAGCGCTCAGGGGGTCATCCACCACCGCGAATACCGCCATCATGACAGTCAGTCCCGCGATGATGCTTATGCTGTTGTTAGCAAGACACATGGTGGCAGCATTGAGGGTCGTGTCCTCATCCTTCCTCATGTATACCGAGTAAGTGATTGCCATGCCCATTCCAGCTGAGCAGGACCATGCTGACTGCGAGAGTCCATTGATCCAAGTTTCTGGCTGCATGAGGTACTCGGGCTGGATACTGAACATGTAGACGAAGCCATCGAGGGTTCCGTCTTCGAAGTCCATCACGAAGGCGAGGAATAATGCGGAGAATAGCAGTACGAATAGCGATACCATCAGAATGACATTGACCTTCTCAATCGCCTTGGCTCCCCTCCAAATTGCAGCCATGGTGATCAATACCGCTATGAGTTGGAAAAATACCACTTGCTCCGATGATTGCAGGAAGGAGTTCCAGACCTCTACTGTGTCTACCTCGCTTCCCAGGCCACCCCTAACGGCAGACTGGAAGTAGTTCAGGCACCATCCTGTTACGACGGCGTAGTAGAAACCGATGGCAGTGGAGATCCATGCTGTCCAGAGTCCCATCCAAGCGAAGTTGTTACCGGCGAATAACCTGAAGGTCCCCACTGTGCCAGTCCTGCTCCTCTTCCCAAGGGCGAACTCGGCTATGATTAGTGGAATGGACCAGAGGAAAAGGAAAATCAGCCAGGGGACTAGGAACGAGCCACCACCGTTGGCCCCTACCATCCTAGGGAAGCGCCAGATGTTACCGGTTCCTATGGCGGCACCAATGGTAGCGAAGATCAGTCCCATTCGGCCGCTGAACTGGTCCGATGAGGACTCCTGCGGGTTCATCCGCCATCCTCCGGCAAACCGATTACACCACGTTCGTCATCGAACATAGCACGCAGGGTGTAGCCGAGTCCACCCCAGACGAAGCTCGCTATCACTAGGAACATCATCACTGCCAGGATGGATGAACCGAATGAAGCCCTGTAGGGTATTCCTAACTCGTAGTAGTTCCCCCCTTCATCTATAGAGGGATAAGAGAATGGGAAGGCGCCGTTGATAGTCCCTAACATCGCCTTGTACTGGATTTTTCCAGCCAAGGTATCGGGGTGCGGAATGTGACTGTGGAGCAGGGTTCCGTTCGAGCCATCCAGCAAACTGCATACATCCTCCGACTCAGAGAACCCTGACATCTTCCAAGGCACGTCCACCCATTCAGTGGGACCGAATTCGTTCTGCTGTCTAGTCGGTTCTACGAATCGCCACATCAAGTGAGTTCTGTTTATGTCAGGAGTGAATGGGAATGCGGGATCGAGACAAAGCCCGATTGGGATGTCTCCCTTGTCCGGGACCGTTACATTAGCAGGGTCAGCAAGCCATTGTCGGGCAGTGGTGTTCTCTATTCCTACGATGGCACGGTACCTGGGATCATCGGCAATCTCCGTCATGTAGAATGCGACTCCGATGTTTCGCACCGCGATATGCGCGATGTCTTCGGGAAGCTCGTGGAAGGCGTTCCCAATCTCAATGGTGTAGCAGTATGAGTTGTGGACTCCATAGTGCCAGTCACAGAAATCGCCAGTAGTAGGGTAAAGATCGGATGACTGCATAGGAGCATAGTCTGTCATTTGTCCCATCATGTTGCCGTGGTATACGAGATACTCATCATCTGGAGTGTAGCAGTTAGTGCAGTGCCCCCATGGCCACAGAACTAACTCCGAAAAAGAGTGCCATGTCAGTGTTGCCTTGAAGTCAGAGGCGCCGTCTAGGTCGTCATCGTTCATCTCCGTCATGTCCTGGATGAACTTCGTCTCTGGCTCAGAGTTGCCTCCCATCCAATCCTCATCGATCTGGCCATCTCCATCGTCGTCCTTCCCATCCACGTGGTCCTCGTTGACGAAACCGTCGCCATCGTTGTCTTCATAGTTCACAGGTCCGTTGTAAACGTCATTGTTAGGGCCATCAGCATAGCAGAAACCGGGGAAAAGAGGTCCAGTGGCGCCAAGCGGAGCTCCCCACTCGAACTGATAGTTTCGATTCAGATCTACACCGTCACAACCCTCGTCAACCTCTTCATCGATGTCTGGGATAGGCGTGGTGCCTGTATGGGTGTTGTCACGTAGGTTTTTCCTCCATCCCGAAGTCCTACAGTTCTCCCATGCGGTCTCGCCGCAATACTCCTCTCGGTCGTACCTATTCCCATCTACATTTAGCATGGGAATGAGGTATATCTCGCGGGTGTTGACTAAGTCGGTGATGAATTGTTCGCTGAAATCCTCGTCGACTCCTAAGTCGCCGGGTCCACATGGGGTGCCGTCACCATTGCTATCTTGATTGGTTGCGTTTAACAGCAAGCAATCGCCGTCATTGTCAATGCCGTCCCAGCCGTCCTCATCGATTTTCCCGTCTCCATCGTTGTCGATGCCTGCCTTGCCGTAATAGAAGGCGATTGTCTCTAGAAAGAACATGGGGACTTCGTAAGACATCCACTCCCTAGCATGGTGGTTTCCCACCAACATCACGTCTGGTCGGTCTGCGTAGTTTCCGTCGTCGCCATTGAAATCATTGAATTCTCCTCCCTGTACATTGCCGGTAATTTTGATCCATGGGCTTCGGTGATTGTAGAACCATCCCTCATACTCAGTGGCGGTCATTTCATCACCTCGGGCATTGACTCCACCAAGTAAACCCTCGTGGAATTGCAGAAAATCAGGATAGTATGCAGCCAAAGTCTGCATTCTCTCCTTCATAGAGAAGTAGTCGTGGTAGGATCGAAATTGGAGTTGATCGTAATCGCCATGCGGCCCCCAAGGGAAGATCTGGTTTGCATACTCAACTGACCAGATATCCTCTGGAGAAGCTCCTGGGCCGGTTTCTTGGGCTGTAGAGATTGGGGCTAGTGCCACTGGAGAGAGCATGGATAGCAGGAATGGTAGGAGCATTGCTGTCACGGGAACTCGACGAGCGCGCGCTTCTGCTTGCTCGGCACGTGTGGTGTCTCTTGGTGACATCTGAACACCTCTGCGACCATAGAGGCGGTATTCAATCCCTCGGAGAAGCGGTCCATAGGACCGGGGGTGCCTTTTTGAGGGAGGCGTCCTCGGCCGCACCATGGAAGTACTCGATAATTTCATGGATGGCGAAGCAGTGATTGGTGGTTTCTCAACAGGAACTCTGGTTGTTGTACTCGCTTGTGCTGCACTCAGTATGGGGGCTGGAATACTCTCTAGACGGATGATTTTCCCGCGCCTGATGGACATTTTCTCCAAGATTGAAAGGATAGAAAGCGAGAATGTGTTTGCTCCAAAATCACTTAGGTGGATGGTAGTCTTCTTTGCAATGTGGTTCTCACTGGATTGGCTCTCCGCTACAGATGAAATGGGAGAGTACGTGAACGCAGCACCCGTTTGGGATGCCAATCTAATAGACACTGTAGAGCAAATCGCATGGGCTGGCTTCATCCTACTCGTTCTTCTGACAGCCTACCGATTGGTCGATTATCTCGATGCTTTCATCGTGGTTGAGGGAGACGATATGGCGGCCCGCCGCTCGCTGGCCAGCGTCGCTGAATCAATAGGTCGGCTCGCTGTGGTGGTAGTCGCATTCTTCGTGATGGCAGGACTGTTCGGAGTCAATCTCAACGGCCTTATCGCAGGTCTTGGAATCACTGGCCTAGCTCTGGCACTTGCAGCACGGGACTCTGTGGCGAACGTCTTCGGGGCTATCTCGATAATCGTCGACCAGCCATTCAACGTCGGTGACTGGATTGTTGTCGAGGATGTCGAGGGAGAGGTCGTCACCATCGGCCTGCGTACCACCATGCTGAGGACGGGGGCTGACACGATGGTCACAATTCCCAACTCCAACATCACCAACTCTCCCGTTGAGAACTTCAGTCAACGCAGGTTCCGCAGGATTCGCCCAAGTTTCGAGTTCGAGGAAGATAGCAGTGCTGCCCAGCTCCGTCAATTCTGTGAGTCTCTGTGCGAGCAGGTGCTGAATGATCCGAGATCCATCAAGCGCGAGGACTCGTGGGTTCGTGTCACTGAGACACTTCCATCAAAGATTACGGTTTCAACCAACTTCTACTGTGCTTCCTCTGGAAAGACCCAGAGGGATTTCACCGAGGACATTCTGCTGATGGCTCGGGCTAGAGGCAACGAGAGCGGTTTGGTTTTCCACGAGCCGAGGCTCAGAGCCCAGAAATAGGGTGAGGACATGGCCAGACTAATTCTGGTCCGTCACGGCCAATCTGTATGGAATGCAACAAACCGATTCACCGGTTGGACTGACGTCGGCCTCTCCGAGCAAGGCGTAGAGGAAGCCGAGGATGCGGGGCGACAATTGGCAGGTATTCGAATTGATGTTGTCCACACAAGTGACCTCGTGCGGGCCCAGAGGACAGCTGAAATCATCATGCGGTACAACGATGCCTCAGAGGATGTGCCGACGAATTATGACTGGAGACTCAATGAACGCCACTATGGTGCGCTACAGGGTCTGAACAAGGCTGAGACAGCGGAGAAGCACGGTGCGGAGCAGGTTCACATCTGGCGCCGTTCGTTCGATGTCGCCCCTCCTGATGGTGAGAGTCTAGAGATGACGGCCGAGAGGACCATTCCCTACTTTGCCGAAGAGATAGTACCGGATCTAGTCGATGGCAAGAACGTCCTAGTCTCAGCTCATGGCAACTCACTGCGCTCTATTGTGATGCACATTGATGGAATAAGTCCTGAGGACATTGTCTCTCTTGAGATACCTACAGGAGAGCCGATACACTACAGCTACGAAGAAGGTGTCATTTCCCGAGATCAGTGAACGGCCTCTCAGGAGGCGGTGACAAGCGCTTGTACATCCTATACAGCCAGAAACTCAAGGCGATGCATGCTACTGGAATAGGAACTTCTTCCATCGTAGGTGGGAAAGTATTGACCAAAGAAACAATGCCAAAGAACGCAGTCATCACCGAGAGTGATGAGAACAGACGGTTGCTGAACATTCGCTTCTGGTAAGCCTTGACATAAGCCAGCGTAGTAACTGCCGGCTCTGGCGCACCTGATTGGTGAGAGGTGGCCTCGAGTACATCGAGTAGACACTGTTCGTACTCCCATATCGCCATCCCACCTCTATGTGAGTAGAATGCTTCGTCGGAGGTCCATTCAGATGGCGCTGTGGACTTCCAACCATCAATTAGTGCAGAGCGCAGAGGGATTAGTTCGAGGTTTGTTGACGTTGAGTAATGAATTCTTGACAAATCGTGGACTATGGATGCAAGGTCGCGCATAGCCGGGAATTCGCAGGTAGGTGTGCGCAAAGCATCGGCCAACCTCGGCCTTCCTATCCTCAGTGAGTCGCCTGAAACGTCCGAGAGTCTGGTATCTCCGAGAGTGAGTGTGCATGGCTGGCTCTTCGAGTACGGGGCTCGCCAAATGTACGTCGCGTGAAGAGTCTCCTCGAGCCACTGGTTCCTAGCGTTCCATCTAGATGGATCTGGGGGGGTCATCCTTGCTGCCATGGCTTTTGTATGATAGAGGCCCAAGACTATCCCGGCGTTTCGCAGTTTTTCTTGAGCAGTGCTCATTTCGTCTGCCTCTAGGGCTTTTATGACCTCGTTCGCAGAGTCAAAAGATGTGGGATCTGTGGATCTGATTATGATGAGATCGGTGCCTTGCCAGGAGTACCCTCCCGATGGTACGCGGGAGCCCGTGGGGGCCGCTTTTACCCGTGCTCTGAGCCGACCATCCGAGCCCCATGGAAGGAATTCAGCGCTCCAATCAGAATCAGCGGACAGTTTGACTACCAATCCTCTGTTGGTGGCAGTAGTTGAAATCGAAACTATGGAATCGGGTTCAGGGACCTCCCCCCATGGCTCCAAACGAGCAACAAGAGATTTCCAATCGTCAGTATTCGTCAAATCATGTGGCTCCAACATCCTAGCAACCATGCCAATCCCCGCAAAGGTGACCGCATTGAATCCTGGCGGAGCATCGGAATCGGACTCAATCTTAGCCATCGCGGCCGGTCTCCAAGGTCTCTCATGCTCTGCCACGGCGCATCCCCCAGAACCACGAGGTGGTGGTCGGTTTCATTGAATCGGTCGGCGAAGCCTTGAATCTGACCCCCCTCAGCGAGGCTCATGGGAGATGCTGTGTCCGACATCCCACTGGCCGTTGACATGGACGGTACTCTGATTCTCTCAGATATGAGCAAAATCTGTTTTTCCAGAGTTATTCCGAGGCGACCGTGGATGCTTCTGAGCATGATTTTGAAAGAGTTCACGGGAAGAAGGGCGCAGTGGAAGCGCGATCTCGCCGAGAAACTGGTCTTCGATCCTGCAGAGTTGGACTACCATGAGGCTTTTCTCGATTGGCTCACAGGCGAGCGAGCAAGGGGGCGAAAACTGGTTTTGGCAACGGCATCTGATCGAATTGTGGCTGAGAGGGTGGCCGCCCATGTGGGCCTATTCTCCGATGTGATGGCTTCGGACGCCACCTACAACTTGCGTGACAAGCACAAAGCTGAGGCTCTTGTCTCCAGATACGGTGAGAACGGCTTCGGATATGCAGGCAACAGTCATCACGATGTTGTCGTTTGGGAGCGAGCTGGACAGGTAATTGTCGTCAACCCCGAAAAGGGTCTTCTGGAGAAGCTCGAAGACGGGGCGGATATCGTCTTCGAGTAGGTGCTTGAGTAGGCGACGCCCTTTAGCGCAGTAATCATTTGGTGATAGCATGGGACGCATGCGCAAGTCGTTGGGACGTCGGGTCGACGGTCTAGCCAAGTGGTTCCTGAGATTCAGAATAGTCTCCGTGCCTGCTCGGCTGAT
>DAUV01000041.1:25781-30509 GCA_002505325.1 Euryarchaeota archaeon UBA623 | reverse complement strand
GTATCAGGTACGAAAACCATCAACGTATCTCTTCCATCATATGAGAAGGCACCCTCCTGACCACTCCAAACGGTCTTTCCTTCGACATCGACATCTCCTACTTCGTCTAGGGCGTTTCCACCCAATCCAGCCATCACAAGTCCGAGTACTAGTAGTACTGCCCCGAGCCCGAGAAACACCTTTCCTGCTACGTGCATGGTATACTCTGAGCAGAAGCAGACCTTCAGTTTTAGGGCCGTTTCACCGGTTAAACACGGAGAGACAGGTCAACGAACCATCAGCCTGCCTTATGGCGTCCATGTCGACACTGGTGATTGAGAAGCCAGCATCCAGCATCACCTGCCTCGTGGAGGCGTACCCGTCCGCGATGATCACGCGGTCACCCGAGTAGCCGATGGTGTTGGCCGCGTACGAGTCCGAGTTCGGAACCCACAGGATTTCATCAGCGAGGTGCCCCACCTGGTCCTCGCTCAGGTGCCCCTCGGCTGCGACCAGCGTGCCCTCTCGCGGGGACGAGCACACAGTTGTGAGGTGAAGAGTTGAGGATGGGATATCGATTAGTTCAACATCAAAACCCTCCTCTCTAACCTGTTCAGTTAGGAAATCAGCACCAGCCTGATTGGTGCGTGTTGAGACCCCAATCAGGTAACGGTCGTCAAAGAATACGACATCACCTCCGTCAAGGGTTGCACCCGCAGGCATCCGGAGGATGTCGGAGCCTCCAGAGAGATACTCGGCCACAGCCACTTCCTCACCCCTGCGGCTTGGTGCACCAAGGTTGCTGATTAGAGCGACTCCGTCAATCATTACAGCACAATCCTCGACAAAGCAGCAGTCGGGATGAGTCTCTAAGGCGTTTAGGATTTCTACTTCTGTGCCGTGAGCCCGGAGGGCCATCACATACGCATCGTGGGAACCCTGAGCGGCGACAGGATCGGGGGTTTGAGTACCAAAATACTTCGATAGAGCTTTGTCGAAATTTGGAGAAACACGCCTTACAACAGCCGCGCGACGACTTCTATCGTAGGCTCCGGGCACGCCAAGCCGTCTGACCAATCTCTCTTGAAAGATTCGGAATCCGGGAACCCACTTCCGAAATCAGGAATTCAGGAACGAGGCATTATGGACGGTTTCGCACCCCTCATGGATATGGAACTAGTCGATAAGACTGACGAGTCTGGAAAGTACATCAGCCCCGGCCTGCCTGAGGGGATGAAAAATTACCTCATTGACATTGATGGGACGGTGGGTGAAGATATACCCAATGAGGAGGCTCACAGGATGTCTCTCGCTCAGGCTTATCCAGATGCTATCGAGACAATCAATGGTTGGTATGAAGAGGGCCATCGAATTTGCTTTTTCACAGCTAGGACCGAGGAGCACCGCGAAGTTACAGAGACGTGGCTGTCCGAGAAGGGGTTCCGCTACCACACTCTGTTGATGGGCAAACCAAGGGGAGGTAACTACCACTGGATAGACAACCATGTGGTGCGGGCCACACGATATTCTTCGAGATTCACTGACCTCATTAAACGCAAGGTCGAGATTGAGGTCTTCGATGACGAGTGATCCCCCGCCTCAACTGGACGAACTTCTCAAACAGCGTGAAGCACATCTTGGAAAGGCCCTCTCCATCGCACATGGAAAACCCCTCCACATTACTCACGGACGCATGCAGTACTTGTTCGCAGCAGATGGCACTCGATACCTAGACCTCGTGAACAATGTATGTCACGTTGGTCACTCAAATCCCAAAGTAGTCGAGGCCGGTCAACGCCAGATGGCTCTTTTGAACACCAACACCAGGTATGTCTACGACGGTCTATCCGAGTATCTTGCTAGGCTCGCAGCATCTCTTCCAGAAGAGCTCAGCGTTGGTTTCCTAGTTAACTCAGGCAGCGAGGCCAACGAGTTGGCTGTACGCATAGCGCGCGCTCATACGGGTGCCCACGATATGGTGGTGGTCGAAGGCGCCTATCATGGACACACAGGGATGCTGATTGATCTCAGTCCATACAAGTTCAGGGGACCCGGTGGCAAGGGTGAGCCTGAGTCATGGGTACATGTGGTTCCAATCCCGGATAGCTACAGGGGTGGCGAGCGTGACTACGCAGCTGAGTTGGGGGAGATTGTAGCGGATGCCGGCCCGATTGCAGGTTTCCTAGTTGAGTCGATGCTGTCGTGCGCCGGTCAAATACCGCTGCCACCAGACTACCTCCCTGCGGCCTTTGAACACGTTCGTGCAGCAGGGGGGCTGTGCATAGCTGACGAAGTCCAAGTCGGGTTCGGCAGAGTTGGCACGCATATGTGGGCCTTTGAGGAGCATGAGGTAGTGCCCGACATAGTGGTGATGGGCAAGCCGATGGGTAACGGCCATCCAATGGCTGCGGTTTTCACAACACCAGAAATAGCAGCTTCTTTCGAAGAGATGGAATTCTTCTCGACTTTCGGTGGAAATCCTGTGTCGTGCGCTGTTGGGATGGCAGTGCTCGATACTATCGAGCAGGACGGGCTAATGCAGCGTGCCACAGAGTTGGGAGGACACTTCAAAGCAGGTCTGCGAGAACTTCAGGAACGACACTCAATCATCGGCGATGTGAGAGGGCGAGGGCTATTCCTCGGAATCGAGTTGGTGCGCGACCGTGAAACACAGGAGCCTGCTACTAATGAGGCAGCTATTATCGTCGACGATATGCGTGATAGAAACGTGCTACTGAGCACTGATGGGCCGCATCACAATGTCATCAAAATTAAGCCACCCATGGTCCTCTCTAAGGAAGATATCGACATGACCTTGCACTTGCTAAACGAATCCTTCAATCAGTCTCTTTGAAATAGGGTGGGCTAGGCGGCCCGCCCATGGATTTCGTCGCCTTCACACTGGTCTTCATACCTCTCTTGGTTGTGGTCAACCCCCCCGCTTCTCTCGCACTCTTCCTAACGCTAGGAAAAGATCTCGATAGAGGTGAATTGAGGACAATAGCTCGACGTGCTTGCACTTTTGCGGCTGTGGTGCTGATGGTTTTCCTAATATCTGGAGAAGACCTCCTTCATCACTTAGGAATAGAACTCTACAGCCTGCGTGTTGCTGGAGGTCTGATGCTTGGCATAGCAGGAATGAACATGCTCAAAGAAGGACAAAAACTCTCTAAGAAACAATTCTCTCTTGATTCTGGTGACGAGATTTCAACTGATGAAATGATTGATTTTGGACTAGTACCCATAGGAATGCCAATGCTCGCTGGCCCTGGTTCGATTAGTCTGATTATTCTTCTAGGAACTACCAACAGTGCACCATTGGTAGCATGGGCAATCCTTCTGGTGATGCTAGTGTCAATGCTGATATTTTATGCTGTTTCCAGCATGCAGCACGCAATAGGGGAGAACAGCACTAGAGTAATCACGCGGGTTATGGGCTTGCTAACGGTCACCATCGCAGTGCAGTACTTCTTCGATGGGTTAGAGGGTTGGTACCTCGCACTTTGATGGTGTATGTAACACTCTTCAAGGCCATCTAGATACCTTACTAACCAAGATCATTCTTGTTCCGATTTGCAAATGGTACATTTGAATCATATAGCACAAATTTATTGCTCGATGGATGCATAAAACCAAGCGCAGATGCATGTAAACAGATTCGGTTGAGAGGATTTGTTGAAGCCCCATGTACAGTGTCCCCGACAATCGGACATCCCAGAAATTGCATTGCCATTCGTATTTGGTGTCGGCGCCCAGTCTCGATTTTGATTTCAATCAAAGATACAAATTCATCTCGATCTTCAACTCGCCAGTGTGTGATGGATTCTTTCGATCCTTTGTAGGTTGATTTGACACGTTTAACATGCAGATGTTTGTCTTCCACCAACCAAGATGAATCCATTCCTTCAGACTTTTCAGGCCCACCCTCAACAAGTGCATGGTAGACCCGTTCAACATCACGTTGAGCAAATTGAGTTTGCAGCCTTTCTTTTATTTCGTGATTTTTGGCGAATACCATGACTCCTGAAGTATCGCGGTCCAATCGATGCACGATATGGCACCAAGCACGCTCAGATTCACGCTTAACATAATCCACACAGCGACTATGTAGAGTATCATTCTCAAGCTTGTCAGTGGCGACAGAAAGTAGGCCTGCTGGTTTTTCTACAACCAAAATAAAATCATCTTCGAATAGGATTTTCAATTTAGAAAGTTGCTTTTTTGGTTTTGGCGGTGGTGATTTTTTAATCGCATCTGCGTGGTTAATAATCCGAACCTCGTCGCCACTGAAGAGTAATTCTTTGGCCTTGTAAACCGGTGTTCCGTTGACCAAAACTCTACCTCCTGTCAGCATTTTCCTCAATTTGGTTTTCGTTGATTGGGGAAACATCAACGCCAATGTAGGGAGTAAAAAACTCTCTTCTTCGACATTGGATTTCATATTGACCCCCTCCGGTCTGATTCTAGACCAGCCTTCCTACTTCCGCCGCTCGGAGTAGGTCACTAAGACGAGCAGAACTACTACTATGCCACCTAGAATTACCATTGTTCTGTCGACCTTCTCATCCCATAGGGCCGCGTCGTATGGATAAGCATCCGAGTTGTCTCCTACTCCATCCCCGTCTGTGTCCTGAGTCTCGCTAACATCACTAGGGAATGCGTCGGAATTATCTCCCACTCCATCGCCATCAGAATCGATCCATTCAGATGGGTCATCAGGATAGACATCAGAGTTGTCTCCTACTCCAT
>DAUV01000041.1:25258-25475 GCA_002505325.1 Euryarchaeota archaeon UBA623 | reverse complement strand
GAGTTGTCTCCTACTCCATCGCCATCGGTATCTTCAGTTTCACTAGCGTCATCTGGAAAGGCATCCGAGTTGTCTCCTACTCCATCGCCATCAGAATCGACCCATTCAGATGGGTCATCAGGATAGACATCCGAGTTGTCTCCTACTCCATCACCGTCCGTGTCTACCCATTCGGAACTATCTTCAGGGAATGCATCAGAGTTGTCTCCTACTCCAT
>DAUV01000041.1:14739-24941 GCA_002505325.1 Euryarchaeota archaeon UBA623 | reverse complement strand
ATCAGAGTTGTCTCCTACTCCATCCACATCATTGTCATCCCACTCACTGGCATCAAGAGGAAAAGCATCTTCGCTGTCGGGGGCACCATCTCCGTCGTCGTCGTCGTCAAACAAATCGCACACCCAATCCCCATCGGTATCTAGGGGCACATTCGTACTATCGATAGGGTCACTCAGGCAAGCAAACTCATCATCATCGGACCAACCGTCGCCATCGTCGTCGTCGTCAGCATTGTCCCCTATTCCATCACTATCTAGATCGGAGTGTTCCAAAGGGTCCAGCGGAAATGCATCTTGGGAATCCATCCAACCGTCGCCGTCATCATCATCGTCAGCATTGTCCCCTATTCCATCACCATCGGTGTCGTTCCACTCTGTAGGGTCCAGTGGAAAGTCGTCGTAATAGTCAGCAACTCCATCGTTATCGTCATCAGCATCCGAGCGGTCACCGATACCGTCTCCATCAGCATCCCCCCACTCGTTCGGATTATTGGGAAAGACATCACTGGGCACACAGACTCCGTCACCATCACTGTCAATCCAGCCGGTAGGGTCGTTGTCGCATTGATCTGTATTGCCTCCGACATTATCCCCATCGGCATCTATCCACTCATTGGGGTTGTAAATGAAGGCGTCCACATTATCGCGGTAACCATCGCCATCGGAGTCCCGCGAGAAATCTTCCAGTGCCCAACCTAGAGTCTGATACGGCCATTCTAGATCATTCAAAGGGGGGTTATGACCTCCATCATTGATTCTCCAATGAGACACCCTATTCCCATCAGTACAGTTCAGGTGCTCAAGATTGTCAGTCTCAGCTATCCCATCTGAGTTGGTCAAATCAAGACTACTGAGTTTTGTCCAACTCGCATCACACCCCGACCTGTCAGCCCAATAAGCAGTTGACTGGGGGGCCGAAGGATATAATCCTCCAAACATCGTCCCACCATTGTACTGTATGGTACTGTCTGCAGTGCCATGTACATGGAGTATATTCGGTCTTCCAGTATCAGGACAGTCATTGGAGAAATCGTACCACGACGCCCCGTTAAGTGATACGATTGACTCGATTATACTCCCTCCATCGCATGCCATTCTATGACTCATGAAAGCCCCATTTGAGTGACCTATTAGCACAACACCTTCTGGGTCCGCTCCGTAACTCAGGACGGCTGTGTTGATCAGACCCTCGAGGAAGGCAACATCATCCACCTCAGTGTCAAACAAGTTGCAGCATGCATCAGTGGCATTCCAGAATCTCATCCCTATGATATTCATAGAGCCATCTGGTGTGAGTAACAAATGCTCATTCTCGTGGACACTATCATACAGGCTCATCCACCAAGCGTTGAACCATCCGGAACTGGAGTACCCATGTAGAGCGACGACTAGAGGAAGGGGCTGATTGTAGACATGCCCACCTGGCATGGTAAGTATCGCATCCCTCCCTTCCGAGGTAATTGTGGCAGTGGTGTGTTCGTCGGTGTAGTTGATCGGGCCATAGCCATCATTTGAGTTGGTCCAGCTCCTATTTTCAAGCCACCGAATCTCCTCCTGTTCGGAGTCAGGTAGTCCAGATGCCATCAGCATCATACAGACGAGAATTGGTGCGTAGAACCGGGTGCCCACACACCCTTCCTCCTGCACACCGCTAAGAAACTGCCTCCGCAACACGTATTGCAGAAGGGTGGTGCAGAGGACAGGATTCGAACCTGCGAAGCACTACGCACTGGGACCTCATCCCAGCCCCTTTGACCACTCGGGTACCTCTGCTTGGAGCGGTAGCGAGCCCCCCGGCGTATATCAGAATGGCGAAGCCACAGAAATCAGAAGTCCAAGCCGTATTTCTGAGCCATCGGAGGGGCCTCACCGGTTTTGGCGTAGTAGTACAGCGAGGCACGATTCACCGCCTCACAGGCGGTGAAGAACAGTACACTGAGTCCAATTCCGATGAACATCAGAGTGAAGGCGAGACCCATTCCGAGTTCTCCGAGTGCAAACAGAGGCATACAAATCAGCACGACCAGCATGATGACGAGAAAGTTGACGATTCCCGTACCTCCGGTGCTGACGACGTCCTCACCCCATGTCTGCTTGAACAGATCCGGGCTTCTGCGCATGCACTCGCCAACTTGGTAGCCCTCAAGCACCAGCATCGGGACGACGAAGAAAGTGGTCATCCACCAAGCCACCTGCACTAAGAATGAAGCCAAGCTACCAATCACCCGGACCACTGGGTTGTCATCATGCGCCATGCCCTCAAGGAGGCCCACGATCAATCCGACAGTTCCCGATATCAGACCCCAGATGATTATTGCAGGTAGGCGTTTCGCGGCTTCTTTGATGCCATAGGAAAAACTCGGGTTCGAGCCTGTTGTAATCCTCTCATAAGCGCTTGCGATTATCGCAGCATTCCAGAAAACCGTAATCATTCCCACTGCCATGTAAGTCAGGAACATGCCGACGAGCATTCCCGACTCAACTCCCTCTTCTCCCCCTGTGAAGAAGCCAATCCCACCAGTAGCAGTCAGCAGGAAGATTGCCGCCCCTATCGAGAACAGGCCCGAGAGAAACGTGTATACCATCAGTTCGGGATCGGCTCTGACCACATGCATTCCTAGTTTGGTGATATTCCAACCTCTTCGAAGCCTCATTCGGAAGCCTAGCCTGGGCTGCCCCTCCCTCATCATCATGAAAGCCCCTCAGAGCCACCTTCTTTCAATTCTCGCCCGGCGCAAGGATTGAGACCATATCTCCGGTGCTGACCATACCCTCTTCGACAACGGAAGCGAGCCATCTCGACCAACCAAACTCCTGCTCGTGGTCCACCCTCGCGAACCTACCGTCCACGAACGACCCCCCTATCTTGTAGCACGGTGCGCATGGCTCACTGAGTTGGATGGTCGACTCTCCGACCCTCAGAATCATCCCCACCTCAAGTGTGTCCCAGTCCATCCCTTCGATGGTGATGTTCTCCCCTGTCGAACCGACTTCGATGGAGTGCCCTTCATCCTGTAGTTGCTCAATCCTCTCGAGGGAGAAGATGTTGATTGCTCTTCTCAGATCCCCCCCTCTCCTCTCGGCGCGGAACCTATTGTGATCCCCCTCCATCCCCTCGTAACGGATGTTCGCGGCCCTGATGGGGAGCTTGGGGACCCCCCCACCCTCGCTGACGTTCACGGAATGGACTACTCCGTTCATGCTACCACCTAGAATCCAAACTCCACGCCGAGCCTATGAACCATTTCGAGGTAGCGGCCCGACAGATCCGTGTCGGGTTCGGTCATAACGTGCTTCCAGTACCTCCAAGCGGCTATCGACAGAGTTGCGTAGCGATGCAAGGCAGCGAGTGCTGAACGTTCAGAGTTCGTTAGACTGCGAACCGATTCGTAACCCGAAATGAGAGCGTCCCAACGCTCTTGGACAGGTCTTCCCGCGTCCCATCCGAAGCCGACAAAAGCCATCACGAGGTCGAAGGCACAGGGGCCGATCCAAGCCTCCTCGAGATCCAGTATGGCGACCACCTCGCCATCTCCGATGACGTTGTCAGGAAACAGGTCGCCATGCAGTATCCCCCGAGGCAAATCGACCGGAATCTGCCCGCGCAGCCAACCTTCCTCCTCTCTGAGGGCCACTAAGAAGTCGGTCCACCCAGTCTCATCGGCAAGCTCGTACATACGCTCGAACAACGGCCAACCCATCCTGAAATCGTGTGGAAAACAATCCGCCTCAGGGATCTCATGCAGTCTGGCCATAGTCGCACCAAGACTCTCTAGGGAGGCCCGGTCGGAGCCGAGGTGACCCCCGGTAACGTGCGGCAACAGGGTCCAGGCGACACCATCCTTGATGGCAATCCTACTCCCATCAACAAGTTCTATCGGAGTCGCGGTCGGAACACCGTGATCATCTAGCCAGATGTGGCGCTGTATCACAGTTCGAACATCATCCAGACTCTTCTGCGCCTGCCAAATCTTGAGCACGAGGCGGGTGCCACCAACGAGATCCAAACTGAGGTTTGAGTTGTCCCAACCCCCTGGGAGGCGCTGTACCGAGGCCACTCCAGATAGTCCGGCCCGAGTGACCATCCACTCGGCATCCTCGAGAGTGACCTCGACTGCCATGTCAGACCTCGCTGTTGATGATTGAGTGAAGCCGCTCGGCATGGCTCTCGGGGGTGAGGCCAAGCTCCTCTATGCGATCCAACCCCTTGCGCGCCCAACGCTCCCGGGTACCCGGGTCGCGGGCTTGCTCGAGAGCCCGCCTCCAAGCCTCGATGTCCCCACGCTCCACCAGCCTGCCATTGAGTTGGTCGACAATTGTCTCGGTGTACCCACCCTCGTTGACGAAGACAGGAGGAGCGCCTAGAGCCATTGCCTCGATGGGAGTTAGTCCGAAGGCCTCACCGTGAGCCAGACCGATGATTGCGGCAGAGTTGCGCATGACAGCGCGCATCAACTCAGAATCTATGCCTGATAACACCCTAACTGTCACTCCAAGACTATCTCCATAACTCCTCAGTGCAGCATTATCACTCTCCTTGCCACCTCCTATAACCACTAACTCGAGACCACTTCCTACTAGATGTTCGACTGCCTCGTAGATGCCTTTGAAGCGTGATATTCTTCCAACCGTGACAGCGTATGAACCGACATCTCCTAACCCCATTGTTTCGAATACCGAGCCTTCACCGAACGAAGGCTCCCGACTGAATTCAGTGAGATCTACTGAGGGGTACAACACCCCTCCTTTGATGCCGTAGATCCGATGCAGATTTTGCGCCGAGAACTCCGAGTTCGCTGATACACTCCAATTTTGGTTCTCGCCGAAGCCGCGAAACGACTTTTCAATCCTAGCCCGTTGGCGATTCTGCAGCAGGTGCATCAGACCCGGCCGCCATCCACCGCTGCCGTCAGGGTTGAGGTGGCTAACACTATCGTGAATGCCCGGTTTCGATTCGAGGAAGTGAAGATGCAGCGGCTTGTCAGCCGGGACAAAGGGGGGAAACTCCATCGATCCATTGCCTCCTGTCAGATGGATTGCATCGGCCCATTCTATGGCTGCCTGTGCAGACTCGTGCTCCTTCCATGCGGCCGCAGCACTACGTTCCTGACCTGATGTGATTTCATTCAGTAACCCCCCTCCTGGCTCCCACTGATAGAACGGCTCGAGGATTTGTATACCATTTGACAGCAGAGACTGACGCTGCGAGTCTAGTAGGTTGAGGCAGGCAAAGCGAACCTCGAAATGCTCAGCTATGCTTGGCAGGTTGCGCATCAAGTCACGCGCCGCGCCCCCGTTGACATTCATTGCCGCTTTGACCACCAACAGACGACTTCTCTGTTCGCTCACAGAGCCACGCTTGGGTATACACGATAAGGGGCTTCGGTCATTTAATTCAAGAGCAGTCTGCCTTTCGCACACCCATGGTCGACGTGGCCGCGCCAGTCCTAGGGGGTTTCCAAGACAGCATCGTCGATGCTTTTGGAGCAACTGCTGGGTGGTGGGTCGGACACCTGTTGGTAGTGGGAATACTAGCTCTCAGTATGCTCGCGCTGCAGAACCGACATCACATCACTAACCACTCTGGATTCGGTCGCAGTACGCTGATGGACATGGCTGCAACACTAACCCTCACCGCTGTTCAATACAGCGTTTTCACAGGATCTTTTGGATGGCCAGATGGAGTATCACTCACACTTTCGATAATTTGCGCTCTTGCCTTCAGGTGGCACTTACTAATCGTCGAGTAATCTCCTTCTACGTCTCGACATGGCTATGCCTATGATAGCCAGTACTAGAACCACGGCAATCCCGCCGATGATGATTGGAGCCTCATCTGAGTACTCACCAAACACCGAATCGTTACCGGTAAGGTCGATGGTACCAATACCAATACTCTTTGGCTCAATCTTTACATCCACCACATTCGAGCTCGGACAAGACTTTGGAATCGAAGTACCATCCTCAAGCACGACGACACAACCTTCCCAAGCGGAATCTAGGTTGGAAGGTGTCAGAATCTGGAACTGGCAGTTAGCGGAGGTTCCACCATCTGGAATCAGCACATCACATTGTGGGCTTTGGTCATCGAATCCACTGGGCCATGCGGACGAACCAGATTTGTCTATCAATCGAGCGCTGTATTTCGTCGTCGAATCGGTGTTACTATCGCAGGATATGGAAATCGAGAATGAAATAATTTGCCCGGCTTCCAGAGTACCCCCTCCTTGTCCTATAGCGTGGTCGCAGTTGGTAAACTCAGCAATCGTCACTCCAATCTCATCGGCATCACTAGCCAGACCAGGGACTGGAACACCTCCAGCTGAGGTAACTTCCACCGAGACATTGACTAGGTAATCACCCGCCTCTAGATCTTGTGCCGCAGACATCACGATAGAAATCGTCATAGTTTCGCCAGCTCCTATGGTTACACTTTCCGGTCCGGCTGTATCCAAATCTTCCGAGTCAATATCCACACTCACCTCTTCTATCCACATTGAATTGTTCTCAAGCTCACAACTTGCCATCGCAGACCGGCTTGACCCCGGTGACATATCGAGTTCCACGTTGTCTGCACATTCGATTGTGATGTCCGGGAAAACCTGTCCGGAAGCAGCCGGGATGAGAGCACCTAGGGGGCCTACGATTAGCACGAAAACTAACACCAGAGTAGTTCTGGACACGACTCCGGCTGACACCTCGCTCGGATAGATATTCTCCATTCTATCTTCAATTTGGAGCGATTTACCACTCAAAGCATTCTTGGCGACCCCTAGGGTCGCCCGAAACCATGAGCGAGGATGCGGGCAAGCCACCGGTCGTAATCGTCAAGCCAGAGACTAACGTCACTAGTGGCACTGATGTCCAGGACAAACTGATCAGTGCGGCCCGCGTCTTCTCAGATCTCTTGAAGCCGACTTTTGGGCCACGTGGACTTGACAAGATGCTGTACAAGACTGACGGCACCACTGCCGTCACAAACGACGGAGCCAAGATTGTCGCTGAGCTAATGGTCAAACACCCAGCTGCGAAGATGATGGTTTCAATGGGCAACTCTCAGGAGGAGGCGTGTGGAGATGGAGTAACCACTACCATGCTACTGTGTGGATCACTACTTCAAGAGGCCAGCAATCTACTGCGTAAGGGGCTGCACCCGCTGACTCTAGTAGATGGCTACAACTCGGCGCTTGCCGCAGCCTTTGAGCAGATTAACCATGACACCCACACCGTGAATGACGAGCGATTGGCTGCGGTTACTGAGACGGCACTGCGTGGCAAGGGTGCGGAAGCAGCACTCAGCCACTTCCGCCCTATCATCACCGATGCTCTGAACATACTCGCTTCCAACCGTGACGACGCCGGTGCCGAGCATGTGGCGATGTTCAAGACCGGCATCGGCGGACTACACGACTCCCTACTCATTCGAGGTATCGTGGTCAACCGCCGCGTGTTGATGGACAGTCTACCTAACCGACTGAACGACGCCAAGGTGGCGGTACTAGGGGGCGACTTGAAGGTCCGCTCAATGACCCGTGACACCGAGATACAGATTACCAGCGCAGACCAACTCGACTTGTTCGTCGACGCTGAGCAGGATCGTAAGAAGACAATTGCTGATACTATCATCGCCAGCGGGGCAGATGTAGTGCTATGCACGGGAGAGGTGGATCGTGACATTCTTCATCATTTAGCCGACGCTAAGGTGCTCGCCGTAGGTGAACTCGACGAGTCAGAGATTCGTAATGCGGCAGACGCAGTCGGAGCCAATATCGTTGATTCAGTACTTGACATCGAGACTGCGGACCTCGGAGTTTGTGGCTCGCTGGTTTGGGAGCGTCGCGAAGCCTCGGATCAGGTCGAGGATATCATCAGAATCGACGACTGTCCCAATCCGAGGGTAGTCACAATCGAGGTCGGCGGAAGTGGGGAGACTGGCACTGAGGAGATTATACGAGGGTTGCACGACGCTCTAAGAGCAACCTCATTGGCTCTTGCCGATGATGAACTCCTGCCTGGTGCTGGCTCAATCCACGCCCGTATGGCCCATGCCGTGCGTCGTGCCTCTGAAGCGGAGCCGGGCCGGGCTAGACTGGCGATGGACGCCTATGCTCGCGCCCTCGAGACAATTCCAGCGACTCTGGTAGAGAACTCTGGTGGTGACGCACTGGATCGAATTCTCGAACTCAGAGCCGCCGCGAGGGAGGACGAAGGATTCGTTGGAATTACTCCTGAAGGAGGTGTGGGGCCGGTCGATGGAGTCTGGCACCCGAGGGCTGTTATTGAGGATGGTCTGGAATCAGCTACCGAGACCGCGATGAGTATGCTCAGGATTGATCAAGTCATCTCTGCGAGGGGCGACTAAGGCTCACGCGAACCCTTCAAGTCCGCTGCACCAACGCACTGCTATGGCTCAACCCCGCGCTCTGCTAAGCGTCTGGGAGAAGTCCGGTATAGAGGACCTCGGGAGAGCTCTATCGGCGATGGGTTGGGAACTCCTCTCTACAGGAGGGACAGCACGTGCTCTGAGAGACGCAGGCCTCGAAGTCACCGATGTCTCCGAGGCAACCGGTCACCCCGAGGTTTTCGATGGACGCGTCAAGACCCTGCATCCGGCCGTGCATGGAGGAATTCTCGTCCGCCGCGACAGAGAAGATGACATGACAACCTTGGCAGAACTCGGCTACGGCACTATCGACCTAGTTTGCGTCAACTTGTACCCGTTCGAAGCGACTGCCGCACGCGACCCACCGGCTGGTGAAGCAGAACTCATCGAGATGATCGACATCGGCGGGCCAACTATGGTCCGCTCCGCCGCCAAGAACCACTCCGATGTCATCATCTTGACAAGTCCAGAGCAGTACTCTAGTGTACTGAATTCTCTTTCAGAATCAAATGGCGACCCCTCCGGGATCGATGACTCCACTAGGCAAACACTAGCTCTCGCCGCATACCAAAGTACTGCAGCCTACGACACTGCCGTTTCTAACGAACTTGAGAGTAGATTCACCCAGCGTGATACACCCTCTCAAATCCATGTTTCCTCCGGTTCCGGCACAGAATTGCGCTATGGAGAAAACCCACATCAACCCGCAGCTTTCTATCCAGCAGGCGGAGAGCCTTCCGGCCTCGCCGCAGCTGTTCAGCATGGTGGCAAACCACTGTCTTACAACAACTACCTCGATCTCGATGGTGCCCTCAAACTTGCTCGGACCATGGTAGCAACATGCTCAGACTTTGAGCATGGATGCGTAGTAATCAAGCACACCAATCCATGTGGAGCCTCGGTCGACAAGACTCAAATCAGGGCCTGGGAGAGTGCTCTTGCAAGTGACCCAGAGAGTGCTTTTGGTTGCGTCATAGCCTTCACCATGCCAGTTGAGAAGGCAACCGCCGAGGTCATTGGCGGCCACTTCTTCGAGTGTATGATAGCACCCGGCTACGAGCCCGAGGCACTGGAGATTCTGTCAACCAAGAAGAACCGCAGACTATTGACTCTAGACCCTATCAAACCTCGATCCGACGAAGTCAGGATGCGCCAACTAGACGGTGGATGGCTCGCCCAAGTGCAAGGGCCACCAGCAATCAATTGGAACGATGTCAAGTGCGTGACTGATAAGCAGGCAGACACTTCTGAGGTGGCTTTGGCGCGCTTTGGTGCTGCAGTACTCGCTGAAGTCAAGTCGAACGCCATCATCCTTGTCTCTAGGACAGCCACTGGCTGTGCCACCGTTGGAGTCGGTCCAGGTCAGACCAGCAGGGTCGAGGCAGTGAGGATCGCTGCTCGCAGGGCGGGCGAGAGGGCCAAGGGCTCGATGATGGTCTCAGACGCTTTCTTCCCCTTCCGTGATGGAATCGACGCGGCCAACGATATAGGAGTCAGCACAGTTGTCCAGCCCGGTGGCTCAGTCAGGGATCAAGAGTCGATAGACGCAGCCAACGAGCACGGCATGGCGATGCTGTTCACCGGGACGAGACTCTTCCTCCATTAATCGGTGGTTGCGCCTTTCTTATCATCATCAGCATCATTCCCTAGTGGGAACCTGGAATCCAACGTACCACATCCCAATCATTCCCACTAAGATGACAGTACCAGCTCCGAACCCCGGATCTGCTCCGTTCCAAGAGGATGGGTCAGTCACCACCCCGTCACCCTTCGTCGAGACCAGCCACACAAAGTAGGCGGAGATTGAGGCCATCAGGGC
>DAUV01000041.1:0-14353 GCA_002505325.1 Euryarchaeota archaeon UBA623 | reverse complement strand
AACATCGCTGAACCGAAGTAGCGGTTAGTAAGAGTCAGACGAAACATCCTCTCACTAGACATAGAGAACAGAAACGCGGCAGGGACAGCCCAAGACACAGTTGGCCAGCCTGGAATCCAGATGCCGATGACCGCGAATCCGAGGAACAGCGAG
Organism: Euryarchaeota archaeon UBA623; assembly: GCA_002505325.1. Taxonomy (GTDB): domain Archaea; phylum Thermoplasmatota; class Poseidoniia; order Poseidoniales; family Thalassarchaeaceae; genus Thalassarchaeum. The sequence goes on along the minus strand of DAUV01000041.1, from coordinate 14,200 downwards.
CCGAGTCCGACGTAGAGACGACTCTTTGCCGGACTGCTCGCGACACAGTACCTCTCGACGACCTCGTCGATTGTCTCCAAGCGCTCCATGTGAGTACTCCCGAACCTGACCAATCGGTTCGATGTATAAGGTCAGATGCAACCAATTCTCATTCTGCTCCCGAACATATCAGGTCCTAAACATCAAATTGAACCCGACCTGTGACTCATCATGACCTCGGGTTTCTCTCTTCCAAGAGTGGGCACGACCGACAATCCTGTCAGGCTAGCAGTGCTGGTATCGGGCGGCGGCTCGGGGCTGGCCGCACTTCTCAGATACCAGCGCACGCCGCGCTGCCACCGCACCACACTAGTCATTGCTGACAATACAGACGTAGGCGGTCTGCAGCACGGTCGCGACGCCGGTGTCACAAGTGTTGGGGTGCCGCTGCCGATGGAGGTGGAGAAGCGCAAGCGCCGGGTGGCTCACGAGCGACTAGTGAACGCGGAACTCGAAGCCGCCGACGTGGAACTCGTGGTGCTCAGCGGCTACATGCGGATCCTCACGCCGTGGTTCGTCAGGCGATGGAAAGGTCGACTAATCAACATCCATCCCTCTCTTCTCCCTGACTTCCCCGGCGCCCACGCTCACCGCGACGCCCTCGCAGCCGGAGTGAGTGTCACCGGCTGCACGGTGCACCTCGTGGATGAGGGAGTGGATTCGGGACCAATTCTCGCTCAGCGTGAGATTGAGGTGCTGGCAGGCGATAATGAGGAGGCACTGCAAGAACGCGTGAAGATGGCGGAGCACATTCTGTATCCAGAAGTTCTGGACAGACTCTGCTCAGGGCAGATATCACTCTAAATCCGCTGGCGTGTTGATGTTGCGCAACAACGATGGATCCTCAAGCAATAGTGAGTGCTTCATCTCTGTAAATTGGACATGCAGAGGTCTACGATCTCCACTCTTCAACTGTCTGACCACCATCTTTGGGCGGACCAGTGCCAGAAGTGGGTGCGCCCACAAACCGTCATTTGGCATAGCGAGGCAGTCAGAGGATCCCAACGCTCTCTCTAACCCAGTGAACAGCGCGGAGTTCACCCAGGGTACATCAACAGGGGCCAGTTGCACCGTCTCTTCGTCCACCAGTGGGTCCTCAAAGGCCTCGATTAGTGCCTCGATGGGGCCTGAGTGAGGCTCAGCGTCTAGTACCCACTCGACTTGGATGGTGGAGTCAATTACCATACCATAACGCTCAACATCTTCAGGTTCGGCCACGGCAATCCTGATTGGCTCGCGCCCCGCTTCCGCCAGGGCCATCGCGACACGAGCAATACAGGCCTCACCATCGACTTCCACGAGTGCCTTGTCTCGACCCATGCGTGACGAGCGACCCCCGGCCAAAATCAGTGCCCGCATACTATCACCGCAACTCATCGAGCCGCCGCATTGCGTGCTGAATCTCATCCATCAGGTCGAGTGCTCGATTGAGTAAAACTGACCTATCCTTCCTCGTCCTCTTGGTCTCCATCCATCTCATCAACTGCCTGATGTCGTGAGCATCGCGCTGTATAGTCCACTCAAGCACCTGTTCTGCGACCGGGTCGTCAGATGGCAGTAGCCGGTTAACCATGAAGGGCGGCGTGTGGCCTCACCCATCAGTCCTGCGCCTACCTCTCTTGTAGGCGCTGCATTACTCGACCTAGAAGTGAATCACCGTCGGGGACCTCGACAGAGGAGAGTCGGATTAGTACCTCCTTGCTCACCGTATGCCCACGCACCGTTCCTGCATAACTGACGAGGAGGGCCATATGGCCATCCACCTTACGACCATCACACCACGCCATCAAGACCTCGTCTCGCGGCATCTCTCGACCCGCTCGTAGGAACTCCTCGATGCTCAATAACAGGGCCTCTGCTGGCTCGCTGTCCCTGGTTGATGCAGCGAGCACCGACCATGGGTCAGTACCCAGCGCAGCGTGATTGAGGTTGGCCAGTAGTAGAGCCGCTAGGGCAACATCCTCACGACCATGTCGAGTCCAAAGACGGCCCACCAGACGCAGTAACACGCTCTGGTCATTGCCAGCACCTGTCAGCAGCCACGAAGCGACGCGACGCAACAGTTCGTCAGGCGTCCCAAGATGGAAAGAGTAGCCTGCTGATTGCCCCAGTCTGTCAGTGCTCGACTTCATGATTAGGGCTGGTACACCAATGGGATATGCCTCCCTCACTATTCCTGCCAACCGTCTATCGGAACGATGCACCCTCAGCGCCTGTTGCGCGAGGAATTCGTCCAGCACCTCGTCGTGAGCCATGTCAACCTCAGATCTGGAAGCCAAGCCGATCGAAGATACCACCTATGCGTTCCATGGTGTCGTCCAACCGCATGCGAAAGTCCTGTAGGACGTTCCTGTGGATTGTATCCTCAAGTTGACGATCGAGGCTGCGGGTTATCGCACGGTGTTCAGCGTCGCTGATTGAGAAGGCTCGCCGGAGGTAAGCCACCAGAGTAAGCTCATCGTCCGAACGGTCGGTGTGGATTAGAACCGCCTCAAGCACCTGCCCGTAGACCATCCCTCTCTCCAATTGTCCAATTTCCCTTCCAACACCCGGACTCTTCCCCTCGACTACCGCGTCATACACCTGTTTCGGCTCCTCTTCATCCAGCCTCAGTGCGTGGGCTAACTTGACCAGAAGTCGCTTTTCACCATTTGAGAGTTGACCGTCCCGAAGCGCTATTCTCGTCGCTCCGTGGAAAACCGCCCTACAGTCATGAACTCCCGCTTTCATGGGCTACGATTGGTGGTGTGTCCCTTAATGGCTCGCGCAGGCCATTCAACCGATAATCACCCACGTCACCCATAGGAGCGTTCATGAAGGGCCCGTGGGTCGGACGGATTGCAGGTACTCTGCCACACTCGCGGGCGCTTTATGCCCATCCACCGAACCGCCAATTGGCGAAAACCGGGAGCGAGGCCCCGAAAGTGGGGCCGAGAGCCTAAGGAGAAATGAAAATGACAAAAGAAGGAAAATACGTGATACACGCGACCATCCGCACTGACGGAACGGTTGCGCGCAAGGACGTCGTGGGAGCAATTTTCGGACAGACCGAAGGCCTCCTCGGCGAGGAACTACAGCTCAGGAAGCTGCAGCGGACCGGGCGCATTGGACACGTCGACGTTATCCTTCACCAGAACAAGGGCAAGGTGAACGGGGAGATACAACTCTCTTCGTCTATTGACCAAGTCAGTACTGCCGTGATTGGCGCTGCACTCGAGACGATCGACAGGATTGGCCCGTGCAAGGCGGTAATCAAGGTCAAGAAGATCGAGAATATCACCTCGGTCAAGAAGGACACGGTAATCGACAGAGCCAAGGAGCTTCTACTCGATATCGTGAACTCCGGTGCTGACGAGTCGAAGAATATCCTCGACGAGGTCCGTTCTGTCCTGAATCTGGGGAAGGAAGCCGACTACAAAGGAATGACAGCTGGTCCGAACGTGGCCAAGTCTGAGGCGATAATCATCGTCGAGGGCCGCAACGATGTTCGCAATCTGCTGAAGTACGACATCAAGAACGCCATAGCCACGATGGGTTCAGGCATAATGCCAGAACTAGTCGAGCTCGCCAAATCGAAAAAGACGGTGACTGCGTTCCTCGATGGCGACCGCGGCGGCAAGTTACTACTCATGGAGCTGGAAGGCCAAATGGGTAAGTCACTTACCCATGTCGCGTTCGCACCGACGAGCCGAGAGGTTGAGCACCTCGAGATGAAGGTCGTGACCAAGGCGTTGTCCCAAAAAGAGACAGCCGGCAAGGTCGTAGCCCGCATCAAGACCGAGATCAACAGAGACGACGACCGCGCGGTCGGACGAGGCCAAGAAGCCCTCGCCGCCCCCGATGAGGTCAAGGCATGGGCAGAGATGCTCGATGGACTACCTCAGAATCAAGCAGTGATCGTCCAAGAAGATGGTTCTGGATCCGAGCCCATAGGCGCTCGTGGTCTGGAAACCGCTCTTTCTGACTCGACCGGCGCCCAAGGATTGGTGTTCGCCGGTAAAGTGACTGCCCGTATATTTGACCTCGCCTCCGGCGCAGGTATTGAGAACGTACTAGGTAGATCCGTCGGCAAAGTCACCCGTAAGTCCGGTGTGCAAGCGTACGCGGCCGAAGACCTCTGATTCGCTCAAATAGCGAATCCTCCGGCGGGACATAGTCCCGCCTACAATGACGGCGCTAGCCTTGTCATCCGCAGAAGCCATCAAAAGTCGTGCAGGTCCGCTGGAGCCGAATGGAAGACTCAACCTTGGGTGTACTGACACTGTATGCTTTGTTGGGACTGGCACTGCTGACCCTCTGGCTCAGGCATCAAGCGGTGCTTCGTCAGAGAGAGCGGATGAGGGATAAGATGGGAGCCCTGCAGGGCGACCTCTCAGACACCTCACAACGCCTCGATTTGCTTTCGAGAGGTGTCGACACCGTACTCAGTGAGACCCCTGGAATGCAGGGCCTTCTGGATGCCCACAAATCCCTCGAGTCAGCTGAGACTCTGCTGTTTGAGCAGGATGTCAACGTCAGCTCCAGTGAATCGGTGGCGATAGCTAGCCACGCAGCTAAGACTATTCTCGTTCATTACCCTGGTTTAGCTGATGATGACGGTCACAAGGAGGTTGTTCCAGGACTACTCCCTCTAGTAGAGCGCCTAGATGCAATACTCAACGAGGCCGAGATGCTGTCTGAAGATCTCGAGTTGGATGGAGGCCAGCACAGGAGGCTCGGAGAACTGTTTCATGGCATCAATCGAACAATCCGAGCATCGGACTTCTACAGACGTGCCCACAGTCTCAGCGCCGAGGACGCTGACGCTCTACGCTCCCTAGTAACGATTCACCGTGAGGAAGGCGAGATAGAAGCACTCGACCGCAATCTCGAGCGACTACTAGCGATCGATCCAGATGACGTCAACGTACTCAAGGAACAGGCTCTACTACTCTCTGGAAAAGATGAGGAAAGGGTCACCCGCAATCACCGTAGGCTGGAAGCGCTCGGTGTGGAGTTTGACATCTCTCTAGCTACCACTGAACTTTCCGACATCGTCGAGAGGGCGAGAGAGGTCAACACACAAGTCGATCCGAGAGCGACTGAGCCTGAGACATCCTCGGGTTGGCTCGAACGCGCAGCTAAACTGTTGATGATAGGGGAGATCAACGTCGCTCTTGAGTCGGTCGAGAACGCTCTCGAGGTCAATCCCGACAATGGCGAAGCATGGATGCTACACGCCAAACTTCTTTCTGCTGACAAAGAGAGAATGAAGGAGGCCCTGCAGAGCATTCGTCGTGCCACCGCTCTGGGTGAGTATGGAGTCATCCTCGAGTCGGAGATATTCGAGAATGATGGTAGGCTCGATGCGGCGAGGGCCGTGCTTGAGGAAAGGATCGAGACCAACCCCGACGATGCCGAGGCGAGAGCGCGGCTCAGTCTGGTGCTTCTGCGAGCCGGGGCGAACGAGTGGTCACGAAAAGTGCTCGACGAGGCGCCACCTGAATCTTGGGAGAGCGCCCCGTTGCACGTCATGGATGGAAGACTCAACCTGCTTACCAGTGAGAGCCACCGTGACAACACCGGGCACCACGACCAGTTAGTACTGCTCGACGCGCTGGTTGCGTTCGATGCCGCTATTGACCGTAATAGGGAGTCAGGTTTAGCCTGGCTGGGTCGAGCTAGGGCCCTGCGTTACCAAGGTGCTCCCAACGAGGCCGAGGTTGCCTTAACGAGAGCCAGACGACTGGTCCCCGAACATCCTTCAATTCCTCTTGAGGAGGCACAACTGTGCCTTGACCTTGGCCGTCTAGAACAGGCCGACACTCTGGTCGCCGAGGCCGCCACGCAGTTGAACGACCACTCGGCAATACCTTTCATCAGAGGATTGATAGCTGCCCGTCAGAATAGGCTCACCGAAGCGATTTCTCTGTTCAGTAAAGTGCTCGCTAGTGAACCCGATCACGTCCGTGCCCGACTGAACAGATGCTCAGCCTCATTACTGAAGGGCGACCTAGTCGAAGCCCTCGATGATGCCGATTATTTGGTGACCAACCATCCCGGACTTGGTTTGGCGCGCCTGCGTCGCTCTGAGATCCTGATGAGTCACGGAGACTGGGATGAGGCCGAGGCTGAGTTGCGGAGACTGCTCGAGAACAGACCCGAGCACACAATGGCACTGGTTCACCTTGGGACCTGTCTGATTGCAAGGGACAGGGCAGAACAGGCTGAGAAACCTCTCAACACAGCGCTGCAGATTGACTCTACTCATTCTGATGCGTGGTATCAGCGTGGACTCCTATACCTCGACTTTGGACGCTTTGAAGATGCTATGTACGACTTTGAGAAAGCAGCTGAAAATGATGAACACCACATCGATGCTAGGCTCAAGATAGCCTCCTTGCTGCATGAGTCTGAGGACAAGAAGGAGGCAGCAGCAGCTTGGAGAAGGATCCTAGATGTTGACCCCGAGCACCGTTTGGCTAGACGAAGATTAGAGGAGTGTATGGAAAGGTCCGGCCCTCCGAATCCCAATCCGCAGGCAGAGGGTTGAACTGCTTCCCATCGCCTCATTGACCACATGCAGGAACTACGAGGAATCGAACCGGGCGACGCCGCACCCGACTTTCATCTACCGAATGCCAATCCGGCCGCAGGCAGTGAAGCGATGTCGCTGAGTGATGTCATTGGCCCAAACGGAGCCATCATCGTCTTCACATGCAATCACTGCCCATACGTAGTTGGCTCTGAACCACGCATTGAGGCAATGGCCGCCCGCGCGCGTACCGAGGGCCTTGGATTCGTTGGAATCAACTCCAACGACCCCGTGAACTACGAATCGGATTCGTGGGAGAACATGGTCAAGCGGGCCGGTCGAGGGATGAGCTACTCCTACCTACATGACGATAGTCAGGACACTGCTCGCGCGTATGGGGCCGAGAGAACGCCTGAATTCTACCTCCTCGACTCTAGGGGATCAGTCACCTACCGCGGACGACTCGATGACTCACCCCGGGATCCATCTCACTCCTCGACCTCCGACCTAGCAGATGCCATGGACGACATGGCGGCCGGGCGAAATGTAACCATGCCCCGCACTGATAGCATCGGTTGTTCTGTCAAGTGGAAGATTTAGACTCCTCAGTCAGTACTGCTCGAGCACTAACTCGGTCTGCGTGGAGCCAATCTCACCGGGCGCCGCCAACCACATTTCATCGAGTAGGTTGCGCAGTGCCACGGTGTCGTCGACGTGCACTACAGCGACTAGGTCAGCATTACCACTGATCTCGTAGACGCACTCCACACCGGCCCACGTGGAGAACTCTCCAGCAAGCGATCCTATCTCGGTTCCAGGGCCGACCTTGAGGCGAACTAAAGCAGTCAGTCCGATGCCCGCCTCGCGAATGGTGTATCCACGGATGACACCGTCGTCCTCCAGCCTGCGCATGCGGGTGCGAACAGTTCTCTCGGTCACTCCAACCTGCTTCGCAATATCTACGAAAGGAGCTCTCCCCGAGTCCCTCAGGACTGAGAGAATGGCCCTATCTAGACTATCTACTTCTACCACGGGTTTCGCCGAAAATAGACCTCTATTTGTATGTTCTCTACCTGATGTGTGAAATCCGACTACCTTTTATTTCCTGATTATGTATGGAAATTAAAAGGTTAAAAAAAGTTGTATTCAAATGGGACGGCGACAATTCGCGTCTAATGTCGGCGGAGGAGACGGTAGCTCACCTCCGTGTCCAAGAGTATCTTGACGATGTCTCGGAGTTGAATATCCCCTCCTCTCAGACTGAGTGGTACAATGTCGATGTCGCATCACTCTTGACTGGCAGTAAGGTACTCGGTCATGAGGTCGATCAATGTACAGGGGACTCGTTACTGTTCCTTGAGAGGAGCGTTATGCTGTGCAGTCCGTCGGCTGGAAAGATGCAACATTTCCCAAAGCATCTCCTCCATTGCTTCGTTGATGACAACCGTTGCGATTGCAATGAGCACGACGGAGTGCTATTTCGGGCTGAACTATTCTCAATATCCCCCACCGAGGAGCAACTATGCTGGGAACGCTGCTGCCGCTCCGAGATGGAAATCCCGGATGTCCAGAGCAGGGTTGCGCGCTGGTTGAGTTGGCTCAACGCATGAATCACTACCTAGCGCAACCTTGAGAGGGCGGCGGCAGGTCGCCGCACTAATGAGTGGCGCTGTCAGCGACCTCTCGGCCCGGATGATTCTAGATTCTCGCGGCAATCCTACAGTCGAGGTCGACTGCTACGTGAACGGTGTATTGCGAGGCCGTGCAGCGGTCCCATCGGGAGCCAGTACAGGGAGCTACGAAGCCGTTGAACTACGCGACGGAGGGCCTTATTGGTCCGGCAAAGGAGTGTCCTCGGCCATTTCACACGTCAATGGCGAGATTCGAGACGTCCTCATCGGAATGGAGGTGTCCGACCAAGAAGCCATTGACACTGCTCTGGTCACGCTTGATGCTACTACCAACAAGAGCAGACTCGGGGCCAACGCCATACTAGGTGTCTCGATGGCCTGTTTGAGAGCGGCATCGGAAGAGCCCCTGTGGGTCCACATCGCAGCGGGCGGCCCGACTAGTTTACCAGTACCACAGATGAATATTCTCAATGGAGGGGCGCACGCCGCATCAAACGTCGATGTTCAGGAGTTCATGGTCGTCCCACACGGCTTTGATAATCTCCCAGAGGCCCTGCGTGCTGGCGTTGATATCTACCATGCACTGAAGGCTTTGCTCAACGATGAGGGACTGCTTGGGGGTGTGGGTGATGAGGGAGGTTTTGCTCCCAACCTACCGCGAAATGAAGATGGTCTTCGTCACGTACTCGGAGCTATCGAGCGAGCAGGATATATCCCAGGAGAGCAAGTATCGATTGCACTCGACTGCGCAGCGCAGGAATTCTGTCATGAAGACGGGTATCATATCGACGGAAAGGTACTGTCTGGCTCAGAACTAGGCGCGTTGTACACGTCTTGGCTCGACAGTTATCCAATAGTCTCCCTTGAGGACGCCTTCGGAGAGGATGACTGGGCCTCATGGACTGAATTCACCGCTCGTGAGGGCTATCGCGTGCAAATCGTCGGCGACGACCTGTATGTCACCAATCCCACCAGATTAGCCAAGGGTATAGCCGAGGGAGCTAGCAATGCCATTCTCATCAAACTCAACCAGATAGGTACGGTCAGCGAGACACTGAGGGTCATCGAATTGGCACGCACTGCCGGCTTCGCCACAGTCATCAGTCACCGCTCTGGCGAGACCAGCGACGATATCATCGCCGATTTTGCTGTAGGCATCGATGCAGGACAGATCAAAACCGGAGCCCCAGCTAGGAGTGACCGCACCTCGAAGTACAACCAATTGCTCAGGATTGCAGAGCAGTGCGACATATTTACCGACTTATTCTAAGGCTGCTAGGAGTAGCGGAAGCACAATCGTAGCATCCGACTCTATGACGAATCTAGGTGTGTCTGCACTAAGTTTCTCCCAACTTATCTTCTCATTGGGTGGCGCACCCGAGTATCCACCGTAAGACGGACGTGACTCAGAGATTTGTGCGAACCATGCCCACAACGGAACATCCACTTTAGCATCTTGGCGCAGCATTGGCACTACAGAGATTGCGAAGTCTCCCGCAATCCCTCCGCCGACCTGCAGCAGTCCGGTCGGAGAATCGTCTTCGCGGTACCAGTCAGCGAGGGCCTGCATCGCTTCCAAACCTCCCCTGACTATACCCACTCCTTTCAGCGAACAGTCGAGGACGCGTGCGGCAAGGATGTTGCCCAACGTCGAATCTTCCCACCCCGGAGTGAAGATTGGTAGGTTGGCGTCTGCCGCCGCCATCAACCACGACTCGTTAGGGTCGGCATCAAACTCTAGTTCGCTGTGCAACAATAGATCGTACAGGTACTCGTGTGGAAACCTTCGATCACCTGCAGCCTCTGCATCCTCCCACAGAGACATCAGCGCCCCCTCAATTCGACGTACCGCCTCCTCCTCAGGTATCGCGACATCAGTAACCCGGTTCATCCCACGCTCACGAAGCGCTACTTCGTCATTGGCAGTCAACTCACGCCAATCAGCAATACTCTCGTAGTGCGAGCGAGCGACTAGGCTGAACAGATCTTCCTCTAGGTTTGCTCCGGTGCAGCAGATTGCGTGTACCCTCTGGGCCCTGATGGCCGGTGCTAGAGTCCGCCCTATCTCAGCTGTCGACATGGCACCCGCGAGTGTGACCATCAGGCGACCCTTGTTGTCTAGAAAACCGCGCAGGGATTCAGAGCATCGCGCCAGTACGCCGGCGTTGAAGTGCCGATAATTTTCCTCGATGAAATCGCGTACTGCCAAAACCTCACCTCAGAACCTGTCTAAACGCTCTCGACCCGACAGTACGAGACCGGGAACTGCATCGACGACGACACTATGAATCTCATCAGCTAGAAGTCCGGGGTCACTGTCACCACAGGTGAAGATGTCAATTGCCAGAAGCCCACTCTCAGAGTAACAATGGGCGCTGACATGACTCTCGTCGATCAGGACGATGGCTGCGAAGCCGGGAGGACTCTCATTCCCGTCAAACTGCGCGACGTGCGCATGAACCTCTCGAATACCGGCTTTACGGACACATTCTCGCATTACCTGAAGCATCCACTCTCCATCGTAAACGACTGGTGGGGAATAGCCCGTATAGTCCAGCACGACGTGCCCGCCATGCGAAGTGGAGCCGCTCATGCGCAGGCTGCGGTGTTTTGTCGATTTCAAGGTGACTAATCGACAAGCCACGCCCGCAACCGTCGCAAACCCTCGTGAATGGCCTCCTCGTCGGTGGCGTACGAGATTCTTACAAAACCCTCGCCACCGGTAACCAATGAGGTTGGAATGAGTTGCACCCCTGCTTCCAGCGCGCCATCGGCGAACTCGATATCAGTCATACCCGTGTCAGTGATATCGACGAACACGTAGAACGCCCCCTCGGGCTCGACTATCCTGAGCCCTGGTAACTCGGAGAGTCCGGCAGTCATTATCCCGCGTCGCTTCAAGTACTCTCGATTGAACTCCTCGACCGAGTCGTCACAGCCCAGAGCCACCGCGGCTGCATGCATCATGAATGTGGGGACGTGGGAAGCAGAGTTGGCCTGAGTCTTCACCGCGGCGTGCATAGCGTTTGTAGGACCAGTCAAGAAACCTAACCTCATTCCCGTCATTGCCCAAGATTTTGACCAGCCGTTGACAATCAGAGTACGCTCCGCGCCACCCGGGAGTGCATAGGGGGAGACGTGAGGATAGTCCATCCACACCAACCTAGCGTAGATCTCGTCAGAGACAATCCAGAGGTCATGCTCTACAGCGATGTCCACAATGGTCTGCAACTCTTCCGGGGTGAACACCGCTCCTGTGGGGTTACACGGAGAGTTGACTAGTATCATTCGAGTCTTGCTGGTGACCGCGGCTCTGATTGCATCGATATCGGGATGGAAATCGTCCTTACGAACTGGTACGTTCACCGGAACTGCCCCGATGAGATTCAGCATTGGCTCATATGAGGCCCAAGAGGGCGCCAGCAATATGGCCTCGTCACCGGGCATTGTGGTGATGAGGAACGAGTACAGAAGTGCCTGTTTGGCGCCAGGAGTGATGACAACATCGTCCGCGCGGACCTTGACAGAGTGATGCTTCGCTAGGTAGTCAGACACCGCTTGACACAACTCCAACGAGCCCGCACCTCTGGTGTACTTCGTATTACCATCTTCCAATCCCTTAATCGTCGCTTCGATGACTGAACGAGGGGTATCGAAACCAGGCTCTCCTACTGTCCAGCGGATGACTCCTGGTCCCGGTGGTTGTAGATACGGTGCGAAGCCAACGCCAAGCCCCTCGTAGCGAGAGGAAATCTCAGGCATACCTTCGGCGGGAGGCTGAACGAAGATGAACATACCCTCTAGGGTACTCGAAAGCACCACCCCCTTTCTGCAAAGAGTCTTCAAGGGACCCTCGTGGGTCGGGAGTCGCTGCACGGGTGGCAGAGCAGCTATGCAATGGACTGCAGATCCATGGACCCGGGTGCAAATCCCGGCCCGTGCTCCACTTCTCGATTAGTGGGAACTCTAGAATTCGACGAGCCCGGGGTCGACGTTACCACCAGAGAGAATGACCCCGACCCTGTCTATGTTTTCGAGAGCTTTGAACTCCGGTCCGAGCACCGCCGCCAGCGAGGCCGCGCCACTGGGCTCGACCACCATGCCCAAGTGCTTGAGAATCAATCGCATTGCCTCGATAACTTCCTCGTCGCTGACAGTAAATATTTCCTCGAGATGATCCCTTATGATTGGCCAAGTATGCTCGCCCATGCTTGTCAGTAAACCGTCACAAATGGTATCTGGACCGGTTTGTAGCAGCAGTTCACCAACTTCCAGCGAACGAGCCGCATCATCGGCCCCCTCAGGCTCAGCCCCGAATATCCTAGTGTTTGGGAAAAGCGCTCTAGTGGTGATACAGGTTCCGGACATCAGACCACCACCTCCTATGGGGGCAATAACAGCATCCAACGATCCACCTTGCTCGAACAGTTCCATCGAGGCAGTGCCCTGCCCTGCGATGACATCCGGGTTGTCATAGGGGTGGATTAGAGCCGCTCCAGTCCTTTCCATAATCCCTGCAGCCGTAGATTCTCTAGCGGCGAGATTAGGCTCGCAGAAGGTTATCTCGGCACCATGACTTTTCACTCCCATGACTTTGACTCGAGGCGCGGTTTTTGGCATCACAATGTAGGCTGACACACCACGCTGTTTCGCTGCCAGAGCCAACGCTTGAGCGTGGTTGCCACTACTGTGCGTGCAAACTCCATTATCAGCATCATCACCGAGTAGTATCACAGCGTTACTGGCACCCCGGAACTTGAACGCACCGACATGCTGCAGGTTCTCGCATTTCAGCAGCACTTCCCTGCCTGCGATACGGTTGAGATCCTCAGAGGATACCACAGCCGTGCGCTTGACCACTCCGTTCAACCTCTGTGCAGCTGCCTGCACATCCTCGATGTATACCGAGTATCCCATGTATGGGTCTGCCTGAGAGAAGGTATTGATGACATCATCGGCGGGGATTTCAAGCCTGAGGCCCCACTCGTTGCAGCATGGCGGAGCAGGACGCGCCGGAATGGAGACCACACATTACGCTCGGGGCATTGATGCTTCTTGACACATTGACTCTAGGATACGCCCCTGCCGGTCCATGGGACTCAGAATCATTCTCTCTCGGGGTGATAGGGCTGACTGGCTTGGCGCTAATCTATGTGGCTTGGTACCGATTGACATTCAAGCGCCGTGGACTGATTCCATGGCTTGATTTGTGGCAGGATCCAGCAGGTTCCTCAAAGAAGATCCTCATTTGTGGGGTGGCGACCATTGTTCTTGCCTGGGTACTGGGCAATCCTCTACAGGAACAGATGCCAGATCCTTCAGGACTGATTGTGACGTTAATCGGACTACTGATGCTGCTTAATGGAATCTATGTAAAACTCAGTATTGGACCTCTGGCTGATTCCAAGTAGTCATCGGACACCTGGTTTCCAGAACTGTAGGGGCAACGCATCATCATTCTGCATGGCTCTGAATGCGAGGTGGTCAGCGCGTTCGTTCCAGCGGTGCCCCCGGTGTGCGCGGACGTGCTCAGCACTGAGTGAGCGCAGAGACGCGACCTCAGACCACAACGCCTGCACCGATTCAGCGAGATTCTTATTCGCCTTGGCTTTCCATGCTCCTGAGGCGATGTTCAGAGCATATTGAGAGTCTCCTCTCAGCACTATATCGCGACTGCCTCCTTCTGTCAGAAGCCATCGCATTGCATGGGCTATTGCAGAGAGTTCGGCAGTGTTGTTGGATCCTACTGTAGCACCCAAAAAACCGTTTTCAGACTCTCCAGTGACGACTGGACCACTCCTCTCAAAGACGACATCACCACCACCCTTACCGATACCACTGTCTCCGGTGATGACGCAGAATCCCCAACCTGCTGGAGTCTTACTGGTGACATTCCTGTTCTCTTCGCACGATCCATCCACATAGATGTACAGCGCTCTGTCAGACATCATCATTCTCCGATTAGGGCGGTGTACGCAGCAGCGTCCAACAATTCCCCAATATCCGAGACATCAGT
>DAUV01000022.1 GCA_002505325.1 Euryarchaeota archaeon UBA623 | reverse complement strand
TCTGCGACCGCCTTGGAGAGCTCGTCTACCCATAGCGGGTTGGGATTGTCAAAACTGAAGCCGCCACCCATCAGCGTCTCCTTGTAATCTAGAGTGGTACCCTCGAGGTACTGAGCGCTTCTGGCTGCGACGAACACCACCATCTCTTCAATCTCCAATTCAAGATCGTCCTCCTTACGGTCATCGGAGCCAATGAACTGGAGATCGTACAGGAATCCCTTGGGTCCTCTTCCAACAATCTCGACCCTGAGGATGAGTTCACTCGCCTCCTCCGCCTGATCTGCAAACTGGTCCAGCATCTCACGCGCCTTGGGACTGATGCTCAGCATGGCGTTCGATAGCCGGCTGACGCGGCCCTCTATTCAACCTGTCCGAGTGCAGGCAACCCTCTTCATCAAGACGCCCCACGACAAAACGTGAATGATTCTGGAGTTGGTGACAGACTGGGCAGACCACTCAGAGATCTGCGGATATCGGTGACAGATAGGTGCAACTTCAGATGCAGGTACTGCATGCCCAGAGAGCGTTTCGGAGAGGAGCACACATTTCTTCCACGGAGGGCATACCTGTCCTTCGAGGAAATCGAGAAGGTTGTTCAGGCCTGCAAACCGCTTGGACTTGAGAAGGTCAGAATCACTGGCGGAGAGCCCCTGCTCCGTCCCGATCTACAAGACTTAGTCTCGAGGCTGAAGCGCACCGGGGTCGAGACCGCGCTTACCACCAACGCATCGTTGCTCGCAGGTCAGGCTGACAGACTGGCAGCCGCAGGTCTAGACAGGGTGACAGTTAGTCTCGATGCTCTGGATCCCAAGGTCCACACTCAGATGACCGACAGCAACATCTCGGTGGAAGCCGTTCTAGAAGGGATTGAAGCTGCTGTGCAGGCGGGGCTCTCTCCAGTCAAAATCAACTGCGTTGTCCAAAGGGGTGTCAACGAGGGCGAGATTGCCCCGCTTGTACGCCGATTCAAAGGCACAGGCGTCACGGTACGTTTCATTGAGTACATGGATGTGGGGAGGACTAATGGCTGGCAATTAGGACAGGTCGTCCCATCAGCTAACATCCTTGAATATCTACAGAAGGAGTTTGACTTGATACCAGTCGAATCCCAGAGGCCCAGTGATGTTGCTAGACGCTGGGCCCATTCTGATGGCTCAGGCGAGATCGGATTCATCTCTTCTGTAAGTGATCCATTTTGTGGGGACTGTGTTCGCGCTCGCATATCTGCAGACGGCAGACTACACACTTGCTTGTTTGCTTCAGGTGGCCATGACCTGCGAGCTATAATCCACAACGGAGCCGACGGACAAGCGCTCACTGATGCTATAACAGCGATATGGTCGAGACGCGATGATCGATACAGCGAGATACGCTCACAGGAAACCTCTGCTCTACCTAGGGTGGAGATGTCATACATCGGTGGCTGAGTTTGACACTCTACTCAAGCTCTCCAGACAGCCCTGAATCGACTGACTTCTGGCTCGTCGTCTGGCAGAGAGAAGATTTCAAACTCGTCCATTTCTAAATCTTCTCCGATGCTTTCGATGAATGATCGAGGTAGTGGCCATGGCGGCCCTTCTCCTACCTCTTGACCCGTCTGGTACCGCCCAATGCAGACCAGACAGCCGCCTGAAGATACTAGAGGTGACAACCGAGAGGCAGCAAGTTTGCGAACAGACTCAGGTAAGGCCTGTATGATGTGAACCTCGAGCACTAGATCGAACGACTCTCTCCATTCTTCTGGGGGGTTGAGAAGATCTGCAACAACCCATTCTATCTTTGAGTTGGGATGTTGCTCCTTAGCCCACTCGACAGCCGTGGCAGACAGGTCGAAAGCCGTCACATTCCATCCTCGTTGTTCTAGGAATACTGCATCCTCTCCCAACCCGCAACCTACCACCAATGCCCTCCCCTTAGTCGACTTTCCAATCACCCACTCGACGACTAGTGGATTTGGTCGACCGTCAGACCACGGAATCCACTCTTCGTCGCGATCAGCGGAGGAGTACAACTCTTCGAACCATGACAATGGATTATCTCCTTTGGAGGCGGCATCTGACATAGCGAGCAAACGCTCCCTAATTTCATCCATTAGAGACACCTCCTCCCCTAATGGATGCTGAGACAATCTCATCCCAAGGAGCATTGGTCCTGAATGCTGGCTTGCCATATCTGGCAACGGCTGCCCTGTATCCAGCATCTTTGAGTATCTCAGCCATACTAGTGGGGCTGACTGGTGAGCCGGAACCAAGCCAACTGGCGAGTTTGTCGACTAGGATGAGGTGCGGAGCGTCGATTACCCCAGCTTCCTCTGAGATGTGTCTAACGCTACGAACCACCTTTCTACGCTCATACTCAAAATCTCTCTCTGACCAGCCAACGGGATCGTCTTCAATGGTGCTAGGGCCACATAGTTCGAGAGCACGCTCCTCGGTCATCGAAAACATCGCTTCTGTTTGGCCTAACGGGCCTATCCACATCGGCCCGGAGATACGCTTGTCGGATCGATCGACAGGGTGGGATAACGGAAGGAAGCAGTGCATAGGTAGTGAGTCGACCGAAGTCTCTGGTTGAAGTCCGGATTCGATTGATGAAGAGACCTCTTCAGTAGTAGGAGAAGCCACTCTCCATCCGAGGGAATCCTCGACATCGTTAGCCCTCTCTATGCTACGCAGTACACGCACTGAGACCCTGAGGTGATGAGACTCCCATATTGAGAGAAGAGGCTCAATCGAACGCTCGTGCCTCGCTGCTGTCCTCGCTACAGTTGCTAACAGCACCCTGAGTCCCGAGTCGTGCGCAAGTCCATCAGTTCTTACCCGCGCCCCGTAGCGACGCAGTAAAGCGCTTTTCGAAGAACCTGTAAGGGCTGCACTATCGGTGGCGCTGATTTCGGCAACACCTCTTCTGGCTAATGACTGGATAGCGGTGTCGAGAAACGGCAGGGGTGATCCATATGGATCAATGTCGACCCAGTGCCTCCCGTGCTCTAACACACTCTTGCGCAAATCACCCAGATGCGGCAACAACTCACCTTCTCCGTGCTCTGGTGGAAACTCATCATGGCACCGCATGGCCCAGCCAAGGGCCACCGGGTCCATGTCCCCCATCGTCGCACTGATGCGAGTCGCACTCTGTGCTGGCAACTCATTCAACCATCGTCTAGCTCTCAACCCGGTGGCTGACAGCCCATCCAATGCATAGATTGAACCATCTCCTAGTAATCCTGCCTCGATACAATGCTGCAGCAGCAGCACACTGCGGGTACGACTCCCAGACATCGCTGGATTGTGAAATACAGCCCCCTGCCCTTTTGCAGCCGGCCCCGACCCTGATTCACTCGGGTCACGGGCCAACCTGCACAGGGTTCTCCCCTCACGGTGCAGTATGCCGGGCCAATCATCGAGTTCTGTACCATCCATACCGGCCCGAGATGACTATCGCACAAGGCATTGACGACTACAAACCTCATTCAGTAGTGTTCGAAAACGACACTAGGGTCTGCATGGGTCACTCTTCTGCCGCTGCCGTTCACTGAACCTACTCTGCGAGTTCCAGGAAGCCTCTTGGATAGCCACTGCACAACCGCCTCAGCAGAGTCTTCCGACACAGCCAGCACCATCCCCATCCCCATGTTGAAGGTACGATGCATCTCTCTACTGCCCACAGCACCGACATCTGCTATCCATGAGAACTCTGGATGAACTGGCAGAGGGTCGTCAATGTGCCATCCAAGGCTGTCATGCAGTCTGAGAAGATTGGAGAGTCCACCTCCAGTAATGTGAACCATCGCCTTGAGATTGTTGGACGAACAAGGCCCCCTATCTTCCCTACAAGCAAGTACTAGATCGACGAGTGGATCTACATATATCCTAGTCGGATTCAGCATGACCTCGCCCAGAGTAAATCCTTCATCCGAGGTCCACTTGGTTATCCTTCCATCGTCATCGATATCAAAAGGAACAACATCGTTGAGAGACACCTCCGAGCGCTCGATTATCGCTCTGACCAAGGTGTAGCCATTGGAGTGGATACCGCTGCTCGGAAGCCCGATTAGAATATCCCCTGACTCTAGTCTGTCCCCAGTAATCGAATGCCCCACTGGAAACCATCCTAGAGCCGTTCCAGAGAGGTCTAGTTCGGTCACAATTCCAGGCAGAGTGGCTGTCTCGCCTCCAGCGAGAGTCACTCTAGCCAACCGACACCCCTCAGCAAGCGAGGAGCCCAGTGCAGAATGCACCTCAGGGTTAGTCTCCGGGACGGCGATGTAGTCGACGAAGGCAAGAGGTTCAGCACCAACGCAGATAAGGTCGTTGACATTCATAGCTATACAGTCGATGCCCACACCTTGCAACCATCCCAACTTGCTGGCCAATTGCAGTTTAGAGCCCACCCCGTCGGTTGCCAAAGCGAGTCTAGAATCGCCGAATTCGACTATGCC
>DAUV01000116.1:2522-5890 GCA_002505325.1 Euryarchaeota archaeon UBA623 | reverse complement strand
AGGGAGTGGGACATCGATGAGGCTTACGATCTTGTTACTTCATCTTGGCCATATCGCTCGCTTCCCTACGATGACTACATCGAGGTTCTTGACCTTCTGGACGAGGAGCGCCGAATCTGGGTCGATTGGGAGGAGAACAGGTTCGGAAAGCGCGGTTTTGCACAGATGATCTATTACACAAACATAGGTACCATAGCACCGGATAATAACTACCTAGTCTTTACCTCGGACGGTACTCTGGTAGGACAACTGTCCTCATCTTTCGTCTCAAGTCTACGTAATGGCGACGTCTTTCTACTAGGTGGCTCTACATACCGAGTCTCCAGTGTCATCGGGACCAGAGTCAACGTCACCTCAGCGACCGGATATCGCCCCACTATACCATCGTGGACCGGCGAAGCGAATAGCAGAACACAAGAACTCAGTCAAGAGGTCCTGTCTTTGCTCGATTATGTTTCTGTTCGGCATCGCTTAGAGGAAAACTCACGAGATATGATGATGAAGGTAATGAAACTCAACAGACCAGTTGCAAACGCACTTTCTGATTTCTTCGAAGAGCACTGCGCCACTACATTTCAGGTCCCGTCGAGAGACAGGATACTAGTTGAGCAGGTTGAAGGTCCACTGCCGACCTATATTGTGACTACCTGTAGGGGCCGGGCATTCAATATGGCTCTCGGATACTTGTTCGCTGGAATAGCTTCGGCAGACAATGTCATGATCCATGAGATATCGTTTGATGAGAATGGCTTCATGGCGAGACTAAGCCACGAGGTTGAGGTATCGAGGATTCCTGAAATATTCAGGAGTGGAAGGAGTGCTGAGACGTTACAGAGATACCTCATGGACTCACAGTTGTTCGCCAAGAGGTTCCGCGAAGTTTCTTCGAGAAGTATGCTCAATCCGCGACGCATCGGTGGCGACGAGGTCAGTCCCAAGCAATTCCAGCAGAAAGCAGAGAGAATAATGCACCAGCATCGCCAGATGGACGATTCTGTCCTCGTCCGCGAAGTAATGAACGAAATAATGCACACGGATCTCGATCTGGAGCAGCTTGACGACTTCATATCTAGGATGGACAGCGAGGATGTACGCATCGTACATCGTAGGGTACGTATGCCATCTCCTCTGGGAATGACCCTATTCATGTCCTCATTTGAGGATCTGCTTTCTCTCCGAACGAGAGCATATCTGATCAAGGACGTAGATCCGGAAATACTGCGCCGACTTCTGGGTGCACGTTCGCTAGCAACAGATCTGGATGAGGAGAAACTGTCCGAGTACTACCAGTCAAAGGTCTCGAAGCCAACTAATGCCAATGGGCTGCTTAGACTAATGGATATGGGTGGTGGCCTTGAGCCCTCATTAACGAACCCCCTGTATAGTGAGAAGCTAAGTCACATCAAGCACGAGGTGATGAAAAACTGGGTCCACGAACTTGCTGAACGAGGACTCATCACCAAAATCAAGGATACAGGGCATGATCTGATAGATGACAAGTGGTTCTCCATGAGGATGGCTGAAGTGCATGGCACTTTGGGTTGTCTAGCAGTAGCCGGTGCAGCTGAGATGGATGATCTTACCGAGCTCTATACGGGTGGACTAAGTTTTCAGATGGGTATTGATTTTGAAGCAGGTAAACCCCGCCGTTGGAAGGATAACAAGTTGTCCGATCCACTCGACTGCTTGCGACTGAAACTACTCGACATGCTCGGTTCGGAGGGACCGCAGACATCGGAGACTCTGTGTGAAAGACTACCGTTCCCACCGGCTCAAGTCGACTCAGTACTGCAGGAGTTGGAGATGAGAAACCTAGTCTCTATCGGCTTTTTCAGACAGACCGATGAGGGAGAGTACATTCTACGAATGGACGAGTACAGAATTACAGGAGGGGAGGTCGATGTTGTCGATTACAGAACATTACAGACACTGCTTCTCCAGAAATCTTTCACAAAATACGATGAACCAGCTGATGCAATTCGCTCCTTGGTCCTAATTCAGCGCCGAGATGAACTACTCCATAGAGTCAGTAACTACCGATTCAGGGATTGGAAGGACATTAAGCACGATCCTGATGTGTTCAACGGTAGGCTTTTGCATAATCGAGTTGGGTACACACTAAAGAGTCAGATTCCAATTCTTACCGGCTTACGCAGCGAGCCTTGGTTGGGTACTCTCGAGCTTGAACTCCTAGAGAAGATTCCCAAAGAAGGCCTGACTCGCGCCGAGCTCTTCGACGGATACCCCAGGGGCAAGGAGCACGTTCACGTTCAAAGGAGCCTCAAAGGCGCTCTAAATAATCTGGAGAGGCAACTGGTCATCGCTAAGCAATACATCGAAGTGCCGAATAGAAAACGCTCGCTGGCCATCTATCACAGAATCCATGAGGTGATTGAACCTCTGTCATTTGAGGATGCACTAGTTGAACTCATTAACAGGATAGGGCCAATCCGCCTGCACACATTGAGGTTCTTCGTTAGTAGGCCGGTAGAAGAGCTGGCCGACGCCCTACGAAATCTCGAGGAATCTAGTAGGATAAGTAGGGTAGTGGCTTTGCAACCCGATCCTACTGATTACTATTCCTCCAAAGAGGACTCTGAGTTCTTACTCTCGCCTATGCCGGAGGACCGTAACATGAGAATTCTCTCACAGTCCGACCCATTCTGCAGTCGCTTCATCAACGAGATTCGCCTAATACTCAAGCAGGGGTGGTATCATCCCGTGTTCAAGGGCGTTGATCCGATTGGCAGAATCTTGATGTTTGTTGTCAATGATTACTTAGAAATCAAGGATATCAACATCCCCCATTCCTATCTTGACGAATTCAAAGAGACATTCTCCGAATTACTTGATAACTATAGGGACAGACTAGTGGACGTCTCTGTACTGCATGCCTTCAACGGAGTTCCAGTGCATGACTGCGACGAAAACATCCAGCAGATTCTTGTTGAACTTGGTTTCTCTAGCATGGGTGATGGTGAGAGGTATATCCGTGGAGGGGTGGTGGAGCCGCGTTCTCGTAATGAAGTAAATCGACTACTATTCCATCACCACAAAATGCATCAAGATAGTCGTCTAGAGAATGAGACCATGGCCCTCGAGCATTTGAGGGAACTAAGAGACGATTTCGCGCTCCGTGGCAGGTGCGAAATGTTCCGAGTTGACCTGCATTCGATGGCCGCCGCACATCAACTCCACCAAGGCACGAGTCTACGCAATCATCAGGTTTGGGCAAAACTTCCTCATTTCAGGCGGCTACTCACCATTCGCAATATCCAGTCGGCCGAGGAGGATGAGGACATTCTGCAGTTCTTCAGGGATTATCACGATCCTTCCATCTATATGGAGAGGCACGCGATGAAGAGGGC
>DAUV01000116.1:0-2130 GCA_002505325.1 Euryarchaeota archaeon UBA623 | reverse complement strand
GGGGGCTTCAAGACAGTAGAACCACTGAGTGGTGTCGATTTGTGGGAAGTCAAGAGGGACTATCTTAGAGAGTTAGTGAGTGATTACCCTGTAATCTCCTTGCGTCAGTTAGAGAGATTGGCCGGGTCTCCTTTTTCAGCCGAGGAGATCAGTGACGTCATGCACGAATTCGAAGATGACGGGACCCTCATCAAGGGATTCCTAGTCGACGATTTACAGGACATCTGTTGGGGTAGACAGGATCTCTTGGAGGGTCTAGAGGGCCTGCGCAAGTCACGCGATTTGGTAGTACCTCCTTCAGATAATTTGATTCATTACTTTGGAGGAATCCTAAGGGAGAGGTTTTCATTTGGATCAGCCTATATGGTGTTCCACAATGAGGAGGCTATTGCCGCATTTAAGGCCAACACTAGAGACGGAACCATTGAGATAACTGATTTCGTAGGTGATTCTGATCTGGAGAAAGAGGCACTCAGAGTGATGAAAGAGTTCGCGTGGGAACACGACACCAAACTCACAGGGAAGTTGTATGATAAACTCCGTTCACGTTGAACTAGGCTCAGCATTTACAATTCCAACCGCTTTCATCACAGGGCGGATAATCCGCATAATATTGCTGTGCAACTCGGGAAGTAAATCGAACAGTGCCAGTGCCATAAGGAACATGGCGAATAGACTGCCAAACTTTGCGGCGTAACTATGAGAGAATTCAAACATCCCCATGCCCAAGAATGACCATTCGGCATAATTATCTGTTAACCAAACAATTCCAGCATTCCTGAACACGTTGAGGACGTGGATGGTGGGTATCGCAATGAACAAGGCCCTAATCCTTCTACTCCATTCCACTGAGCCAAGTGCCACTATTGCACCGACGAACACTATCATCGATTGCAGTCCAGAACATGCGAGTATGAAACTGACACTAACCAAAGTCCCATCGGAGTGTTCCAGAGGGACGAAGAATCCGTTCTCTCCAAGAGGTTCTGCCATGACCCATCTGTTTCCCCCCCACTCTGAAACCGGAATCTCCCCGCCTTCTAGGAGATCGACCATCATCGGTCCCATCTGGTAACTCCCGAGTCCTGTGAATTCTAACATGAACTCCGTATTCCACGCGGTTGCGTGGACTAATGCCATATTGAGCCATGGAACGCTGTACACGATATAGTAAGGTATCACTGCCCACACTACGCATCCTCTGAACCAAACCAGAGCCTCAGGGGCATCTTCCCAGTTCCGGACCTCCCACACACCGAGGGCTATCCCTGCTGGTAGGGCTGAGGCAGTCATCAAAACGAGAACTGGGTCCGAGATCTCCACATAGTGTGAGGACTGTAGGTACAGGAATAACCCGACAGATATCCAACCAAGGGCAGATGAGTGTGGCGCATACCACCTATCTTTGAGGTGGAAACCTATCCCAAGGGCAACAGCACCCAAGGCGCATATTAGCAGTTTTAAGCTGACGTCCGCTATGCCTACAGAGTCTGCAATCATTGCTACGAGCAACCCCAGAGGCTCCTGCATCAGTGTGATTCGACCCATCAACCCGTAAATAGGATGCCCTCACCGGCGGTTATGGGGATACCTGTGAGTTTCGACTTCGATGAGTTCACAGACTCATACATTGCTGATTTGAAGCAGGCTCTAGATGGCCTTTCTAGGGGTAAATTGAGAGAATTCTGGCAAATGATTGAGAACACCCGTGCCAATGACGGCAGCATTCACTTCATTGGGAATGGAGGTAGTGCTGCTACGCCGTCTCACAGCGCTGGTGATTGGTCGAAGGAATTGGGCGTGCGAACAATCGCCCATACCGACAACGCCGCTTCTGTGACAGCATGGGCGAATGACACAAATTATTCTAACATCTTTGTCGGGCAGTTGTCGACTTTCCTGAGAGAGGGTGACTTGGTCGTTGCTTACAGCGGCTCAGGCGACTCTGCCAATGTCGTCAATGGCATACATTACGCCAAGGAGAGGGGTTGCTCAACAGTAGCAGTAACTGGCAATATTGCCGGTTCACAGGGCGGAAAAATCGCGGATATCGCGGATATCTCAATTGTAGCCCCTACTGGATCAATGGAGAGAATTGAGGACATTCAGCTGGTGATTAACCACATCATC
>DAUV01000002.1:1142-21721 GCA_002505325.1 Euryarchaeota archaeon UBA623 | reverse complement strand
GGCCCTAGCATCCATGCGGCAGTCATTGCAACCCCTCTAATGGCGTTGGCCTGAGGAAGCAGGTCCTCCTCTACGAGGTCCGGCACCAAAGCTCCTATTGCCGGTATGGAAAAAGCCGTGGCGCCACCCGTGAGCAAAGTTACCACGAGCAACGTCTTAATTTCGTCGAAGCCGGCCAGAAGCGCGATTATACCCAGGGTTATGAGAACTGCCTGCGACAGGTCCGCAATCAGCGCGACGGTCCTGCGAGGCATCCTGTCGACCACCATCCCACCATAGAGTAAGAGGGGCAGGTGACCGAGGAAGTAGGCAGTCCAGATGAGCCCGTACAACTTGGGTCCGCCAATCTGGGCCACGGTCCAACTCATCCCGATGATGAAGATCGAAGTACCCAGCATGTTTACGCCGTTACCGATGAGTAAACGGCGGAACTCGGGGATGCCCCAGGCATCTCTCATACTCATGAATCAATGGCAAGATTCAGGCCATTTCAACGTGCCTCAGGATGACTGGCAGATGGTGCAGATGAACGCTTGGACAAAGATGAACGAGACTACAAATCATAGATATTAAAATTTATCAATATACTGTAATATTTTGTTCATACGTTCAATAATTAAGTATTATTGTGGATATATGCACAGGATTGCATCAAATGAATATACAAAAGACCGAATGATTATAGCACTCCTTCGCACACCTGCGCGTATCCGGGGGGGCATTATGCTAGAATCAGCGACGCATGTTGGTCTGCAAGTTACCGATGGCCCGCTGTCAATAGACCAGTTCGGCGCCGAATCAGCTCGAATAGGGAGGGCAATAGCCGATCGATATCACCGTTACCACATCGAGACCGAAGAGGTCGATGACGCCGACCCACTGCCACATAGGTTCCTCGTAAAGGTCGGTAAGGTCGGGCTGGCCAAGCTCATCGGCAAGGAGTCGCTGAAGTACTTCGGACAGTTCGACGTTATCCTCGCTAGACCCTGCACCTACGGCGTGTTCTCGGGGCCTGTGGGTGGCTTCGTCCCGAAACCAAAGTTGTGTGTTGGCTGCCTCAGGTGCGAAGTCCAGCACCCCGACTTCGTGAAGGTCTTACCCAACCCGGACCTGCTCAAGCTGGGGGATTCCTACACGACTCACGGCCATATCGCGGCCATTGATGAGGAGGCTAAGAAGGGAATGGTTCCGGTGCGCGGCCAAGGGTACAGGGGACGCTTCGGCGGACCCGGTTTCGATGGCATGCTGACAGATATGTCAGAGATTGTGCGCCCCAGCAGGGACGGAATCCACGGGCGCGAGCTGATTGGCACAGCAGTGGACATCGGGGGCAAGCCGATGCACCTGTCTTTCGATTCCAATGGTAAACTATCTGGGAGCACCCCTGAGATGTTCACAATTCAGGTCCCGTTTATTTTCGACCTCCCGCCGGGTGACCTTGGCACTCCGCAGTTGGCTAGTGTGGTCGATTCAACCAGTAGGCGGATAGACACTCTGGCATGTCTAGATGCCCACACCGTGGCTAGACTGGGGCTGGACGCACCCAACATCGTCCCGGTACTCGACAACACCGAGGCATCTCGGGCCTCAGAGTTTCCAAACGCGAGGCTGATTGAGCTGCGATCATCACCCGGCCGACCATGGGGCTGGGACGCTGCTGGTTTCGATATCGCCACCGAGGCCACCGACGCGATGATTGGAATCCGAATACACTTCGAAGAGGGCTGGCAAGATCGGATGTCTCAGGCAGTCGAGTCCGGAGTCAAGGTGATTCACCTGCTCGCGGACCTGCACGGCTGCGGCTCTGACGGCACCTTCGTTACTGAACTGTTCAAGGAGGCCCACTTGCTTCTCCTCGAACAGGGCCGACGGGACACCGTGACTCTGTTCGGCGGCGGAGGTATTGTCGGAGCAGACCATGTCCCCAAGGCTATCATCAGTGGACTCGACGCAGTCACACTAGATTTGCCAGTGTTGTTCGCTCTACAGGGTCGCTCCAATGGCTCGCTCAGGCAGCGAAAACAGGTCTCTGGGACGCTTCCGAGGCATCTGGATCGAGATTGGGCGGAGCAGAGGCTCACCAACCTGTGCGGCTCGTGGAGGGATCAACTGTTGGAGATACTCGGGGCGATGGGAATTCGCGAGGTCCGCAGGCTGAGAGGGGAATTCGGCCGCTCGATGGTAGTCAAGCACCTTGAGGACGAGGCCTTCGAGGGAATCGCCGGCTACGTAGGAGGTGATTGCTGATGGCTATGCTCCAGGATCTAGTCGACGCTTACAAAGGTAAGATCGTGAAACCCAGCGATGCTCTCCTCCACAAGACCACCCACCTGATACAGGATGGGATGAACGCGAGGGCGTTCGGCGAATACGAAAAGCCGAAGGCTCTCGGAGATGCTCGCTGGACTGACGAACTTATCCTCTCGACCTGGTACATGGCTGAGACCGGCGAGGTTCCTGACAAGTTGAACTTCAAAACTGGGAAGAGCGACGGTGGTTTCGACAGGCTCGATTTCCAGTTCCTTCCCGAGAGCGATTGGCTGGAACACTCGGAAGCCATTGACACCAAGCTGCCCCTGAACCGCCGCGGTGACAAGAAGAACAAGATTGAGATTGACATACCTTGGTATGGCGGTGGGATGTCGTATGGTTCTGTTTCAGTCAATGTGATGATGTCGAGGGCGAAGAACGCCAAACAATGGAACTCATTCATGTCGACAGGCGAAGGAGGGTACCCGCCTGAGTTGTACGAGCTCAAGGAGAATGTCATCACTCAGGTAGCAACGGGATACTTCGGCGTCGAGGAGGAGACTATCCAAGCCGCCCCCATTATCGAATTCAAGTACGCGCAGGGGGCCAAGCCGGGCCTTGGGGGGCACCTGCTTGCAGCCAAGGCCGGAGAAGAGGTTGCAAAGCTGCGCGGATCGGTCCCATTCGTCAGTCTGTTCAGTCCATTCCCCTTCCACTCCACCTATTCTGTCGAGGACCACTCAAAGCATCTTGATTGGATAGAGACTGTCAATCCAAAGGCAATACTCTCTGTCAAGGTCAGCACTCCTCACGACGTAGACATGGTCGCAGTCGGCTCGTACTACGCAGGTGCGCATATCATCCACCTCGACGGAGGCTATGGCGGCACTGGAGCGGCACCGGAGATAGCCAAGAAGAACATCGCCATGCCGATTGAGCTGGCCATACCAAAGGTCCACAAATTCCTACAGAAGGAAGGGGTTCGCGACAAGGTCACCATCATCGCTAGCGGGGGTGTCAGGACAGCTGACGACATCGCCAAGGCAATCGCTCTCGGCGCAGACGGCTGCGTATTGGGGACGACCGATTTGGTCGGCATGGGGTGCACCCGATGCTCAAATTGTGAAGGCGGCCCATCTGGACGCGGCTGTCCTTGGGGCCTCACTACCACTGATATCGAGTTGCAGGAGTGGGTGCAGCAGGACTGGGGCGCCAAGAGACTCGACAACTTGTATACGGCAATGCAGTGGAGGCTGCGCGATATCCTTCGCAAGTTAGGCCTGAGTAACGTCCGCGAGTTGAGGGGCAGGACTGATCTGCTGAAGTACATCGGCAAGGAGGCAGGTGAATGATTGATCCCTCAAAGATAATTCAGGCCCGCCGCGAGATGACGGCAAGCCACCCGAAATTCGAGCGCCGTGATGAGGACGCCGCCGAAGGAGGGTGCGGAGTCGTTGGACTGGCTTCGGAGATTCCTGTGGCGGGCCGCCATCTGTTCGACTCGCTTGAGCAGATGAGGAACCGAGGAAACGGCAAGGGCGGCGGAGTGGCCATGGTGGGACTGGACCCTGAGCAGTTCGGAGTCACTGCATCGATTCTGGCCGACTCGTACCTCTATGCTGTTGCCTACCTAGACTCCAAAGTTCGCGATGCGGTCGAAGAGACCTTCATCCATTCCAATTTCCATGTCGACCACATCCACGAGATGCCAGCCCTGGAGACATGGGAAAATGATCTCCCTGCGCTTGACACCCGTCCGCCCGATGTCGTGTGCTACTTTGTCAGGCCACGTGAGGACGTTCTCGACGAGTTCATCTCCGTCAAACTGCAAGACACTATTGACCCGAACGACAGAGAGGCCGCCTCCGAGGAATTCGTTTTCCACACCACCCATTCTCTAAACGTCGAATTCTATGCTAAAGATGGAAGAACAGACGCCTTCGTGCTGAGTCATGGCAGGGATCTCCTGATCCTCAAAATAGTAGGCTACGCCGAAGATGTGATTCGCTTCTACTGCCTCGATGACGTGACCGCCCACGTCTGGATTGGCCACCATCGCTATCCTACACGAGGGAGGGTGACGCATCCAGGAGGGGCCCACCCGTTCGGACAGGGCATAGACTGCGCGCTGGTGCACAATGGTGATTTCTCCAATTACGTCTCTGTCAAGGACTACCTTGCACAGAGAGGGATGGAGCCGCTGTTCTTCACAGACACCGAGGTTGGAGCACTGGCATTTGACCTACATCGCCGAGTCTACGGATACAGTATGGAGCACGTCATAGAGAGCCTAGCGCCCACAAGTGAGCTCGACTACGTGATGCTACCGGAGGACAAGCAAGAGGTATACTCTGCCATTCAGAGGACGCATATTCACGGAAGCCCCGACGGCCCGTGGTTCTTCATCATCGCACAGTCTGAAGGAACCACTCACAGGCTGATTGGAATCACCGATACCAGCATGCTCAGGCCGCAGGTCTTCGCCTACCAGCGTGGCGAGGTCGGGATAGCATTCTGTGGCTCGGAAAAACAGGTCATAGACGCGGTGCTCGATAGCCTCGCCTCAGAGGATAAGAGATTCTGGCGTCGCGCTGATGAGTACTGGAACGCTAGAGGTGGTTCCTATACTGACGGCGGGGCTTTCCTATTCGATGTCAGACCGACCGAAGATGGTGGCAAGGAATTAGTCATGACAAACAAGTTCGGAGAGGTGGTGGACACCCATCCTTCGGGAGGGTACGGAGCGGCAGATGCTGCTGAAGAGTCGCCACTGAAACTCGACAAAATGGATTCAGAACTCGCCTACTTCTCAGTTCTAGAGGCACTCCCTCACATGGAATGGCCAGAGGCTCTTGCGACCCTTGAAGCCATTGAATCGAACGCTTTGTCGGCAGGACGCGAGTGGGTTTGGAATCTACTAAGCAGGCTTCTCGACAGGAGGTATGACACCGGTTCGCTGAGGCGAAGCCGGTGGCTCGACTCAGTAGAAGCGTCACTCATCAGGACGATTTCGGCGGCGAGGCACCAGCCTTGCGACAGTTTCGTCGGGCAGGTTACTCTAGGGCATCACCCTACTCCGGCTTCAGGTACTCAGAGGATTGTTGTCGATGCGAGGCCATACCCTCCAGAGGGCACCGACTCTCTAGCACTCGAGCTAGTTGCCCTTCACAAGGCAGGATGGAAACGCTTCGTCCTGTTACACTGCAGAGGCCATCGTTTCATCGGTAATGGCTTCGGCCCGGGCACCTCAGACGTCGAGATAGACGTTCTGGGGGCTGTCGGTGACTATCTCGGCAGTGGCAGTGATGGAATGAGGATAACAATGCACGGCAACGCCCAGGACCAGGTCGCTCAGATTCACAAGGCGGGAGAACTTGTCGTCCACGGTGACGTCGGCCAGTGCTATGGCTACGGTTCCAAGGGAGGCAGACTGTTCGTCCTCGGTAATGCTGCTGGAAGGCCGATGATTAACGCCGTGGGTAGCCCCAAGGTTGTCATCAACGGCACAGCTCTGGACTATCTGGCCGAGTCTTTCATGGCAGGAGATCCGCTTGAAGGAGGTGGTTTTGTTATTATCAACGGGATGAGATTCGACCAGCGAGGAGAGATGCTAGCACTGGAGACTCCGTATCCTGGTGGCAACCTGTTCTCCCTGGCCAGCGGAGGAGCGATCTACATTCGCGACCCACATAAGCGGCTCTCGGACTCGCAGCTCAACGGTGGCGCATTCACCGAGATGACAGATGAGGACTGGGCCGTTGTCGAACCGATGCTGCAGCGAAACGAGGAGCACTTCGGTATTCCCCTACAGAGGCTGCTTACAGTCGAAGGTGAGCTCACCAGCCCGTCTGAGGTGTATCGAAAAATAATTCCAGTGAAGTCGAAGACCCTGCATGCTGAGGCAGCATGGGCAGGTCACGCCGATTGAGAGATCAGTTCCACTACTTCTTCGGCGCATCCCCATGAGAGAGTTACTCCAGCACCGCCATGACCGTAGTTATGGAACACCTTCCTTCCATCTATGGTCTCGACCTCTAGCCTGACTTCGCTACGAGACGGTCGTAGGCCGACCGCTCCACCAATTATCTTGGATCGATCCAATTCTGGCCACAGTGCCTCCACTTTTTCTAGAATGAGGGCGTTGTCCTCAGGTCTGATATCCATCCCCCAGTCGTCAACTTGAGCCGTTCCTCCGAGGACAGTGACATCGCTACGAGGGATTGTGTAGGTCAGAGTTTCTGGCTGCTGGTCAAAGTGCCCGATACCTGGGTCTTGTTCGAGGAAGATGACCTGCCCCCGTGCTGGCCTTACCTCGTTATCCTGGCACAACTCTCTAGCACCCAATCCCACGCAGTTGACCACCACCTCGCCGGGAACCTCGCTGAGGTCTTTGACGAAGGACTGCGTGAATGTGCCGCCAAGGGACTCGACCCTAGAGCGTAGCCATGGCATGTACAGGGGCATCTCGATGACTGGCGCTCTGAACTGCCACCCGAAGACATACCCTTCAGGTATATCTTCTCGATCCAAGATACTGAAGGCAGCTATGTCATCCCCCCATGCTGGTGGCTCAACCTCTCGTCTGAGATACTCCCTCCCGTCCCTCATTCGAACTCCTGATTCAGGATTCTCTGTGGTCAGCCTTTCTAGCTCTGCATATGTCACTAGGCCCCACGTATCTGCTCTGTCGGCAGGAGCGGTAAGGAATGGGTACCATATCGCCGCAGCAATATCTGAGACTGTGTCGGGACTGAATCTGTCGGAGATGACTTCCACGTCGTGCCCCTCTTCAAGGAGTCTAACTGCGCAAGATAGCCCAGACACTCCGGCTCCCAATACTGTGCAGCGCATGACTCGCGATAGCCGCACCACTCATGATAGCGTCGGCTAACATGTTTGCATCTCGGGGCAACCTCATGAGCCACACCCTCTCTGGACCGCATGGTGATGCAGTGCCCAAGGTGAAGCGACCCAAGAAAGGCTGGTTCAAGCCTGACAAGAAGAAGCCTCGCAGAGGCCCACGCGTCAAGGCTAGCGAGAAGGGCTTACCTCCGTGTCCGGCGTGCGGCAAGTGGAGTATGCAGAGGGACAATACGAAGAGTGAGTTGTACTGTGGAGCCTGCGGCGCAATCATGTGAGCGACATTCCATACACTCCAGCCCCTCTGGCAGCCCGCCGCAGTGATGAGGAACCGCACCGGGCGCTTCGGGCGCCGCGAGTGATGGGCGATCTGAGCGGCACAATCATCCGTACCAAATGTAGAGGAAGACCAAGAAGTTCCACGCCATGTGACTCACTATGGAAGGCCACAAACTACCGGTTTTTATTCTGATCCAGCCATAGATGACTCCGCCAAGGGCCGCCATTCCTACCACATATGGTTCGAGGTGTAGAAGGCCGAATAATCCAGCACTGCCCAAGACGGCCACCGTATCTCCGTGAATCTTCCTGATGGCATCCAAGATATAGCCCCTAAACAGAATCTCTTCGACGACTGGGGCTGCAATCACCATTGAGACGAATGATAGTACAAGAATAAGGTGATATTCTGAATCGTCCACATAGTAAACTGTCTCCGGAACAGAGGGAATTCCAAAGAGCATGATATACAGTATGTCATAGATATTAGTTGCAACTATGTCAAACACGGTAATCACAAAAGGAAGCCCTATCAACAAGATAAATCCAATTCTGAAAGAACCAATCTTGAACATCTGCAGAGTTCCGCTCAGATCCCCATCCCACGAAATATATCCCACTGTCATTGCGAGTACTGCGATGTAAACCAAGGTGCCCATTAGCTCCCATGAGACATCCTCGGAAAACCCGAATAGCTCAAGGAAGTCCACTATGAAATACCCACTGAAAATGATGAGTAAAGCACAGATCCATGAGGAGGCTATGATGAGCCAAGTAACAATCTTGCTTTTCTCGGATTCTATTTCGAAGTCCGGAATGACGTGTGTTTCCATGAGGACTTCCCATGTCTCGCTGACTGACAATGCGGTAGCATCCGGGTCGTACTTATTTGTGGGGACTGGCCCGTACTTGTTGGGCCTAGAATCTCCGGGGGAAATAATCAGCACCAGAGTGTAAATCAGAGAAATCAAGACCCCGATAAGTGGAATTAGGCTAATCACAAAGACTGCAGGTATTACCCAACCCGAGTATCCGATGTCATGTAGTCTCCTAATGTTGACCATTAGTGCGGGCATGAAAATTATCAGAATCCCTAAACAAGAAATTGCATACACTAGCCATCCTATAGTTCCGATGAACCCCCCATCTTCAATTGGTTCGAGTGGAATATATAGTGGAAGAATCATCAATAGTTGGAGCAAATAGAACCAGTTGCTCTCGGATCTGGATGCCCTCCCCTCTCGAGCCGACCACTTCTTGAAACACGTTCTCACAGCATCCCCAAAGGCCATGGCCTCTGTTGGTCGACCATATTTGGTAGTGAGTGTGCCCGCAATATTTCCTAATTCGTCCGCCTCATCTATGGAGTCCAATGCTCCGCCAAGTTTCAATTCAAATGAGCCACTATCGGACTCATCATCCATGTACGACGGAGTGGATTAGAACCCTTGAATCTTCGGAGCAGCATCATGGCGTACAGTTTGGGTTTTCTGAATCCCTCCGTTCCCGTAGGAACGGACTTCTCACAAGGGAATCCTTCATGACCGCTGCATAATGCAGCATGAACGAGCAGAATGGTGGATGCAGCGACCTATTTTTCCGATGACCAGATGATTTCCATCGTTCTAGTCGCCACACTGCTGCTAGTATCCAAGGTTCGTGACATGCTCGACTCGAGCGGCCTACTCGCTGCTATGGTGGTCGGGATTACCGTATCTCTGCTAGGACACTGGACCTGGCTGGTAATCCTCGTAGTCTTCCTCTTTGTCGGCTCCATGGCAACCAAGTGGCGCTTTGAGGAGAAGCGGGCATTAGCAATACAGGAGTCCAACGAGGGAGCAAGGGGTTGGCGTAATGTGATGGCGAATGGTGCGGCAGCCTCGTTGGTCGCGATTATGAGTTGGTTTGGAGAAGGAGATTGGTACTACCTAGCCGTAACATGTAGCGTCTCAGTGGCGCTGTCTGATACCTTGGCCTCGGAGATAGGTAGTCTCGATCTGAGGACTCGAAGCATCATCACCCTCGAAGCAGTTCCACCTGGAACAAATGGGGGAATGTCTCCGACAGGCACGGTGGCGGCGCTACTCGGCGCTCTGATTATCGCAGGAGGGGCAGTCTTGCTTGCTCCTGTCTTCGGCGAGTCTATGAGCGCCACCAGCATCTTCGTCACAGTTACAATCGTAGGGTGGTTAGGATGCCAAGTCGACTCAGTACTCGGCGAACTCCTCGAAAACAAGGGGTATATCGGAAAGCACACAGTGAACTTCCTAGCAACTCTTTCAGGGGTTGCAATGGCCGTCGTTGTGGCTTTCAGGATTCTGTAACATCAAGACGTGGGGTTTGTACTGTACGAGATGAGGACAAGGCCATGAGAGAAGGAGCAAACGCGTCTAGGGCTGGAGTCCTAATTGCTCTGACACTGCTTCTGATGATGACTTCTGCTGTATCGATGGCGAATGCTCAGAATATCGAGGAGGTCGAAGGGCCCGGAATTAACTGGGTCCTTCCTGATAGTCACATGCTGTACCTGAAGGGAACCGAGGAACAGCCATTTCTAGATCGCAACTGGACCACGAACACTGGTCAACCCCTAGGTAAGGCCGAGTTCACCAGAACCAGTTCCGCCCTCAATCCCAACCTCATCGACATCCAATCGGCCCCACTAGCAGAGTCGTTCAGGTTCGGAGGCAACATCACAGTGCGACTGTTCGCATCTTTGGACTCGACCAACGACGGCTGCAGACTCACCAACGTGTTACCTGGGGCCGCAGGTGCTGAGACCTCATTTTCTGTGACTTTGTCTCTCGGTAGTAATGTGGTTCTAGATAACGTTCAGACCAATTCACTACCGATGGAAGAGTCATACCTCTCGGCCCACGAATTCACTGTACAAGCGCCCGATGTCAATGTCTCACTTTCATCGGGTGACTTCATCTCCTTGCAAGTTGACGTGCAGCACGACTGCTTGCAGCAGGGAGTACTGTGGTGGGGAACCTATGACGCGACCTCGGGAATCATCTTCGATGGAGAGGTTATCGATCCGCAGCTGGACTACAACATTGATTCTAATCGGATGGTAAGGGTCGAGTTCACACCGATTTCGCCCTGGGGGCCGGGAGACTTCGATGGCCAAGTACTCGAAATCGTCGGACCACTAGACTGGGATGAGATGGTCCACGGCTTTGGAAAAGAGGATCAGCGGATGGAACATTTCGAGACCCCTCATGGGACGAGGACTGGAGAGGCCAACAGGACGATTTTCACATGGTCCTCAGAGAAGCCACTCATCCCGGGGAAGTACATGATTGACGCCTGTTTCACAGTCACTGACCAAGATCCCGGAGAACTGTGCGATGCAGTAGGTGTGCTGCGCTTTGAGGTTCTAGAGGACTCCAAGCCAATGTTGGCCTCGATGTGGGCTGCGGTTGTGGTCCCACTGGGTATAATTGCATGGATTGGGGCCTCGATGCGGGAGGCTATGCTGCCCATACAGACCTATGCGATATTGCTGCTGCTTGCAATCACTGCACTCGGTCCTGCTATGCACTTGCCGGACATCGACAGCAACGCTCCTAGAGAAGAGGGTGCGGCCCCTTCGTTTGCGCTACTTTCTCATGATGGCGAATTGGTCAAACTTTCCGACTTGATATCAGGTCACGACGCTGTCGTGGTTGGATTGTTTCGGACTGGATCTCCAAATGCAATCAGGCAATTTGACGATTTCAGAGGGACGCAAATCATCAGTGACTCGGACATCGCCTTCCTCCAGATTGCCACGGGAGAAGGGATTCAATCTGTAGACCTGGACACTTATTCATTGACTCTCAATGAGACATGGCCACTACTGATGGACGAGGCTGATGCTGCAGTGGGCAAAGCCTTCCCTAGCGGTGCGACCGACGCTGTTATTGTAATCGACTCAGCCGGCTTCGTCACAGATTGGCAGCCCGGTACCATGTCGGCACTGGAGATAGACGAGGCCGTATCTTCGGCGTCCAGAGGTTCGGGGAACCACCCGTTATCTCTGTTCTCAATCATAGTTGGTACGGCATTGCTGCCTATGGTGGTTCTCGCTATGCCAAGGGATAGGGATCCCAAAGTACCCGATGAACTACTGTTCCCTGGTGCGGGTTCATTCATGACTGCAGTGGCCGCTGCCGTCGGCTTCGGGATATGGGCACTTCCGGTGGCTCTGATGGCCGCGTTCGGATTTGGAGCCTTCTGGATTTGGATTGAACTGCTGCTTGCATTAATCATGGTGTATCACGGTCTCTCCGTTCTTCTACGTGGTAGAATCCCTGAGGTCGAACATCTAGTTACAGTGACGTACTCGCGGTTGCCTGATGGATTCCGTGCATGGCGTGACCGAGCCAGTTTCGCCGAAGATGCCTATCTGGGCCTATGGCTGGCTTGGCTGCTGTGGCTGCGGACTCCGGCACTGATTCCACAAGGAGTGGGTGCCGTAGCCCGCTCGGACCTGTTAGGAATCCCACTATCTATCCTAGCTATGTTGGGCTTCCTCGTCGCTGCCGGAGTAATTGTCAATCTGGCACGCTTCATCGCTTTGACACCTGGAAAAATCTCCCGGGTGTTTGGATGGCTCAGTGCGGGTATACGGCCGCGCGCGTGGGGACTGGCATCAGCAATCCTAGGAGCTTGGGTAGCATTCGCTCTACTGGTAGGGCCGATTACGGGATCAATGTGAACCATCTAATACAGTAATTAACATTCATTCAGGTTTACCGAGAGCATCATAAGAGCGAGTCCCTAGGACGATGCACTCCTTAGGGGGTATAGTATAACCTGGTAGTACCGCGGGCTCCAGTTGCACGGGAATGACGACAAGTGGTTTTTCTGATGGCTTTGATGACCAACTGGAGCACCGACCTGTCGCAACCCGAGAGCGTGCGCTTTCCGGGTGCACGCTAGGCGGAAGACACCCGCTGATCTGGGTTCAAATCCCAGTGCCCCCACCATTTCGGCATCTGCGTACAGCATTCCGAGCAACTCCAGTATAGGTTGGGTTGAAGGACTTCGCGTATTTCGCGTAACCCGATGGACACCAAGGCACTCAACGCCATCCTATGCGCTTTCCTACTGGTCCCACTAGCCGGGAGCGTGGCCCCTCCTCCTCTGTCCGAAATAGACAGCGAGGGGCTGCAACTGATGGGACAAGGTCAGCAGACTACTGTTCCCGAACAAGTTGCCGTCAGTTGGACTAATCCAGGGCCGTGGTGGGAATGGACTTCACTAGACAACGACAGGAATGGGATTCATGACTCTATTCAAGAAAAATCTGGCATGGTTTGGGTCGGACTTTCATATTCTCGAGACGTCACTATGTCCGATCATGAGGTGTTGAAATCCATGGGTTTCGAGGTCAAGATGGAGGCGCACTCGGTTGACGCTGTTCTTCTAGGCCAAGTAAAATCTTCAGATTTGACAGTTCTATCTCAGGTCGAGGGCGTCGTAATGGTTGAAGGATATGGTATAATCGAGCTTTTCGGAGATATTCAGACTCCAGCGGTCAAGGCTAGGAACTCTACATTGTATCATGGAGCCTGGGACTTAGGGGTTACCGGCAGAGGAGTCAATATAGCTCTGACAGACACCGGAGTTGACAATGAGCATCCGGGATTAGTTGGCAAATTTGTAGCTGGATACGACGCTGTTTGCTACAACCCAACCGACCCAAATTGCGTGCTCGCAGGTTTTGGATTCAGGCCCACTGACGGTACTTTCGACCCAGACGATGGGAATCAGCACGGAACTGCATGCATGGGCATGGCTAGCGCAACCGGGATTGAGTCCGACGGAAGCCAATCCAACTTCACAGGCTCAGCACCAGATGCCAAACTAGTGGATGTACGTATAGGGACTGACTTAGGGGCGGGGCCATTCGAAAACTACCTCCTCGAACAGGAATTCTATGAATCCGCTATGAACGGTATTCAGTGGATAATTGATCACAAGGACGATGCTTGGCAGGGCGCTTCTGAGGAGGATTATGGGATAGATATTATTTCTCTCTCATGGGGTATAACTAGTCACGAAACAGGAGGGTCCGACGGTACTGATATGCATAGCAGGATTCTCGATGAGGCCATGGAGGAAGGAGTCACTGTTTCGGTTGCAGCAGGTAACTCCGGGCCGGATAATGATGGACTAAGTGGAATGGGTTCTTCTTCGCTTTCAATTACAGTGGGGGCTACTGATGATATGAACACAATTGATCGTTCAGATGACACGGTTGCCGGCTATTCTAGTAGAGGCCCTAGGAGAGACAATGGAGATGGAAATCCTCTGGATGAACTAAAGCCAGAAATCAGCGCCCCAGGTACTAATATCATACAAGCCGAGGGATGTGTGACAAGCGATGGGTGTAACAACTTCATCGGGGGAGACGCGTCTCAGAACACCTACACCGGTCGCGGCAGTGGAACCTCCTACGCCACTCCGGCGGTTTCCGGAGTCATCGCTCTAGTCATTGAGGCCAATGATAATCTCACTCCCCTACAGATTAAGGAAGTTCTCAAGCAGACTGCGGAGCGCAGGGGCGAGTCCAGTGCACCAGAAGTCGACCCCTACTGGAACCGCGACTTCGGATGGGGAATGGTCGACGCACATGCAGCAGTCTCCCTCGCCCTTCATCTCGCATTGACTGAGCAGACCGAAGCAGTGGATGTCAGCCTCCAGAACCACCTGCTGAATCTTATTGACTCGAATGGAACAATCAACGTCACCGGACACTCTTGGGGCCAACTGGGCAGTATCGATAGAGTTGAGTTCAGAATCGATGGAGGGGAATGGCAGGAGGCAACGTATTCTTCCGAGCCCGGGGAAATCGGCGCTCTGACACCTTTCATGTGGCATGTGATTCTTAATCCGGACAAACTCAGCGAGGGTATCCATCAGATTGAGGTCAGAGCGATTTCGGAAGACTCCTCTTCACTCCCTGTCCTAGTGTCAGTGCACGGCTCCGCCGGCAGCGCCACTGAATTCTCAGTCCCCCCCATCGTCATTGTCGGCATTCTCGTCGTATTCGTGATATGGGTAGCCTCTCTGGCTTTGGTTCGACTTCGCTCGGATGGCGAGATTGACAGCCTAATCTCAAGATTGAGGAAGGAGGAGGATTCGGTCGTCGATGAAGTACTCGAAGCTGAGTTAATCTCCGAACAGGGGCCTGAATAGCGAATCCGTAGGATTCAAAGCGCCTTGTTCAAAGCCTAGAACTCTCGTCCGCAGGCCATGGTGAGGTTCTCCGAGCGTGCGAAAAGCATCCGTCCGACAGGAGTTCGCAGGATGTTTGACATGGCAGGAGACGATGCCATTCAGTTCGGCTTGGGCGAGCCTGACTTCCAACCTCCTCCGATTGCCATTGAGGCGTTCACTAAGGCGATGAAAGATGGTAGGAACAAGTATACCACCACTGCCGGACTACCAGATTTGAGAGTGAAGATAGCCGAGATGTGGCATCACCTCATCCCTAGTCTGGACGAATCCAACGTCTGTATCACGATGAGCGGAACCAATGGTCTCCTCGACATCTTCCTGGCTCTGGTTCAGCCTGGAGACAATGTACTCTTGCCAGAGCCTTACTTCCCGCTATATCCTCCGGATGTAGTAATCTGTGGTGGTGAGCCCAATCTGTACCCCTGCACCTTTGAGAACGGTTTCGTCCCAACCATCGAGGACCTGCAGAGCAGAGTCGACGAGAACACCGTAGCCATCCTGTACAACTTCCCGAGCAATCCAACTGGGGGCAACGTCAATGAGTCACAGAGGGATGAACTGGTCAACTTCGCTATAGAGAACGACCTCTGGATAATCACTGACGAAGTCTACGACCGCATCGTATACGACGGACCTCACGTCTCATTCCTTGGAGCGGGTTATGACAAGGTGATTATGGTACAGTCGTTTTCCAAGACCTTCGCCATGACTGGATGGAGAATTGGATATCTGTTGTCTCCTGACGCCCAAGCAATGTCGCAACTGACTAAGATGCAATACTACGTAACCGCGTGCAGTAACGATGCAATGCAACATGCTGTCCTTGAGGCTCTCGTGAATGCTCCAGATTACCCTGAGGAGATGTGCTCAGAGTTCAAGGATAGGCGCGACTTGATATGCGAACGACTCAATGCGATGCCTGGCGTCTCTTGCCATGTCCCTACTGGGGCGTTCTACGTGTTCCCCAAGGTGGATGTCCCGGGGATGAACAGTGAGGAGATTTCAATGGCGCTGCTTGAGGGTGGAGTGTTGTGCTCGCCAGGTACTGCCTTCGGTGAGCTAGGTGAGGGCCACCTCCGCTTCGCCTACACTATCTGTAGGGAAGATATCGACAAGGGCATGGATCGGGTCGAAGCGGTGTTGGCTGAGCTGAGGGGAGATTGATTCTCAATGGGGCCCATCGGATCATTCGCACTCTTTCTCACATCATTATTTATCGGGAGCGAGGCTTCTAGGATAGAGCCCAGAATATATCCGCCCATCATCTTGTTCACCTCTCTCGCTTCCTTGTCTCTGCTCGGACCCACCTCAATCGGATTCGGACTGTGTATGGGCTCGGGGTGGGTGCTGTTGAATCAAGTTGCAGATCGATCCTTCCCTATGCAGTAATCAGTCATCGAAGAGTCTGAATGGTAGGTCAATCATTCTGCTCTCCTCCTCATCTTCATCTGCCTCCCTAGGCTCTTCCGGCACTGGGGCATCATATGTCGGAGAGACTTCGGTTTCTTCATCTTCATCAGGAGCCTCCAGTAGTTCCATCTGTAGATTCTCGAGCTCACTTCCTTGCCCTTTCATCCAATTTGGCATATCGTGAGTTCCCCCTAGTACAGACAGGGTAGTGAAGG
This sequence comes from Euryarchaeota archaeon UBA623, assembly GCA_002505325.1. Taxonomy (GTDB): domain Archaea; phylum Thermoplasmatota; class Poseidoniia; order Poseidoniales; family Thalassarchaeaceae; genus Thalassarchaeum. The sequence goes on along the minus strand of DAUV01000002.1, from coordinate 5,474 downwards.
TCGCCATTGGTAGCACCGATATTGCCACTAAGAAGTCAATGACTGCAGTCTCGGGAACTACTGCATCAGGAACTACCGCATGCAGAAGAACAGTTTCCAACTGAACTTCGTTCCACTGCGTTACATCGACATCCAGCCAGCCTAGGGAGGCAGCCAGAAAAGTCCTAGCGATAATCCAGAAGAGCAGAACGGGGAGTACCCATGAGAATCGTGAGATTTTCCACAACACACTCCTGAACATCGCCGCGTAAGACACGAGCCCACTAGACACAACTGGCTGAATCCTCACTGCCATCCACAGCGCTATCATGTACCCCGCCATGCCTAATTCGAATGCCTGATCCGGCTTGACCATCTCTTCGGGCACGCCCTCCATGATTAGCAGGGGGATGGCAATCAGCAGGACCTGCATCGGGACAGCCAGCAGTTGCAAACCCCCATGAACCGCTATCAGGTCCTGCTCCTCCCCAATTGTCTTCTTGTGAACGAGTCTCGCCATCCTTCCGTAAGGGCTTGTCTGCAGGGCTAGCCTCGCCCGGTCTATGAGTTCTGGATCACCGGCTCTTCTGCTGAGGCCTAGGATTGGCATCCAGCCTCCTTTGTCAGCGACTGAAGCCGGCCTGTAACCACCGAAGAACAGAGCTAGGAGAAGTGACAAGAATCCGTACAGCAGCCCTGCAACGACAATCCAGTAGACCAGTTCGGTGCGAACTGCGATTGAGAAGTTGCCCTGATCTACCTCAAGCAGATAGGTCAAGGAAAACCCCACTATAGGAACCAGCGTGACTTGCAACACGACTACTATGTAGAGGACGAACCTCTGGTACAAATCCTCCACGGCCACACCCTACACGCCTCATCGAGTCACCATAAGCCCTTCATCGGGACCGAACCACCTCCGGGCGGTTAGAGAGGCGTCTGAGGGCGGCCAATCCTCTACGCATCCGCCCTACGGGCGGCGAACGTTGCTAGCGAACCTTCATACACGTATGTAGAACCGAAGATTCGTCACATGCGTAGCCTCCCTCCTTTCTTTCTGGTGTCTTTACTGCTTGTCATGAGCATGGCCCCTTTGGCTGCAAACTCAGTGATGCTTCCAACTGTCGAGGAACGTGCAGCCACTCCGAAGGCACTGATTGACTTTGAAGTCACCTCTATCGAACTCGGCGACTCTTTGACCGCGGCCCTACAGTGGGACCAGCCGGACAACTCTACGCTAGAATACGTCCTTCGGGATGAGTCCGTTTTGGTGAGTATCACATTCACTCAGGCTGGCACATCAAGTCAGCCTGCCTACGCCGAGGGTTGGATGCAGGTCTGGCACCCCGTTGGATTCCTGATGGAGGAACACTATGTCAACATGACACTGTCTGGCCTGCAGTCTACCACTGAGACATTCTATTGGTCTCCGAGTGCTGCTCACAGTGCTATTGATGAAGACGGCAATCTCTACGGCGGAATCATACTGCGTGGCACCATTGATGGTGGACTCGCTGATGACAATGAGGACAACAATGAGTTCGATAGAGAAGTACCGGTGGCAGTCTGGAAGGATCCTATGGACAATGGATTCTGTGGAGATGTGGACGGCGATCAGGTCGTCGACTGCACCAACCAACTCAGCGCCAACGAGCCGACATGGGTCGGAGCCGGATATGATTCAGATGGATCTCTTTCATCAGACCCTGACTACTATGGGCACTGGAGGATGGAGAACGCCTCCAGCAATGAGGGCGAGATGCACTGGAGGGTGTCGGCACCGGGCTCAGACTATGCCAGTAACAGACATGACCGGCTCTGGTGGGGCTGGTTCACTCCGTTCGACAACTGCGACGATCCTGGACATGGGCTCAAGTACGGGACTCTAGACTCAGCTGTCTCGGCACTGTACGGCAACAATTTCTGTAAGATTAGGGTAAGATCGTTCGATTTCATATCAATGCATTTGGTGACTGCTGCATGGGGTGAAATGGCTGCCGGCGACACCATCAGGATGGAGGCCGATGCCGGAGGATCTCTGGAGTACTACAACTACTCTGCACAAAACCTCTCAAAGAACCACGGCGACTGGTCACGATTGGTCTGGAACATGACTGACATACACCCCAATGCCGACTACACACTCGCCTTCAGATTTGATTCTGACAGTTCCTTAGCGAATCAGGGCATTCATCTGGATTCTTTCTTGATGTTCGGATTTGAGAAGGTTGCAGAGTACACCCTCGACGTCGATTGCGACGACCCATTGCCCAACGCCTACATGGTGGTGCCAGACGATTCTAGACCACCTTCTCTATTCTGCAAAATCAAGAACAATGGGTACGTTGACATCACTCTCCGCCTGTACACCGAAGTATCCAATCAGACTTGGATGAATAATTACCCTCTGAGGATTGACTCCAACAACAGGTTCGACCACGACAACTACGTTGTCTCTGAGGTCATCAACGCTCTCGATACCATGAACACGTGGTTCAATCTCAGTATTCCCGAGGGTGCCAGTGTCGAGGAGTTAGACTGGTTTGTCTGGATTAACGATGGGACCACTAATCTCTCTAAGGTGTACATCGAACTACCCGTATCGGTCATTGCTGCGTACTCAATCTCTCTAGATCAGAAGGCCCTTGCGAATCCAGCCGCAGTGCTGTATCCAGGGGCTACTGGAGATGTGGCGATGGTGATGAAGAACACTGGGAATCAGATAGCGACATGGAATCTAGGCGCTACCTTCGGCGATAGCCGTTGGGGTGATGAGAACTTGGTTTGGCACGATGCCAACGGCTCGGTAGTGACCAGCCTCGCGATGAACATCACCGATGAGTTCGAACTCACAGCAACTGTCATCGTACCTGATGAGATATCTCCGGGCACCTATGCGATAACTCTGCTCGCAAGTGGCAGACCTCCCGCCAATTTCGTAGCCGACTGGACGATATACATCGAGGTCCCGGTATTCCACGACCTAGTACTCGAGCCAGAGACCACAGAGATGGTGGCCTCTGCCGACGGCTTCCTGAGGCTAATCGAGGTGAGGATGGTTAACAATGGGAACTCAGAGGAGGCATTCGATCTATCTCTACTGTCAGACTGGAAACTTGGCGTCTCTCTAAATGCGGAGCAGAGCTTGGGAATAGATCCATTTGGAGGAGATAGTACCGTTTTACTGCTGCTGCCGATGCCTTATGGGATTGCCAATGAAACCTATGAACTATGGATAATCGCAGCCAGTCAAGATGACTCAGGCTATCAATCGAGTGTAAGGATTCTGCTCACAGTCCCTGTAACCAATCTGATCGAAGTCGAGGATCTCGACATGACAGAGGAGGTGTTCAGAGGAGGGGACGCTGCTAGGACTGTTAACTGGGAAATCTGGAACAAAGGTAATGTCAACGACGCCTTCACCATCGATTTTGATACCAGTCACCCGGACGTCTGGGTTCAGGCGACCGGGCTGACCAATGGGAGGACTCCGTATATTCCAGCGGGATCATCACTGAACCTCACCGTGCGCTATTCGTTCGACTTTTCCGCCTCCGGGGAGCGCGATATCACCCTAACCGCATCCAGCGTCGAGGCTGCTAGTGATGGATTCACAGTCATTGGTAGTGGAAATGCTGAGTTCATAGTTGGCACACAGGGTTTCTTCCAGATTCTAGCGCCCTCGCCACTGGAGATAGTGGAGAGTGGGGACGACTACGCGCTTGTGTACACAGTGGTCAATCTATACCCCGATAATCAACTCCTGAGGGCCGACATCGACAGGAACTCTGACATCTTCTTCAACATCTTCGATGCGCGCGTGGATGCGGGCGACAGGGACTTCGTACTATTAGCCAATGAGTCCAGGACCATCACCGTCTGGCTTACGGTGACCGATGACAACTTAGAGAATCTCCTTGAGAACGAGATGATCTTCGGAATAGTGCTTGAGGTCGACGGCGACAGGGACAAGGTCTCGATGAACGGGTCTGTAGTCATGTACAAGCTGAACCCCATTGAAACCGGAGTCGACGTTGAGGAGACGGCTTGGTGGGCCGGCAACATCCTGTTCCTTCTCATCGGACTGGGAGTCGTGGTCGCGGTTCTAGTGGCCTCGCTTAGGATATTCAAGAGTGCGACCGCTCCGATGGAGGAGATATCGACCCTAGATACTTACGAAATGACCGTAGATGGCAGCGGCTGGGACGATCAGGATGGAATCCCAAACGCTCCGGAACTTCCTGCAGATGACGAGGTGGCCAATTCAATGTATGGAGGTGCAAAGGAGATATTTGAACAACCTCCAGAGATGCCCCCTCCTACTTCCGTAGAGCCTGAGCCAGAGCCTGAGCC
>DAUV01000002.1:0-799 GCA_002505325.1 Euryarchaeota archaeon UBA623 | reverse complement strand
GAGCCTGAGCCAGAGCCTGAACCTTCGTCCGAACTTCCTCCGGGAGTGCCACCGATTCCTGAGAAAGGCCTCCCTGAGGGATGGTCGCAAGAGCAGTGGGCCCACTACGGTCAGCGTTGGTTGGACCAACAGAACAGCGAATAAGCGTCCTGACGCACACCTACACACGCTCGTGCGAGGCCTTATGACCCCCCTATTGGTCGCCGGATTCCGGAGTGTGATTTCCTATGTACAGCGGTCAACAACCAATTTTCATCCTTAAGGAAGGCACAGAGCGTACCAGTGGTCGCTCGGCGCAGAGTAACAACATCGCTGCTGCCAAGGCAGTGGCGGACTCGGTGCGTTCTACTCTAGGTCCGAAGGGCATGGATAAGATGCTGGTAGACAGCATGGGTGACGTAGTCATCACCAATGATGGCGCTACTATTCTCAAGGAAATGGACATAGAGCACCCTGCGGCGAAGATGATCATAGAGATCGCCAAGACTCAGGAGCAGCACTGCTACGATGGCACCACAAGTGCAGTTGTAATCGCAGGAGAGCTGCTAAAGCGCAGCGAGGATCTAGTTGAGCAGAATGTTCATCCAACAGTAATCTGTGAGGGCTTCAGACTCGCCTCTGACAAAGCCTCAGAACTCATCGAGGCTCATTCCATCGCTGTCAATCAGGATATGCTGGAAGAGGTGGCTAAGACTGCACTCACAGGCAAGAGTGCTGGCGCAGTCAAGGAGTTCCTCGCAGATATCTCAGTCAGAGCAGTCCTTTCTGTGGCTCAAGATGTAGATGGCGAGATAGTGGT
>DAUV01000083.1:1827-2972 GCA_002505325.1 Euryarchaeota archaeon UBA623 | reverse complement strand
CTCGGATTAGTGGTCATAGTGTTGCCATAAATGCCGACGACGTACAGGCCGGCGGCCCTCTCTGAGAGACCAACGATGGAAAGCGGGTACTGCCCGGCATTGAGTGCCTTAGACCAGGTCTCCATGTCAGGAACCTCGCAGTCTTCGAAGCCATCGTAGTCGACGATGCTTAGGCAGCCCTGCCCGCGCAGCCCCGCCTGTATGGAGTCGATGATTAGCATACTGCCATGTGCTGTGCAAAGTGAGCGGGCAGCATCGTAGAACTCCCTAGTTACGCATTGGCCTGGATTGCCCTCACCCATCACCGGCTCCATTGCCATGAGTTCGATGTAGAATCCCTCATCGTCGGCCTGAGTGAAAGCCTCGTTTAGTGCCTCTACGTCATTACAATCGACAAACATCACATTATCTCGGTCTTGGAAAGTCGCGAGGTTTTTCTCGTAGCCCGTGCTACATGAATCTGAAATCATAGCTGGCCGCTGGGTCCTTCCATGGAAAGCATTAGTCAGAGCCAGTAACTTGGTCGGCTTACCCTCGTGACGACCTCCCTCTCCGGTGATTGATTTTGTATTGGCGTCGGCAATCCTCATCGAAATGGTGACTGATTCAGAGCCACTGTTGAGACAGACAAAGCGCGAGAATGGACAGGTTCCTCGATTGTGACCTACCTCTCTACGAAGCCTCTCAGCCAAACGTTTCTGGCTGAATGACGGGGTCATCACGTTAGCCATCACCCAGTTCTGCTGCATCGAGTGGATGACATCATCAGGCCCGTGCCCCATTCCCATCATGCCGTAGCCGCCATTGTCATGCAGCACGGCTCCGTGTGAAGTGACGATCCATGGGCCGCGAGCCGCTATTGCGACGTAGGGGTTGACAGTAGGAGCCGAGTAGAAATTCACGTAATCTGACTGGAGTTCGGACACTAGATTGGCCTCATCCATCACGAACAGCTTGTCACCAAGGTCACTCCGGAGGCTCTGGAAATTGTCAGAGGCTTCATCGATCGCCCTGCTCAATGAGGGGTCCGACTCTAGGAAGTCACGAATCACCTCGTCGCTTAGACCGACAGTCCTAGGCTCACCTGTGTTGTGGCGAATCTTCGCTAGGGCTTCCATCCCGTCTCCCATCATCTCAGGGACACA
>DAUV01000083.1:0-1430 GCA_002505325.1 Euryarchaeota archaeon UBA623 | reverse complement strand
GGGAGAAACACGATTTCTGATAATCATACAAAAAATCAAACTGACTTTAGTTTTTCAATTGAGAATTTATAGATAAGGCTAATTTTTCAATTGGATTATCAGTCTTTGATTACGGATAGTATAAGTGCCAAGGAGCCGGCTGGAGGAGCAGGAGAAATGCGCCGGGGATGCACTTCTTCTCCCGACAGGGAGGAATTTAATGAGCGATGAATACAGAATACAGGAACTACTGGAGAGAGATGTCTACGTAGGTGAGACCAGAGTCGGTGTGATTACCGGTGAAAGATTTCACCCCCGCGACGAGCTTGTGCGATCTATGCGAATCAAGGTCGAGGATGACGTAGCTGAGGAATATATGAGAAAGCCGGCGGCGTTCGCTCCGCTTTCAAAGGAACTAGTGCACAGCATACGAACTGACGGTGGTGTGAAGCTGTCGAAGTCAATGCGTGAACTACAGCGTAGATGGAGAAACACGGTCAGAATCGATGAGAGGCTGTACGCACCCGACGAACTGCTCGATAGAGCTGTTCTCGACAACGACGGTATGGATCTAGGGAATGTAACTGGTATGGTGAAGATTAAGCGGACCTACAAGGGACTAGTCGTCCAGCCGCACTACATCGTGCGCTCCAGGCACAACTTGCCCGACTCCATCGTGGTTCCAGTTGGCCAGTTGGCGCGGACCACAGCAAGACTGGATGAAATCATACTGCGATGCTCAATGAAAAGACTGGTTACTCTGCCGAGTTTCCTCAAACTCAACGGCGAGGGTTCGGAAGAGGAATGAATTCGTCTTAGGAACATCTTGAAATTGGGTTCGGTACTCGCACACCTGCTCAAGGGCGTGTAGCTTAGTTTGGCTGGAGCACCCGGCTGATAACCGGGAGGTCGCAGGTTCAAATCCTGTCATGCCCACCAATGAATCGAATCGGTCGGCAGAGTCATGAAGGGTCGTCAGACCGGCTTCTTGTCACATGCCGGTAGTGAGTGGCTCTTCCGGCCGCGACGTGGCAACCTCTCTGGCCCCACTTATGGGGATGCAGTACATCGAACTTGAGAGTCGTAGATTCCCAGATGGCGAAGGATACGTGCGAGTCCCCTCCGACGCCATCGACGCCGTGCGTTCCGAACCCGTGGTGCTGGTGTCAAACACCTACCCTGACTCCGGGATAGTAAATACGGTCCTACTGTTGGAGGCCATAGCCGAGGTTCGTAGGGGTAATCTATCCAATCTCAAGGGCGAAGAACCTCAGAAAATGGAGGATGTCGGTAGCGGAGTCTACCTAGCTATCCCATACTATGGATACTCGCGGCAGGATAAGCGCTTCTCGAAGGGTGAGGCTGTCTCCGCGCGTGTAATCGCCGATATTCTCGCACGTGGCTGTGATGGTATCGCTATCCTCGATCTACACGAGCCTGCCGTGCTAGAG
>DAUV01000086.1:7492-15444 GCA_002505325.1 Euryarchaeota archaeon UBA623 | reverse complement strand
CGGGGGTCGCGTACTACGGCATCGAGTCGAGGCACACACTCGACGTTGTGGGCGAATACTCTCAGAGGCAGATTTTCTAGCAAGTCTGCCAATGCCTCAAGATTACCATCGAGATCAGAGCATAGCAACTCTAGGCCGACTTCGGGACTGCGTTGCGCGACTGCGAGGATACAATCACGGTAGTGGCTAGCGCCTCCGTCTGGAAGATCATCGCGATTTACGACAGTGATGACCGCATGATTGAGCCCCATCATCGCGACAGCTTCGGCCAACTCACCGGGCTCTTCTGGGTTCAGAGGAGGGGGTGACTTGACGGTGCCAACCGCGCAGAACCTGCAACCACGAGTACAGACCTCGCCGGCCACCATGAATGTCGCAGTGCCCCTGCTCCAACAGTCATGCACATTTGGGCATCTCGCTTCCTCACAAACCGTGTGTAAGCCATGCTCGTGGACGTTGGATTTTGTATCGTTGTAGCGAATTCGTGCAGTACCGGTGGGCAGTGTAGTCGCGAACCACTTAGGCAACCGCTTGCGCATATCTCGACGACGCTCTTGTGCACTCCCTCTGGGCACTCCTCCACAGCCGCCACCCAAAGCGGATTCGGCGTCGATGGTTGGCAGGTGCGTTGCCATCGAGTCTATCGGATGAACGTGCGCCGTTAATCATTCTCCTACGGAGAATTCCTCCTAGATGTCAGATACAACGGGTAATATCAGTAGTGGTCTTCGGCAGAACATGGCCAATGGCGCGGTGCTGGTTACTGGGGGCGCCAAGCGCATAGGCAGGGCTATCTGCCTGCGTCTGGCTGCTGACGGCTATTCTCTTATCATCCACTACCGTGGTTCTGCGGACGAAGCCGCGGACCTTGTCGAGAACATCCGGTCCTCTGGAGGTAACGCGCTCGCTATCCATGCTGATTTGTCCGATGCTGCATCGGCGGCTTCACTAATTCAACGGGCCGGCACAGACTCGCCTTTATGCGGTATCGTCAACAATGCCTCGTTGTTCATACACGATGACATAGATAGTATCGATACTGAGAGCTGGGATGCTCACATGGAGGTAAACGCCAAATCGCCGATGCTGTTGATTCGTGCGCTCAATCAGCAGCTTGGTGAAGACGACAGGGCATGTGTGGTGAACATCCTCGACCAGAAGATAGCCGAACCCAACCCCGACTATCTCTCATACACGGCCTCGCGCTATGCTATGCTTGGTCTGACCGATGCACTGGCACGTGGCCTCGCTCCTCGTATTCGGGTCAATGCCGTAGCGCCTGGGCATACTCTGCCAAGCGACGAGCAGAGCGATATCGGATTTACAAGAGCGCAGTCCGAGACACCCTTGAGGCGTGGACCTTCTCCGGGGGACATCGCAGACGCCGTCTCTTATCTGATGGGCGCAGAGGCCGTCACGGGTCAGGTGTTGTTTGTAGACTCGGGAGAGAGATTCCTGTCCCGAGCCAGAGACGTTCTGTTCGAAACGGAGTGATAACATGACTAGCCACAGTGAAGCACTGATTCGAATGCTCAAGTCGGGTAAGGCGGCCTCCTCGCTGTTCATGGAAGGCGTCGTCAGGGAGGTCGATGTTGGCATCCATCCTCATGAGATTGGCTCACCACAACGAATTAAATTCGACATCCATGTTATTTTGGAAGATGCAGAAACTGGGGCCGACTCAATAGACGAAGTACTCGATTACGAGTACCTAATCGCCTCTCTTGACCGGGTACTGGAGATGGAAAGATCGGCCTTACTCGAGACTATCTCTACTAGAATCCTCGATGAGGTCATGGCCCCTGTTGAAATCGCTGCGGCCTCGGTAAGTGCGACCAAGCTGGATGTCCTAGAAGATGATGGCAGACTGGGCTGCACTATGACCCGCGTCAAGTGATTGGTGCAGAGGGCAGGATTTGAACCTGCGAAGCACTAAGCACCGGAGCTTAAGTCCGGCCCCTTTGACCAACTCGGGTACCTCTGCAACCCCTCAGCGGGGCCATCATCACTTGAACCGAGCGCATGCAACTGTATCACAACCGACTCATCTCGTACCCTTGGGGTACGAACGCTTTAACACCACTCTGACGGCGGAAATAGCGTGCAAGCGAGCAGCACACCGAATAGTGGAACCGGCCAGATTAGGCTTGCTCTTGTCCTAACTTTGGTTATTCTAGCCCCTGTATATCTCTCGATGGCACCCTCTCCAGAATTACGAGTCACTAATCCTATGTCGGCTGACGATGACATTGAATTGAAACTTTATACTCTGTATATTTCCTCTCAAAACACTTCTGCCGGTGGCGACGGCTACATCACCACAGAGGTACCCGATTCTGGGGGCCAAGACAGTTCCAGTGCTCTAGACAACGAGGTCGAGTTCCGCTCCAGCGACATGCTATCATCGCTGATAGTGTATGGCAGGTCCCAGCATGGCAGTTCAGGATCCTATTATCTCCCTCTTGATTTGTTCCTCAGAGCAACAGGGCCAAGCGGTTCCACTGTAGAGTGGTCGATTACATTCAAGGCAGGGGGTTCTCAGGTTGGCACAGCCTCTTGGGATACCGACGCCTGTACAACTAGTTTCACCAACAGTTGCAGTTTCGATCATGAAGAATTCGAAATCGATCTTGGTGATGATCAGTCATTCACAGTCTCAAAGGACGAGAGGTTGGAGATAACCGTTAGTGCCGAAATGTCAGGTTGCGACGGCGGTTCGTTTCCAGGAGGTTCTAGTTGTGAGGCAGAGGTGGCATGGAACGAGATAGATGATGAGAATAACAGATTCTCACAACTCGAAGTCGAGGCCAATGCGATATCCAACAGCCTCGTAGTGCTTCAGCGCGAGGGTGCCGAACTCGCAGAGGGCCCCGAACTTGATTGGTACCCGAACGACATCCTCTCGGAGCGTGCCATGCAGTTCACCTTCGATGTCAAGAGCGCCTTTGGACGCTACGACATCGAGGCTACGCGCCTTATCATGAGGGATTCCGATGGAATCTATCGTATCGACCACATCATCAACGAGGACGATGAGGACATCGAGGATACCAGTCAGGGCATCTTTGGCGAGTACATCTGGACATACCCCAGCGGTCTGCCTGCAGGCGAGTACTCCGTTGAATTGGAGATTACCGATATCCAAGGTAACGCCTTCTTGATTGAGCACGATCCGGTTGAGATGCATCAGTGGGGCGTCTCAATCAACCATCGATTGAACAAGCTGACCGAGTATATTGCCCCGGGCGAGACCACTGCCATTCCATTGCAGTTAGTCCACAAAGGCGACTCCACCAAGTCGATGGAGATAGAGTTGGAGGTGTTGACGAATCTAGGCAGTTCGTGGGTTCTCGAGTTTGACTCGCCCGGAGGCTACACCCTCAATGCGGGAGGAGATATCCTCAACCCGATTCTCACTCTGACTGCTCCCGATGATCTGACAGGGACACCTGAGGGCATCGAGATCAGGGCTGTCGCTGAGGCTGAGGTTGATAGCGTGTTGCAGGTGGTCGATCAAGACATCCTTCAACTCGACCTTGAGAAGATCGATGTGTATCAGCCCCCCGAGGTCTCTATCTGGAATGAGGAGCATGATGTGCAGATAGCGAACTCTACCCGTCCGGACGACTTTGATCAAACAGTTCCAAGGTACGCCGAATATGAGGAGTTCACTCCTTTCCTCCTTGAGATATTCAATACCGGCTTTGATGCTGACACTTTCCGCGTCGACGTTCTGCAGAGGGCTAAGTCAATCATTCAGATATACGACAATGACACTGGTGAGAGAATTCTCGAGGATGAAGGTGATGGAACCTTCCACACCGCTCTGCTGGAGCGCCACTCGACGCAGGTGCTACTGTTCAACGTCAAGCCATCCACAGACCGTGACGATCCTGATATTGGCGAGATAGAAGTAGAAGTCATCAGCAATGGCAATTCGTCTCTGCGAACGACTGTGATTTTCACCATTCAGCGAACTTTCGGCATTAAAGCTGAGGTCTCCCAGGACTGCGACGGCTCTCCGCTCGGACATATTCAGGTTTCTCTGTGTTCGCCCTCTTCAGGGAACGCAGTGGTCGACCTCAGAGTAAGGATTACCAACAGTATGACTAGTGGTGAGTCTGCCAGCTGGTGGAGGATACAGAATCCAGCATCTCTAGAGGAGAACACCGACCGGGACCCCGCTTACGGACAATGGCAGTTCCTGATACTGGATGAAGACGGCGACGCCGTTCCGAGAGTATCCCTCGGCCCCGGCGACTTCACCGAAGTTTTTGTCACCGTAACTCTGACCAGCCAGGTAATCGCCGGTAACCACACCATCTATCTTCGTATCATCGAGGACAACGATGATGATGATCCGAGGTACTTCGATCTCCCGATAGTGTTTGAGATCGAGGCCGGAGAACCAGAACTCCAGATAGTACAGGTCTCTCCTAACTATGAGTTGCTGCCCGGGGAGGCCTACTCCATTCAACTCAAGGTAAAGAACAACGGAAACGGTCCTCTGACCATACTGCTAGATGCTGAGGTTGAGGTGTCCGGATGGAGCGTCGACATCGAAGGACCCTCGGGCTCCCCTCTGATAGAGCTCGAGGCCTTTGAGGAGGCGACATTCAACCTCGAGATTATTGTTCCCGAATCAGCCAACAATGGCCAACAGGTCCCAGTCCAAATCACCGCCACTCCGTTTGACACCGAGCAGAGCTGGCCGGAGGAGTACACCGCCACTATTACAGTGACTGTGACAGTTGGAATCTCCTCTCTGTTGGATATCCTTGTCAATGAGATTACCCATCCACGACTCTCGACCATGGTCATTGGCCTAGTCTCCATTCTACTCCTATTCGCAGGTGTCCAAAGCAGAATGAACCGCCGCAGGTGGACAGCTCACCTCGCTTACCTCGAATCCCTAGGAGGAGGAGGAGATGGGGACGAGGAAACCGAGGACGAAGACTCCGATTTGCCCTCTCCTGTAACTTCTATCGAGGAAGAGGATTTGGATGATTATGAGGATGACGAGATTGAACTTGTCTAAGTATATCTGAATCGGCGTCCGAACGGCGCTCCATTCGTCTTAAGACCCGTACTTTCTGCCGTAGGCAGTAGAGGGCTTCAGTATGTACGCGGTTTCTACTAGGGCAGTACGTTCTGAGATGTCACGCAAGCGTCGCTCGGCGCTAATGTTCAGCGCCTTGCTGCTGCTTTCGTCTTACGCCGCCCTCGAGTTCGGTGTTTGGGAGGCAAAAGCTTCCACCGATGCTGATGGAGACGGCCTTACCTACGGACTCGAGTTCTACATCAATACCCAACCTCAAGATTGGGACTCTGACAACGACGGACTGCCTGACGGATGGGAGTGGCAGTACGGCTTGGACCCGCTTTCATCCACAGGAGACAACGGCTCCACCGGGGATCCTGATGGCGATGCTTTCACCAATCTCAACGAGTACCAGTACGCAATCCCGGCAGGATGGGACTTGTCCTCGACTCCCTCAGTGCTGGATAATGGAGTGTGGTGGAATGGTACTGTGCCAACAAGGAATTGGGACGAGGAGAGCGCCATGCAGATTATCCAGGGGACCGGTTCAGACGGAGCGGACGAAGACCCGATGGGTAACATTTGTAATGATGGGATGGACAACGATAAGGACGGATTGGTCGACACTTTCGACAACGACGGCGACGGTGACGCAGACTGCAGCAGTGACGATGACGATGGTGACGGTGCCATTGACGAAGATCCAGATGGCTGGGACACTGATGGCGATGGTATGCCCGACGCATGGGAGGTTGCCAACAACCTCGACCCAACCTCAAACTCCAACATGGACGGCGCCTATGGTGACCCTGACGGAGACGGATTGGGTAATCTGATGGAATATGTCAATCCTGCTTGGGGGACTCGTAACGGTTCTACCACTCCACCAACCCAGTACTTCAGGCCAGGACCATTCAACATGACCGCGACGGAATCTCCGTGCAATCCAATCCTCGGCCTCGGACCAGGTGGCTGCGTTATTTTTACCGCCGAGGTTGACGGCATCACACAGACTGATCCCAACAACAACGATACTGATGGCGACGGCCTAAACGACTCTTACGAGGCCTTAGTACTACTAACTGACCCTACCGCTATCGATACTGACGGCGATGGCATCTCGGACGGAGTTGAGGTCAATGGCTCATACGGAGACCCGCCTCAGGCTACTGACCCGCGCAACAACAACACCGACGGAGACCAGTTCGACGACGGCGAGGAGGACGTCAATGGCAATGGAGTGGTTGACCCCGGGGAGACTGATCCGACAAGAATCGAGGATGCCGGCGACATAGACAACGACGGAATAGACAATTGGGAGGAGAATATGACCTGCACACAGTGGAATGTCTCCGACACGGATAGAGGTGGAATAAACGATGGCGACGAGCTTTCTCTAGCACATTCAACAGACCCCTGTGTCTCCACCGAACAGATAGTCAGGCAGATTATCACATGGGATTCGACGAACTCAGTCCTCACTCTGAACTCTACTACTGGATTGGATCCTAATCCTGTCGACTGGAGACAGCAAGGTGCTGATATGGCATATTACGTCTCCACGAATGGAAGTCTTACCGGCTTTAGGTATCAATCAATCATATCTAACTCTCTACGTAACGTGGACGTCGACAAACCAACTGATGCCACGACTGTGGTATTCCTCAACTTCTCATGGTGTTGGAACGCTACTGCGGGCGCAATAAACGAGCCGCATTGTGATGACGACTACTTCGATAGCGACGGTGACGGACTCGCAGACTGGGAGGAAGGACTGGGAACTTGGGGGTACCTGTCACTGCCCAATATGTCTGATACAGATGGGGATGGAGTCAATGACCTCGATGAGATACTCAATGAGACCAATCCGAGCAATCCCTGTGAGAATCTCCTAGATACCGATGAGGACGGTCTCAACAATTATTTCGAGAACACCACCGGATGCTCATTAGCATTCGGTGTTGGTGGCAACGGCACTTTCGATACCTACTACACCATGTGGAATGTCTCTGACACAGACAACGGAGGAGTAATGGATGGCCAGGAGTATCTCGATGGGACTAATCCTCAGAACAACTCTGCCGATGATCTGAATCCAATTGATACTGACGGCGATGGCATTCCCGACACGATAGAACAGCAGATTGGCACTGATTGGAGGGACCCGGACACCGACGGCGGCGGTGTGCCAGATGGTCAGGAATGCGCCCCTGAGTACTGGAGTCTTGGTTGCGTTGACGCTGACGGTAACCCCTGGGATCCCACCGATGACATCGACGAAAATATGCTTTACTTCGTTGCCGAGAACACATCTACTGGTGTCGACCCGACTCAAAAGCACTACTGGAGGTGGCACACCTACGACTACTATACTGGAGTGTCCTGGGGCGTCAACACCACCCTAGTTGGATACACTCAGATGTTCCCTGAGTGGTCAACTACTCAAGGCGTGTCCGATTTGAGCTTTTGGAACACCTCCGAGGTCTTAGGGTGGACCCTTCAGTACAACGAGGACGGCTTGATGGGTCCGGGCGACGAGCTGATAGCGCCCTACAACGCCGTCAACTTCACCAGTTGGTTAGACAACAACGCTGGCCTCAACTTCTCAAATTTCACTCGCGACATAATGATTGACCAATCTACTGTCGACACGCTGTTCGTAACTGCTCCCCAGGTCTTCTTCGGCCCGCAAATAATAGCCAACACTACCTCGTTCTCTGGCAGCAGCTACGCTTACGATCTTCCCAGTATTTTCCTCAACAAGCACGGCTCTTACGTAGATGCTGTCACTAATAATGTGATTAACGAGTCCGGAGCTTTTACCGCTTGGGAAAAGGTGCTTGCGATTCAAGACTACCTGATAAATGGAAACTCCACCACTAATTTCACTTTGAACTACGACGGCTCAGGA
>DAUV01000086.1:516-7093 GCA_002505325.1 Euryarchaeota archaeon UBA623 | reverse complement strand
AACAACACACAAGAGGGCAGTTGCGACGAATTCACCACTGTGTTCTCGGTGATGCTCAGGCTCGCAGGAATCCCTACGAGAAAGGTCACCGGGTTCGCAGGTGGGACTTGGACGGGCAAGTCGTTTGAGGTCTACGGCAAGGACTTCACCAGATGGGTCGAGGTTCACCTTGAGACCAATCAGAACCAAGGTGGTCTCGATATGGGCTGGATTCCGTTCGAAGCCTGCCCGCCGATGGCCACACTCGAGGTCGTAGATGTCGATTGGGGGCCGTCCTGGGTGGAAAGGAACCTGTCTACTGGTGACATCTGGCTCAACGGGACACTCAAGTTCGCCGACAATGGAACCGTGGCGGAAAATATCTCGATGAACCTCTACCTAGTCAGGTCCAACGACACCGGGGACGTCCCGGGGAACGCCGCGCTATCTGAGCACTTGGTTGACAACGGGACCACCGATGCGAATGGTAGCTTCACTCTGAATGGCACCCCTGAGATGGTCATCGATCCCGGCTTCGGTTCGCTGGTAATCCACGTCTTTGAGAAGGGGTATGTTGGCTCCCAGGGCATCTCATTCACTTGGCGCCTGAATATTTCGGATGATGCCAATCTCAGTATCAGAGAGCCCCCGCCTACCAGTGAGCCGATGCTGGGGGCTGGCGTAAATACCACCGTTTCGGGCGAGATTTCCTGGGCCAATAGTCCGTTCAATGACCCCTCCGCACTCGACAGTTTACAGGTCATAATGAACTACACTACAGTGAGTGATGGCCCAGTCAGTCTGATTGCGGACGTGGGAGCAGGAGGATACTACGAGTTCTTTTTGAATATCAATGAATCAGAGCCGCTTGGATTAATCAACGCCTCATTGAACTTCTATGGCTGGCACGAGGAAGATCTCAACAACGCAAGCACTCCTTCTTACCATGTTAGACCGGCTATTATGCCATTCATGTTCAATATCACTCCCGCTCCAAACCTCACTGTCACTCTTGACGGAGCGGGATTGAACAACAGCATACTCGAGATAGATTCTCAGATTTACTTGAACGGCACCGTGCTGAGTAGAGGACCCAATGCTGAGGCGTTGAATGGCTCGTTGATACTCAAGATGCGTCGCGCAAACACCAATGGTCCTTTCACGACGCTAACCACGTGGTATCTGAACAGCAGTAATTGGACTTCTTCTCCCGGGCAGTTCTCGGTCAGTTGGCTGTTCTCCGCTGCCCTTGTATCACTTCCTGCAGGAGAGGTCCAGGTCAAGTTGGAGTTCGATTCAGAGGGCCTTTACGCCAACGATCAGGTCACTTACACCGACCTGTACGGGATACGCAGTTACGTCAATTTCGCCTACTCACTGCAACCCATCCCCCGGGGTAATCTCGCAGTGGTCGAAGTGATTCTGACCGATCACACCAACACTTCTCTGGCTGATTTCCTCGGAACCTACGTCCTTGAGCTCAACGGAACTGAGGAGTGGAACATCACCGATCCCTCTCTGCCTAGACTTGATGTCTCTTTCACGCCTCCTTGGGAGACCTTTGCCGGCGACTATAGTTGGGTGCTGAACTACTCGGGTTCGACATGGCTACAACCGGCTCTATCAGCGGATGTCATTCGGATTCAGGGCAGAGCCAATGCCACGGTCCAGCTTGGTCTCGACTGGACGCCAAGAGGCAGCACCAACTGGGTGGCTGGGTTTGCCAACGATATCTTTCATGATATCCCAATCCTCGGAAATAATTCATCTGTCGTCGTGCAACTGTTGGTGCCATCCAATCTCCCTCCGACTCCCGATGGTTCCCCTGCTCCTCCCGTAGTGTATCGTCTGGCTTCGGGCTGGATCGACAACACTACCGGTGGCTACAACCTCAGCTTCCTGATGCCTTCAGGGGTTGGCTCCGGAGTGTATGACCTCAGGGTACTTCTTGATTTCACTCAGAACCCTCCTTCCGGCGGCTATTACTTCAAGGTCGATGATGATGCCGTCTACGACGCTGGAATACAGACCGAATTCGTAGTGGAAGCCGCACCTAGTGCCCTCATTGTCGTAGCAGGCTCGATCATGAGGGTGAATGCCACCATCACAGACGTTGAGGACAACTCACTGTTGCAGGGAGTACTGGCAGACATCTACTTCGACTGGGGTGGGCCTTCTCAGGTGCTAATGGAGAATCGGACCACTGGATCCGATGGTGTCGCTACATTCAATCCGGTGATTCCCGCCAATACAACGCCTGGGTACTATTCTATCCGTGTGCATGTACCGGATGACAAGTCAGACAATCTCACTGTCCTCGATGCAGGGAGGTGGTTGGGTAACGACAGCTTCGTCAATCTCACTGTGCAAGTCTCAAGCTTTGTCGAGATAGACAGCATACCGCTCGAAGTCACAGCCGGGCAGACGTTCACGATGAGTGGCAGAGTAATCGATGCTGTAGATGGCAATAGGAGCGTCAATGGTCCGATGGCAGTCGAGGTATTCTTCCTCGCCGACTCTAGCGAAACTCTCGTCAACAGTGCCACCACAACGAGCAATGGCTCGTTCACAGTATCGGTCCCAACAGATCCGCTCGGAGACGGTGTCACCAGCGGCGTCAAGACCGTAGTGGTCAGCGTCATCAATGGCAGTACTCCGTTCTACCTCACTGGTACCGGAAATGCATCAATACTGGTTCGTGGTGTGACTCAGTTCGTCGATAAGAGCCCTATCATCAATACGGTGGCCGACCGTGGTTCATCAATCAACTTCGGTGCACGACTGGTTGAGTCAAGTGACAATGACAGACAGATTGGCAACGCAACAATAGGAGCCAAGTTCCATGATACTTGGTTGCCTGAATTCCAGAGCAACGGTGCTGGAGTAGTCAACTTCTCGTTCGCAATACCGCATTCTCATCCGCTTGGGCTGATAGCCATCACTCTGTTCTTCAACGGTTCTTCCACGTTGCACTCAACCGCCACCACCATCACGACCATCACCGTCAGGTCCCCAACTAATCTGACTGTCCTCCCGATAACCGATAACCCCGCCGCCGGGGGCCTCTTCACAGTCAGCGGCACACTGACGTCCAGCAATGGCAGCGCCCTCTCTGACCGCAACGGCAACGCTCTTTCATATTCATTGACGTTCAACATCGATGGTCAGAGCAACACATTCCACACCCATAACGCGGCAGGAGGAGTGGCTCACTGGACCACCGAGATTCATCTCGACCTCACCTTCCCACGGGGAACTCACGACCTGAGGGTAACCTATACTCCAAATGTGAACTATTTCGACTCAAGCACCGATAACTCAACCTTCGACAGTCGCGGCTACTCACTGCTGACCATAGACGATCCTCAGGACCTTGATCCGGATAGCAGGACTATCAGAGGTGACGTGATTAGTGTGAATATCTCGCTGATTGACAACGCCGGACACCCGATTGTAGCAGAACCGGTCGATATTCTGATTGACGGCGTCTTCGACTGGAGGGGATTCACTGACATCAACGGCACCATGAACGCCGTAATTAGCGTAGATATCCTGAGGAATCCAGGTCCGATGACGATTTCTGCCGAGTTCGCAGGAATCAACGGCACTACTGGACTCCTCGGTGATGAGACGTGGACCCGAGTCATTATCCTCGCTCCGACTGAGTTGGAGATTACTTCCATTACCGGCTCAGCTATAGCCGGCGAGAGTGTTACTTTCAGCGGCACCCTGCTTGATGAGCACGGGCAGTTCCTAGTGCATGGGGGCAACCCCTGGGGCGGGATAATTCACTTGGAAATCGATGGATTAACCGTCGGTCCAGTGTACTCTACGCAGTCCAACGCCACCACAGGCGAGTGGTCAATCACCTACGATATGCCCCTCGACGTCGACTACGGTATGCACACTGTCACAGTGAGATTCCTCGGAGGATTCACCTGGGTCGATCCGATGGGCCAGGGTGACTCGCTCAACCCCGAGTACTACCTGCCCTCAGATATCACCGAGGTGTTCAACGCCACTCAGACCTCACAAGTCGTTCTGACAACACCGCCCGGGGAAGTCGACCGAAACGAATTGCTGCTGATTGAGGGCATGCTCACCGACGGCTCGGGAAGGATTCTACCTAACAGAAATCTCCAGGTCTCTATGAACGGTGAGTTCCTGACCGCGCTTTCAGTGGGTGAGAATGGGACCTTCAGTCTGTACATACCCGTGCCTCCAGACATGGAGTTGGGGCCACGTATTGTTCTGATTACATATCTAGGAGAGGAGTTCATTCTGGGGTCCAACTCATCTACTATCTTCACTGTCTACGGGCCCGTAGAAATATCTGTTGTCCAACCTCAGGCTGTAGCCGTGGGCGACCCTCTGATGCTCAGCGGGACAGTGAAGGACAATCTTCCTGAAGGCTGGCTTGCTAACCACTCGTTACAGATTTTTGTCGATGGCATACTAGTGGGCATAACCAGTTCAGATGAAAATGGTGAGTGGTCATATCTGTGGACCGTATCTGACTTCCTTGAGGTCGGCAACCACACTCTGACCATTAGGGCACCTGAGCAGGGCTATCACAGGATGGGATCAACGGAAACAGTTCTGATTATCGCATACCACACAGGAATGACTCTGCAGGTCGATTCACCAGTCGTCACCCGAGGAGGCTCGTGGAACTTCACTGGGCGATTGTTCGACGAGGATTCGTCCGGTCATCCTGGACTTGAGGACAGGGAGCTGACGATGCGACTCGATGGTGAGGTAGTGGGGACCATCACCACTTCTATCGACGGCACGTTCAGCTACACCTATGACCTCGGATACACTATCGCACGCGGACCTCATAACGTCGCTTTTGCATTCTTGGGTGAGACCTACTATCTGCCGACCCAGTACAATGTCACTGTTTACACTAGGGCTGACATTGAAATCGAGGTGTTCCCCAATAATCTCGATATCATTCGAGGAGATCCCTATGCCAAGGTTAAGCTGCAGGGGAGGATACTAGAGATAGGCGGCGAGTCCAACATCATGCATAATATGACAATCTCGTTGACTTGGGAGGATCTCTTGCTACCGCTGTCAGGTAGTCCTTGGGATGATGATGGGACCGAGCACTTCAACCTCGCCACGAATGCTATTCAAACCATGCCTCCCGGCCCACTGACTCTGACCATCAAGGTCGAGCCTGACGGCTCTAGGTACCTCAATGGTAACTCCCTTGAAATCGAGGTAGTAATCTTGATTTCTGTGATTTACGACTTTAATCCAGATTCACTATATGTTGCCAAGAATCAGAGACTACTGTCTGGGTCAATCAATGTCACAGCGCTTGACACTGGACAGGTTGTGCCCGACTTCCCGTTGTCTGCTTATCTTGTCAATGGTACCTGTGATAATAGGCAGGCATCACACTTCACTAGGGTCGGACTCACCGATCAGAACGGCCTGTTCGTGTACCAGTTTGAGTCGTTCACAGGACTCCCTTCATTCTACAATCAGACCTTCTGGGGTGAGTTGCGGGTGTGCTTCACTACTGACTCTGACTTCGTCGATCCGGTCAACAAGACCTGGCCACCTATCTTCCGGGATGGACTCGATGTAGAATATGAACAGCAGTCAGGTGAGTCGTTTGGTTTCTCGACCATACTTGTTGCCGTACTCATCGCACTCGCTCTAGTGGCTGGTGCGGCAATGCTGATGCGCAGGCGTAAGCAGGCCGCTATCGATGAGCTCGCTGGAGTGTTCAGTTACACTGCAGAGCTCCTGGCTGCCGGCGACGAAATCAGAGAAGCCATCTTCAATTGCTACGAGAGCCTCTGCCAGATATTGATGCGCAGAGGGTTCCTGCGCAGGGATTTCGAGACTGTCCGTGAGTTTGAACTGGCGATTCGTAACGCCCTGCCCATCAGCGAACAGGCACTGGTCGCACTTGACAGGATTTTCGAAGAGGCTAGGTACTCCAGCCACGTTCTAGGGGAACCACATCGACAGAACGCGCAGATGGCCCTGTCTACTGTATTGCAGGAGATAGACGAACTGCAAGATGTCCCGGAGCGCGATTCGTACATCGTTGACGATGGGATCAGATGATCTCCAGGCGCAACTCACCTTCAGCCCAAACAGCCCTAGTTAGGGCTCTGTCCTTAGGTAGGGCGAACTGCCTCATGATGCCACCAAAACGCTCCGGTGCGATGAGTCGTACTATCTCTCCTTGTTTACTTGCAAGTCTCTCTACTACTAGATCACCGGGAATAGCCGAAGGTAGCGGGATGCTGATTCTGTCGGTGCTCAAAGAGCCGCCTAGTTCTGCTAGCATCTCGTCGAGTGGCTGAACATCTCTAGCTAGGGACTTGGCCGTCTCGATTGGCTCAGAGACATCGGAGATAACTCTGGTATGCTCACTACGAACTTCGTCTAGATGAGGTAGATCAGCGAGGAACTCCTCATGCATTTGCTCAGCCCCCACATCAAGCCCCGAGGTTGTGAGATCAAGTGGGTCTGTGGTGTGCGCGCTGGGGCCGAGCATCTCTACCTGTACTCTCGACCACTGCATGCTGAATCATCACGAGAGGACGCACTCGGATGAACCCATTGCTCA
>DAUV01000086.1:0-158 GCA_002505325.1 Euryarchaeota archaeon UBA623 | reverse complement strand
GGATATTTCTTGAAGAAGCGCTTAGTATGTCTCGCAGTCCGATCTGAATCGACCGACTCGACGACATGAACTCCGTCTGGCATACAGATCTTGAATCCACGCTGCATCAATCGCTTCTCGAGCATTATCACCAACGCGCGATCGGCCGCTTTTCTGAT
>DAUV01000023.1 GCA_002505325.1 Euryarchaeota archaeon UBA623 | reverse complement strand
GGGAGATTTGAACTCCCGAGGGTAAAACCCACATGATTTCCAGTCATGCGCAATACCAGGCTATGCGACCTCGGCAGGCATCCCGCCGAGTCGAGTACTAGTCTTCAGTCTGTTGATTACTTTCTCACCGATTTCCATTGCTTCAAATCTTCATTCATACTCCGTAGTGATTAAATCGCGGCCTCAGGTGGCTCGCTCGACGCCACTGTGGCTTAGGGGTATAGCATCCCATTGGTAATGGGAAGGTCGGGAGTTCAATTCTCCCCAGTGGCTCCATCCAGAACTCATGGGGGCAACCATATTCTAAGATGAAAATGCTGCTATATCCTCCAGTTCTAAGAACAGGACCAATTCATTCATAATACCCTAAACCCACGTAGGTGTCATGCCAGCCGAGCGTAAGAGACTAGCAGGAGCCATTGTACTCCTCATGCTCACAGCACCGATTGCCGCCGCAGCAAGCACGAATTGGATAGGACCTTCTTCGGTCAACCCCCAAGGAGATGCAGTAACACTGACGGGGTTCAGGGTACCGGGTAACTCCACCGTCCTCGACGGTTGGCTCCATGTAACCGACTCGCCCATGGCCGCATCCTTAGATAGCGACATAGTATGGGGGGGCACCGATTTTTCTTCAGGTGTCTTCTACGGTACTGAGTTGATTAACGACGTGTCACTGAATCTTGAGGACGATGGTACGAGATCAAATATCAGCACCTTCGATGAGGGCGATATCGTAGTGAATCTCAATAGCGCATACAAGTATTCTCCCGGCTGGCGTCATGTCTACGATTACGGCTACAGCACGGGTGTATCTGGTTGCAGCGGAGGTAATGGGACTGTTATGGAGAGGGGCTGGGACAGCGATTTCGACACCAATCTCGACAGTGATGAGATTGTGTGGACGGACTACTTCTGCGACGCTCTGATTAACGGCTCTACTGTAGGTTTCCTCTTTGAGTTCTTCACAGTCCCTGCCGGAGCCAATTGCGAGTACGCAGGTAACCTGATGAAGGCGGGACTGAACACCAACGGCAACAACCAACTAGACTCCACTGAAGTCACCAATCAGACCTACTTCTGCAACCAGCACAAACTCTGGCAGGCCACTACTTTTGGTGGGCTAAATGGGAATATCTCCGGCAATGAGCAGACTTTGGCTCATGGTGTAGTCCCTGCTTCGGCATCCGAAGGAATCGCTTCTGTAGGTACGTTACCCGGTTCACCCGTGCCAGCAGGTAGCTCGGGGTACTTCCTGATCCCCCAAGTCGATGTTCCTCAAACTGAGGAAATCAATGGCTACTATCTGACCTTCGACCATTGGTATCATATCGATAGCACCGCGGCTGGTGGCGGAGACGGCACTTGGGTAGAATACCGAATCAACACTAACGGCTGGACTGACTGGTCCTACATCGCGCCAGACGGAGGGTATCCAAGCACGATGTCTACTAGCGCACCCTCACCCGCGGGCGCACCATCTGGGGCCGTCCCTGTGTTCGCTTCGCCCACACACAGTGGATGGGTCTCGAGCAACATCTCTATGTCGTCTATTGCCGACATTGACAATGCCAGTAAGATTCAGTTCAGATTCCAAATTTGGACCGACCCCACTTCCACCAACGAACGTCCCGGATGGTTCCTCGACAACATCAACTTCCATAACGATGGGACTCAGTTCGGGGCTTGGCATGGCGGATGCTATACTCCAGGCGCTGGATGCGACTATTCAGCTAGCCAGTACGGCGCCCTACAAAGGACTCTCAATCTAGCAGGAATCAACAGCACCTTCGACATTCAGGTAGATATGGAGTGGGATCTATCGGGCTCATACTCAGACAACGCCTGCGTCGAACTCTCTTTGAACAACAACACATGGACAGACATCTCTTCAACGGGCTCAAGCACTGTCTACAACTGTGAAGACAGAGCGGGTGCAATTCCTGGTGTGAGCGGCTATGATGGTGTCTCCGGAGACCAGAGCAACGGTATTCGAACAGTCTCCTTCGACATCCCGACTTCGTTCCAGAATCAGTCCAACGTATATCTTCGGTTCATTGTCGATAGCGACGCTTACGTTCCTCACTACGGAGGCAGCGCAGCAGATGAACAAGAGGGACTTACCGTTGCCGCCATACGTATCGTAGACGATTCGGGCAACACTGTATTTGAGGACAACTTGGAGACATCCTCTACAGCGTATCACTATGGCGCTGTTTTCCCCAACCCTAACGGAAACACTCAGGCAGGTGCCGACGACTGGGCCTACTACACTTTCACCAGTGGATTCCAGAATATCAACAAGGGCTTCGAGGACTCCACCGCAGGAAATCCTTCGGCTAACATGCCCTCTGGATGGACTAGAAATCCCTCTACGGGAGATGTCGGAGGAAGGTGGTCGTACGGGCAGATAACAGGCAATGCGGGCCCCCAAGAAGAACCCTCCTTCCCTTACGTTATGGCGATAAACCTCGGCGGGACTTACTCGAGCAGCGCCTCAGCAAACCTTTACTCTCCAACCTACAGCCTACCGGCCAACTCCAGCGCATCGTTCGTGATGGATCACTGGGCATGTTTTGAGAACTACTTCGACGGCGGCGGGATTTTCATTCAGGTGAACGGAGGTAGCTGGCAATATTGGGACCCACACAGCGGGTTCTACAATCACGCTGGGATTGGAAGCTACACCCAGATTCCTGCCGGTTCGAATTACTTCGGCCCAGTCAAGTGCCTTGGTTCGGGGTCTACATACACGGTAAACGATTTGACATGGGACCACAAGGAGGCGAGTCTCGCATCTTATGCTGGCGACAATGTAAAATTCAGGTTCCATGGCGGTGGGGACTCAATTTGGAACTACGCTGGTTGGTACCTCGATAACGTCGGTATCCGAATAGCCAATTACGGAGCTCCAGGCGACTGGCTGAGCCCTGTCTTTAGCGCCTCTGACATTCACGACTTCAACCTCGGATTCATCGATGTCGATGCCGCGATTCCTTCTGACTCTTGGGTCAGTGCGTCTCTGATTGACACTTTTACTGGAGAAGCCGTTCCTGGATACTCGAATGTCTCTTTCCCGATTTCTCTGGCCGGAGTTGACACCACTACGACTCCTCAGATGAAACTCAAGGTACACATGGGCACCAACAACGAGGAGGAGACTCCTAGGATTAACAAGATTCACATCGGTGGCAAGAGAATTCTGAATGCCGCAGCATTAGAGGGCAACGGCTGGGATTTCAGTACCAGTGTGAGCCTCATTGACGGCCTGCTGAATGCCTCCGGCGTCGCTGGCACAGTATCCTCTGACTACTTGCACTCCTCGAGGCCAATCAAGAGCATCGGACTCTCAGGGAACTTCTCCAGTGGCCTCTCAATAGACTTCACAGGCCCTAACGGAGGGACTCTGGGAACTGCCTCGCAGGGTGGACTGACTTTCACCTACCCTCAGCCTGGATTTGGAGTGTCGATATCACTGCCTACGAATGGCTGGATTGACAAATTGGTCTTGACCGCCAACTTCGCCGAGCCTGCACTCAATCCCGACATTGATGTCATCGGAGACGAGACTCATGAGTGGAGCTTCCCGTTCGGCAGTAACTACGGTCACTACGGGTGGCAATCATTGCTCTCCGATTGGGAGGGTGAACCACAGCACCAAATCACATCGGCAACACTCGCCCTCGACGGCAGCAACCCCGCATCACTGTCCTTCAGGATTCCAGCAGCCGGAGCGGTTAACGCCGGAATCATCGCGGTTTCACCGGATTACAATGGATTCGAATCTCCTGTCTCAGTTTCTGTTGGTACAGCAACACAGAGCAGCAGTTCAGCCAATTCACCGTTCTACAATATGCTCGACAGCGCTCAGATACTCGCAATTAACTCGCTGCCGGGCACTCATACTGACTCTGACACCGGAAGACAGTGGAGAGAAGTCTCCTTGAGTATAGATTCGAACAGCGCCCAGACAGTGACACTGAGTAGGATGGGAATAGGTTACATGATTTTCGAGAACGTCTCCGGACTAGGTGCTTCGGTATCAGCCTACCACGACACGCAGACGCAGGACGACCCCCCTCCAGAACAGGTTTCGATACCCGTCAACATCTCCGCTGAGATGGGTTCTATAGCCATTGATGGCGATATCGATTTTGACTATATCATGACCAATCGTGACTTCCAAGTTCCCAACACGATGTACCCAGATAGGCAACTGGTGGAGATACAGACCAAGCACCACCACCTGTATGACAACTCGGAGATTGAGAAGATTACCTTGCGAGGAACCGCTTCTGATGGAGTGATTCTTGAGTTCGAGGCATCAAAGGACCCAATGTATGGTTGGGATCCGACGGCTGCAGTGATGTTCAGCCAATCCTCGGGCAGCAATTCCGCTATGCTCGACGAGACGGCTAGCTACATCGGCAACGAGGTGCACAACGATGGTTGGAACGATGTTGTCGTCCACTGGGCATTTGAGATTTCTTGGAGTTGGGACGACGTCGACAGCATCCGCTGGGTCGCTCAGGCCTTCGACTCGTCAGGAGAGACGGTGTGGCCAGCAGTGTCATTCAGTGGCCAGTCCGGCGCCAAAGCCGTAGAGAACGACATTCAGGTCGACTCCTTTGAGGTCCGAGACGAGTCCGGTAGATTACTGTCGAATCAGTTCTCGCCGTTCTACCCGTTCCCGATTATGGATGGCAATCAGGTCAACATATCGGGATCCGTCCGCTTCCAGGACTCGACCAGTTCCCGCCCCGACGCCAGTGACTACTCCGTCGGCCTGAATCTATCGGGCAACCTATTCGCAATGACTTCCGTAGAAGGAGGAGAATACTCTGGAATCGTTACTCCTCCGATATCGCTGTTGGAGTTATCCATGTCGCCTATGATGCTCTCTGTGGGTCCATCAGGATCTTCTACAGGAGCTGAGGATGTGACAGGGGTTCCACCTCAGGTCATAGTCAGAGTCGATTCCAATCCGCCTATCGCCGGCCCTATGGAAGTCAACACCAATATCGGCCTGCAACCGGCTCATGCCAAGGTCTGGGAACCCACCAATCCACTCTCATTATTCATCACCATAGACGAGGGAGAGGCTCGTGGTGAGGTAATCACACTGCGCTACTGGCGAGAGACCGTGGACGACGTAAATATGGATGGCGTAGCTGATGAAGACGAGTACTTGTCTATGCAGATGCCTCTAACCTCAGGAATGACTGGCCAGCAGCAGGTGCAGTTCCCATCACTGGATGTCTCCTCTCTGCCATTCAACAGCATAGTCCACTTCTACGTCGAGGGTACCGACTGGGCCGGACACACCTACCAGGACGGAGGAACTGGAGGCGGACCTGGTGCTGCTGACGCATGGGCCAGTATCGTGGTAGCAACCGACGAGCCGACCAACCTGATTTCATCTGGATATGAATTAGATCGTGAAATTGGCTTCCTGCTCGCAGGGGTGCCGCACGCCTTTACTATGCAAATCGAAGAGGCCAACGGCATCCACACCCTCGATAATATCACTGTGATGCTATGCGGAGACGGTCCGTCCAATCTGGGCAAGTTCACCTTCGACCCATCCAGAGGGACACTGTGGACCGCTGATGACAGCATGGTCTCGCCACTTAGTGCCCAATCGTCCCAAATCACTTCGGACATCACTCAGATTAGCCTCGGCTTCGAACTCTCGTGGGACTATCCGTGGGAGGACGGTCAACTCGGATGCAAACCGAGTATTAGCATCGAGGACGACCTCACTACCGTCGCCTACCAGAACAACATAGGCGAACTGACATGGGAGCTCGATAACAAGTTCATGGCAGTCCCGGAGTCCATGTCTGATTTGACTCCGCCTCAGATCGAACCGATCGGGAATTCACTATACCTGCGGCAGGGGGATGAGTTCCAGATGGACGGCTCGATACACTACGCAGGCTCACAGGTGCGAACTTCAGAGATACCCGAAGGCCTACAAGTCGAGATTGAAGTCATCTACGGCACTCAAGAAGTCGATATTGTGGTTGAAGTGGATTCCGACGGATCCTTCTCCGGATCCATGGTCCTACCTGCAAGGGTGCCATTGAATCCTGAGATGACAGTCACTACTGGTGTCCTCAACGTCCCAGGAGGGGGTTCGTCCGTGGCCAACAGCGATGCTTCCGTTATAGTGGACAGCAAGGCTCCACAGGCCCTGTTCAACATAGCGGATTATCCAGATTCTTCTCTGACGATATTGGATTCAGACCTGCTGGGAGATGTCACGGTGACCGTGACAATGGTCGATGAGATTGGTATGGTGGATGGCCCACTGCAGGTTTCATGGGTCTACGTCAGAGCAAACGGTCCCGTTGCTGGGACCGAGGACACCGGTGAACTGATTATGATTATCGACGACGACACCAACGACGTGTATCAGTCAGCGCTGGATTTCAGTCCGTTAAACGATATGAGGATAGAATCCGGGGACTATCTCTGGTTCTGGATAACCTCTACGGACAAATCTGGTAATCAGATTATCGGCTCAGGGAGTGAGTCGGCACCAAGGCAAGTCACTCTGAGAATCATGGAGTTCCTAGGGCATTACACTCGCTCGGTAATCAATCCCAGCAACACTCCGGTGCAGGGTGAAATTCTCACTATCGAGACCTTCTGGGAGAACCCCGGTAAGAGAGAGGGAGAGTTCGCTATCGGACTTTACGAACTGGTTGATGGTGGCCAATGGAGAGAATCACTATCCACAGCTAGGGATGGCACCATTGCATTGACATTGCCCGCTGAGAGTTCGAGCGTCTACGCCGAGTTCCAATGGGAGTCGTGGCAGCCCGGTCAACCAAATCTGTACCTCATTGTTGATGGCGACTTTGACAACCCCTATCAGGCGATTGTAGGGATTAACGTACAGCCACAACCCACTACTGAAACAGGAGGGGAAGACTCTCAGATGCTATTACTTGGAGGTGTACTAGTTGTTGTCGTTCTAGGCATAGCTATGACCATGTTGAGAGGACGCGACAGTGATGACTACTACTACGAGGACGATGACGATGACTACTACGAGGACGACTCGTGGGAGTACGAGAAAGAAGAGCCGGAAAGTGAAGAAGAAGCGGATGATGAAGTTGAGTGACGGCTATTCAAGCCCACTCCACCAACCGCCCCGACTGCAAGTTTACGACCTCTCGTGTTTATAGGCCATACTGTAGCGTTCGCCGGCTTGAGGAAGCGATTCCTCAGATGGGATGCGCGATGCCTGAGGATAGCGGTGCTGGGACTTTCGATGATCTCAGAGAGGAGGTCGAGGAGCTCAGGACCCTCGTCAACACACTGCTCACAATCATAATGGAAGAGGCCGATGGGGTTCAGTCAGGGGCTGCTCCATCGATACCTGATCAACCGAAGCGCGGATACTGCATGTAGTCAGTACTGTACCGGCTCGGGATCGATGCTGCGCCACAGGTACCATGTCGCTACTGTCCTCCATGGCCTCCAGTCTTGGGACTTCGCAAGCAGTTCTTCAGTGCTCATGCTACCGCCTTCTGCGTACAGCCGCTCAACTGCACGCACCACTCCTATGTCGCCCACTGGAAAGACATCCGGCCTCAACAATGCGAAGATCAATATCATCTCAGCCGTCCAATCGCCTACTCCTCTAAGTCCAGTCAGCGCCGCCATCACCTCAACATCACTCATCTCATTCCAGTTTTTGTCAGCGTATCCACTCTGCCAAGCTTCGGCTATCCCTAGGATGTACTCAGCCTTGCGTCCCGATAGTCCACAACTGCGAAACTCTTCGGGACTGTGTGACAGTACTGTTTTCGGACGTACATCTCCTACTAGGTCCTCGAAACTGCTCCAGACCGTTCTCGCGGCAATAGTGGAAATCTGCTGGCCTACGATGGATGATACTAGGGTCACGAACATATCTCCCTTTGAGGCGAGGGCAGGTTCCTCGTTCCGCGCGATGATCTCTGCTAGAGTTGAATCGGCGACAGACAGGTCCGCCTTGGCAACATCCCAGTACTCAGGAACCTTCTCTACTCTCTGCATATCGAGATGCACAGCCTCATGGTTCAAGACGAATGCGTATGTCCGGGTACCATGAATATGGAGTCAATGCTCCTACTAGGTGCCGGTCTGTTGACCGCTGCCTTCGTCGCAGTAGTTGTATTCGCACCAAGCACCCTCACAGATGAGTCCGCAGACTGGGAGATTGTTGATGTCTGTTTGGCTGGCCACAGCGAGATTGTCTCGCACGACCACGCAACGCTGAGTATATTCATTGATGGCTCAGAGGTCTCAATCGCAGCCAACATAGGGATAGATGACTCCGAATGCGATGGCATGCGAGGAATTCACACCCACGATGAGACCGGCAAACTCCACATCGAAACCCCAACTCCGATGAACGCCCCCGTTGGGGCCTTCTTCGAGATCTGGGGTGAGACCTTCAACGAGAACCAGATACTCCACAAAGTGGCCGACGAGGACAGCGAAGTGGTGATGTATGTGAATGGCGAGTTGAACGACGATTACCAGAACGCCATCATACACGACAACGACATCATAGAGATTTACTACCGTGACAAGTCCAGCTAGCCCTTGATTACCGCTATTGGCCTCAATCGAGCCACCGGCCTTGCTAGGCCAGCCTCACTGGTTAGGCGGATGACCTCATCGACGTCCTTGTAAGCCTCTGGCGCCTCCTCAGAGAGGACGTTTGGAGTCTTGACTCGAACGTGAATACCGCGCGACTCAAGCGTTTCCATCAGGACGTCCGAGTCAACAGTCTTCCGCGCAGCGGTGCGAGAGAGCCTGCGACCCGCCCCGTGACAAGAAGATGAGAAGGCGTCATTGCCCCCTGAGGTAGGTCCAGCAAGAACCCATGAAGCAGTTCCCATATCTCCTGGGACCAGCACTGGCTGCCCGACTCCAGAGAATGTGGCAGCCAATTCAGGATGATCTCCTCCAAGTGCTCTAGTGGCGCCCTTGCGATGAACACAGCATGTGCAGGAGGAACCGTGAACGCGATGCTCCTCAATCTTGGCGATATTATGGCTCACATCATAGACGACATCCAGCCCACCATCCCGACCGTGCTGCTCGCGAAGTGCCTCACGCAACCTCTGAGTCAAAGCCGAGCGATTAGCGAAGGCATAGTTACCAGCAGCTCGCATAGCATCGAGGTAGGCGCTCCCCTCACGGCTATGAATCGGAGCGGCTGCGAGCTGACGGTCTGCGAGACTGATCCCCCATTCCTCTGAGTGCCAGATATCGCCATCTCTGTGATAATTTGACTCTATTGCAGCCACATGCTCTGTACAGACCTGATGTCCAAGTCCTCTGGAACCGGTGTGGATCATGGCCGTCACCTGTCCCTGCCTGAGGCCGAAGGCAGAGGCAGCATTCTGATCGACCACCCTGTCTACTACCTGCAACTCAAGGAAATGATTGCCCGACCCAAGGGTACCGAGTGCTGTCGAGCCGCGCTTGAGTGCGCGCTCACCGACATCTCTCTCAGAACTCTCCAGCCGACCGTTTGACTCGATGGCCCTGAGGTCACGTGACTCGCCCCATCCGAGATCAATTGCGGCGCCCGCACCATCCGCGAGAACAGATTCAATTTCGCTCGCAGTCAAATTGACTCCTCCCTTGCGACTGGCCCCGGCAGGAATCGAGCGAGCAAGGCTTGCAGCCAGTGCCTTGGGATTGACATCTTCCAGAGTCATCTCAGTAGCGCACAGCCTGACTCCGCAATTGATGTCGAAACCGACTCCTCCGGGAGATATCGCCCCGCCCTGCTCGCCAGAATTCACGTCGGTCGCTACAACTCCTCCTATCGGGAAACCGTAACCGAAGTGCCAGTCGGCCATCGCCCAGGCTTCGCCGACGATTCCTGGTAAGCAGGCAGTGTTGACAAGCTGGGTGGGAGAGCGGTCGTCAGAGTGCTCCGCCATATGCTGCTCGTCGGCTATCAGGATAGCGTCGGTGAGCATACTGCCATGCTTCGAGATGCGCATCCGACCCGGGCCTGATGGCTCAAGGAAATCCCTCCACTCGGCTGCCATGGTCAAGCCTGCTGCATCCCCGCTTTCAACACAACGGGCACCCTCTTGACAATCGCCTTCAAGACTGTCAGTCCGATGGACGGAGCGCAGGAGGGTGCAATAGCATGACTTTTGGAGAGATCGATATACCCTACTGGGAGGAATCGGGACACGTCTGCAAGACCTGCCGGGTTACTGGAGCACGCTTCTGGACCAGAGACAGTAGTCGCACCACCTGCGGTGATACTACTGAGGACCCGTATACTTTCATCGGTAACCCGACGATAGACGGCTTCCCGATGCGAGGTAAGCCCCTCAAGGATGCAATGAGGGAAGCATTCCTCGACTTCTTTGAGAAGCGTGGCCACACACGCGTAGAACCCTATCCAATAATTGCCAGATGGCGTGATGACATTCACCTGACCATAGCCAGTATAGCCGACTTTCAGCCGCACGTGACGAGCGGACAGGTCCCTCCACCGGCCAACCCCTTGGGTATCAGCCAGCCCTGTATCAGGCTGACCGACGTGGCTGCAGTAGGTCGTTCCGGTCGACACCTATCCACCTTTGAGATGATGGCCCACCATGCTTTCAACCGACCCAAAGACGGCGATGTAGTCTACTGGATAGACCAATGCGTGCGCTACTGCGACGAGATGCTAGTCGACTCTTTTGGTATCAATCCCGAGGATCTGACCTACGTCGAAAATCCATGGTCGGGTGGCGGAAACGCTGGTCCCGCTCTAGAGGTCATCGTAGGGGGGCTCGAACTGGCCACTCTGGTGTTCATGAGTCTAGAAGAGTCAGACGATGGTGACATCGACATTAAGGGACTGCGTTACAAGGAGATGGACCTACAGATTATCGACACTGGATACGGCCTCGAGAGGTTCTGTTGGGCCGCAGCTGGAACCCCTACTATCTACGAGGCCATTTACCCAGAGTCCGTAACTTGGTTGAAACAACTGAGCGGTTTCGACTCAATGGTCTCTTCTTTGGGCATGGAGGTAGACATGGATGCCCTGCTCAGTGAACTCTCAAGACTTGCAGGGATCCTGAACATAGACGTCGGTACCGACGTGCAGGCGCTGTATGAAAAACTGGTGGAAAGACTCTCTGAGACAGGAATCAAACTCTCTGTAGAAGAGCTGAAGCGAGTTACTGAGCCGCTGTCTTCGATCTATGCTATACCTG
Source organism: Euryarchaeota archaeon UBA623 (assembly GCA_002505325.1). Lineage (GTDB taxonomy): Archaea > Thermoplasmatota > Poseidoniia > Poseidoniales > Thalassarchaeaceae > Thalassarchaeum. The sequence continues at coordinate 530 of DAUV01000023.1, read as the reverse complement.
ATCATATGCATGCACTTTGCAATATGCTTGGTGATGGAATGGTCCCAAGCAACGCCAAGGCTGGCTACCTCGCTAGGATGTTGGCTCGCCGTGCCTGCAGGATGAAAGATGAAATCGATGCATCCGTCAGCCTTGCCGACCTCGGAGCACACCACATGGATACTCATCTGGACATGTCTTCCTTCGTTCAGTCGAGAGAAGGAATTCTGAGTATTCTTGAACTTGAGGAGGTCCGATATTACCAGATGCTGAGGAAGGGGGAGGCTGCGGTGCGCACGGCATTGAAGTCCTTGCCTAAGGACGCAGCCGAGATACCTGATGAGACTCTATTCCGTCTCGCTGAGGAGAGGGGGCTGAACCCGGAGATGACCGTGTCGATTGCACATGGACTCGGTTGGGAGCAACTTACTGTCAGAGTTGGCTTCGCGGCAGACATGGCTGCTCGCAACGCCCAGATGACCAAGGCCGCTGCCAATTCCCGAGAGAGACAGAGCATAGTCGATGTCGACTCTATTCCGGCTACCTCACAA
>DAUV01000024.1 GCA_002505325.1 Euryarchaeota archaeon UBA623 | reverse complement strand
CAGTTCTGGATCTGACCCGGAATTCGATGGAGGTGACGATGATGTTCGTGTACTATTGGACTCCGAAGGCGGATTCCAGTTTGTGGATTTCATCCTCAGCATCGAATATTTGGGCCATGAGCCGTTTGATACCTTCAGCATAATCGGTGGAACTGTCGGTACTGATGCGAGTGATTGGTTGGTAGAGTTCCACAACGGATCCGGAGAGTGGAATACCACTGCCTACTTTGACATGGGGCTGGACAACACTATGAATTTCAGCAACCTAAATGTCAGGGTCACTCCTGCGAACCAATCGGTAGCTCACTCTTTCGAGGAAGGCCACTTTGTGACACTCAACATTATGTCTCAAGACGGATACACATATGATCACACCTTAACGGTCAGAGTGCCTCAGATTCACGGGTTCGAGTTGACTGAACCTGTGGATGATTCGTATGGCATACAGCCAGGCGATTCAATCAACATTGGAATGCAGATTGCCAACACTGGCAACGGAGACGATCGATTCGAGTTTGAGTTCGATGACTCTGAACTCCCAGAAGGATGGACTAGGTCCGGGTCGATTGCGCACAGTCTGCCCGCATTCCTAGGTGCGACTCATGCAGTCGTAGTTTCCGCACCCCTCAACGCCAGCGACGAGGATTTCAAGATTTACGTGTCAGTCAGGGACAAGGCGAACAACACATATCCAGATATCGAAATTCATGTTCAGACATCTATGCCCATGCTGAGTATAGTATCTCACGAGCTCTATAGTGGAGGTGTGGACCCGGTATCTGGCCAGATGACGCTTTACTCAGTCATCGTCAAGAATGAGGGGTTGGTCGACGCGCAGATGGTTCAACTCAACGGCACCCTTTGTGATGATCTAAATTGCAATGTTCTATCGGGACCAAATGGTACTGACATCCGCGACGTACCGGCGAATTCAGAGATCGTGTTCGAAATTGCACTTGATCTCTCAAACATTGCCCCTGCCACGTATTATGTCGAGTTCAATATCAATCAGACTGGCTTCGATTCAGTAGAGGAGTATGATGTCGACCAAATCAAGATACGCGCTCCTCCAATTGAGGACACGGCTGACTGGATTGGCTGGCTACTAGGGGCACTTCTGGTAGTCGCATTGCTGCTGCTCACAAGAGGTGGCGGCAGACGTAGGTCATCAGCACCGTTCTGATGCCGGCCCTGAGAACCTATAGGGCTATGACTCGCCTATACGCGCGCAAGATGGGGTGAAACATGAGTCATATGGACAACCTCGAGTTGCTACCCGAGCCCGAAGAGCCTAGGATGCTGACTACCATCGACTCAGATGCCCCTGGTTATCCGGGAGAGGCGTATGGTATCTCAGACGAAGAGGCGAGGGAGCTACGTTGGCCTGCCTCCCCTTTGAGGGAAATACTGTGGCCTTGGGGGGCCATCACCTTCGCATTCGGCGTTGTATTCATGCTGCTGATTTGGCCCCACATCAATGCCTACTTGTCCCCCGTTCTTCCTGAGTCTGAATGGGCTTACGAGACAACGGGAATCAGAGACCTGCAGGATTCCGGGTTGGACGGTTCAGGAGTTCATGTATGCATGGTCGATACGGGGATAGATACCACTCACCCGGACTTCTCCAATCTGACACTTGCCGGGTTCCGCGACTTCTATGAAGGCGAGCATGGCCACATCAGGGACGTCGGTGAGGACTCTCACGGGACCATGATGGCTGGCCTTCTCGTGGCTGACGGCAAGTTCTACGGTGCAGCCCCTGGGGTAGATTTGTCAATTGCACTCGCTCTCGGCCCATCCGGTACATCGGGACAAGAAGATAGGGTCGCCCAAGCGATAAGATGGTGCAGAATCACACAGAATGCCGACATAGTCAGCCTCAGCCTCGGCAGCGACCCAGGAGATGGCATGGGAATCCAATCAGAGACCGTCCTAGCTGTCCAAGAAGCACTGGATGCCGGTATCTTTGTCGTTGCTGCGGCGGGAAATACCGGCGATGACGCCAGCATCTCTGACGTCTCGGTTCCAGCCAATATGCAAGGTGTCATCGCAGTAGGGACCTCTACACACAGCGGCAACGTCTGGTCGAATTCTGCCAATGGCTCCATGGTAGATCCGTACACCCAAGAGAACAGGAGTTATCCCGACCAGAAGCCCGAGGTGTCAGCACCCGGCGTCCTGTTATTCTCGACAACTTCGACACAGATTGAGCCTCCGTACGCATATTCTACCGGGACCAGCGACTCGACCGTCCTAGTCACCGGTGCCCTAGCTCTAATCCTTGAGTTGCACGGCACCGCATTGGCAGGAGATGATGGAGTAATCGACTCCGAAGAAATGAAAATGGTCAAGAGAACGCTTGCAAGCTCTTGCGACAAGTCTGGTATTGATGGCAGCCCACACGATGCCAGGGGCGGCTACGGATTCCTTGATGCCGTACAGTGGGCTTCAGACATCGCATTCGAGTTGAATCTGGCTTGATTCAAGGCATTTCGCCCCAATCCGCCAATCGAGCCTACGGCTCGACGCTACCCTATGATTAAATCCATTCCCGACCCCCCCAACGCATGGCTCGCGGTGAGCGTGTACGCAGTCACTTCCTCGTCATGCTGATGTTGACCAGCCTATTCGTCGCCCTAGTTGGTCCAGCGGCCCCTGTCTCCGCCAACAACGAGACTACCTCTGGAGTCATCTCGGGCACTGAGACATGGTCGGGCACGCACACTCTCTCCGGAGACGTGGTCATCGCATCGGGATCGAAGTTGATAATCCAGCCAGGAACCACTGTCACATTCCCCAACGGAACTCACTTGGACGTCCGCGGGAATCTGTGCGCAGGGGTCTCTAATTGCGGCGCCAGTGGTAACTCTAACACCGCTCAGAGAATCACCTTCCGCTGGACCGATCCGGCCAATTCTAGTGCTACTGGAGAGTGCTACGGGATGAGTTATGGCAACCAGCAGATTTGGGTCAAGGACCCGTCGTGCTACGAGGGAGTTTTGATTCGCAACACCATCGACCTTTCCCAGACCGGTTTGAGGCACATCGTCATCGACGGTGCTTGGGGCATTCCCTACTATATTCCCACAGTGTCTCAATGGAGATACGGTGCTCTGGTAATCGACGGCGCAAGCCCGGTCTTAACCGAGATAGAATTCACAGACATCAACACCACCAGCTTGCTGACGACGAATCTCGCTCAGCCACGCCTCCTTGGTGGCGAATACACAGTGGGTAACGACGATGAGAGTAATGTCGGCGGCTCTGCAGTGCAGATTTATAGCTCAGGAACTCCTGTGACGCCACTGATTTTTCAGTCTCCCACACTCATCGGTACCAACGTAGGATGCAGCCGGCAAGCCCCCAGTCGCCCTGTGATTTGGGCAGAAGACACATTCATCGAAATTGACAGTGCTGACAGTACCGGGGACTATGGCATCAGCATGCAGCACTCTTCTGGAATTATCTCCAATTCAGAATTTAATGTGAACTGCAACGGCATTGATATCAACAGTAGGAAATCAGTCTCCAATGTCGACTACTCAATTGAGATTGTCGCCAATGAGATTACAACCGGTGACGGCGCTCCGATTACGGTCTTCCAAGGCGGCTTGGCAAATATTGTCGGCAACGATCTTGAGGGTGCCGCAGAATCCTCAGGGATAGCGATTGAATCCAGCGATGTGAGAATCAGCAACAATGACATCGGACCTGTAGGTGGTTGGAACGGCCTCTGGTTGCTCGGCTCGTTCGATGTCATCGCTGAAAACAACACCATCCACGACATCGCTAGGGAAGTGATCCGTGCAGGGGAGTACGGTAGCAGCGCTCCTGCACCGTCCGCATCCAGAATCTATCTCGCTAACAACACCCTTTCGACAGATGGAACAGGAGCCTGCACAGACACGAAGTACGACACCTGGGGGGGTGACTTCACCTGTCCCGTGGTGCACGCATATAGGGCCGGAGTCTCGATGTACGACAACACGATCAACGTACCAGGTACTTCGGACGCCGACGGAATACGCGCAGTAGGGGCTCTTCTTGACATTCAGAGGAACACCTTCAACGTCCCGGGGACCGGTGCAATAGTCTCTCACTATGACGACGGCTATGCCGGCTCGCAGCAGTTTGGTACATTGGGCTTCTTCTCGCAGAATACTTGGTCTGGAGTGGGCATGACGTACAACGTGTCGAACAGCGCGATAACCGTGCAGTCAGAGTACATCCCCAGCCCTCCTCCAGGTGTATACCCAGTCCAATTGGTCTGGTCAAATCAGGAGGCATGGCCGGCCAACCAGTTCCAGACCTCGATTGTGCCGACCTTCGTCAAGGAGTGTCCGAATTGCGACGACTTCACCCCTCGGGGATTCCCCTTGGCAGTCAGCATGGACAACAACTCCACCACCTTCACCTTCGCCAACCTGTCAAACCTCGATCGCGCCAAGATACACATCGAGACCCAACCGACCCCATATGCGGTTCAGGTGCGCAGAGCCGAGATGGTACGCTTCCAGACATTGGTCAACGGCGAGAGAGTAGAGGATGCAACTGTCTTGATTGAGGACGCCCTCGGTAACGACTTGTATTCACTACACACACAGAGTAATGGCTACACTCCTTGGTTCGCCCTGCCCTCCGACTTCCATCTCGACTTCAGGGGACTGGG
>DAUV01000110.1 GCA_002505325.1 Euryarchaeota archaeon UBA623 | reverse complement strand
TGATGGCCGGAGACGGCTTCAACGACGCCGGAGCACTTGCCGCAGCGGATGTTGGTGTAGCGGTAGGCAGTGGAGAACAGGTCAACTTAGACGCAGCCGACGTGCTGATACCGGGCGAGGACCCGAGGGCGCTGGCCAGATTCATTGACCTCTCAAAACGGACTCGTAGAGCGGTCTCTACTAACATCGCAATCTCAGTGGGCATTACGCTGCTGCTGGTTGGTGTCGTGCTGCTTGGTTGGGAGATAAATTTGGCAGCAGGAGTAGCTCTGCACGAAGCCAGCGCACTTATCGTCATACTCAATGGCATGTGGGTCACTGGAACTGGGCCTCAGAGGATGACCACAATAGTGGACTTGGTTCGAGATTTGCGCAACGACTTGGTGGAGGCACTGAGGGTCGCGATAGGCGGCTCAGACAAAGACTCGTCTGCGACCGCTTGATTAACCCGGCCCGGAATCGAGGGTCATGGCGGATTCGGTAGAGGTCGAGTCACAGTACGCACCACCGCTTGCAGAATGCGCTCACTGCGGACACATGCTCCCTCAGGGATTAGGTGAGAAGGAGTGCAAGGTATGCGGTGCTGTTTGCCGTGTCGGCCACCAACCCACGGTAGATTCCCTGACAGACGAGGCTCTGCCCTGCCCCCACTGCAACACTGTCGTGGTCGCTGGCACTGACGAGAGGCCTGTGGAGATGACTTGTGGTGCCTGCATGAACTCGTTTACCCTGACTCCTAAGATCATCAAGATCGAGATTGATTGTCCAGGATGTGAGAGGACATTGAGAATCAGGCCTAGGCCCGGGACTCGCGAACTCAAGTGTCCTGCATGCGAATCAGGGTTCAACGTCACCTTCTAGCCCGGTGACTCCGATAGTCTCCTCAAACCGCTTTTATCGGCCGATTCCGACCCTTCGCTCTCAAATACTCTGAAACGAGCGACAACTCGGGGATGGGAACCCGTGAGTGAGAGCAAGTCACCAGATGACAACGATACCGGAGGTATCGACGAACTGGCCGCGCTGCGTGCACAGCATGCTCTCGCCGCCTCTTCTACCATGGAGTCAGTAACTCGTGCTAGAGAACGCTTGGATGAAGAATCAAAGTTACGCTCTGGCATCCGACGTGAGCGCCGAATGCGCATCGCTGAGATGACCGAAAGGGTCTCTGGTATGCATGGTGCGATGCGCAAGGCCAATGAGATTCTCTTCGAGGAGCGCCTTCAGCAGATCGAGTCCGATTTGAGGGCCGAACTTGAGGACGAGATGGAACGCCTTGAGACAGATGCGTTGGAGCGCGAAGAACGCTTGCTACGTGAGGAGATGCTACACCGTCTGCGCCGCGAGGAGAATCGCCTTCGCGAACAACTCGACCTTGAGAGAGACCGTCGCATAGAGGCCCACTCAACTCAACTTCGAAGTAGGCTAAAAGAGGAGATGGAGACCGAGTATGAGCGCCGCAGAGCATTCCTTGAAGAGCGCTTGGAACTTGAAGCAGCACAAGATGTGGAGCGCATGCAGCGCCGTGTCGAGATGGACCTCCGAGAGGCGTTGGAGTCCGGAGTTCACAGGAAGGTCGAGGGGCATCGTCTCGAGCAGGAGATGCAGATGCGCGAACGCCTCTCTGAGGCCAGAAGAGTACGCGAGGCCGAACTCGAGAAGCAACTCAAAGATGAGCGCAAATCGCTTGAGAAAGAGATGAAGGCGGATGTTGAAGTTAGAATCAAGTCTCTCGAGGAGGAATCAGAGCGTGGTGCTCTCGCCGAACTCGACCGTCGCTTCCGAGCTGAGCGTGAGACCATGGAGGCCGCACTTGCTCTGCGCCGCCAAGAGTTGGCTCTCGAGCAAGAAGTCGAGATGGAACAGAGGGTGGCGGAGTTCGCTAACAAACGTGAGACTGAGATGATGTCCAAGCTTGAGGAACAGTTTGCCAAGCGTGCAGATCTTTCCAAGAAGGAAGTCAAGGAGATCGTGAAGTCACTCGAGGCCGAACTCAAGTCAAAGTGGGAGGCCGCGTTGCTTGATGTGAAACAGTCTGCTCTGGAGAGAGTGTGAGAGGATTAGACGCTGACAACCGTTATTTCAGCCCCTCAGAGCGTTGAGATGAAGTAGTATGAGCGGTGCGATGTGGAATTATGCCTCAGGGTACAGTGAAATGGTTCAACCGCGTGAAGGGCTTCGGCTTCATAGAGAGAGAAGAAGGGAACGACTTGTTCGTTCACAAGTCAGATGTGGAGGGAACCATCGACGAGGGCGACACAGTCGAGTACGAAGTCGGTGAATCCCCTGACGGTCGCGCCTGCGCCACCAATGTCAGCAAAGCCGAGTAGGGCTGCTATCCGCCACGGATTCTTGCAATCCTGGCGTCAGCCTCTTTGGCCAGATTCCAGTAAGCCATGCTTCCCGGATTCGACTTGTTAGGCTTCTTAGCGATAACTATCGGTGCTCCTTCGAGAGGCGCCTCTGCTATCGCCACCGAACGCTGTATTGCGGTTTCGAACACCCGGTCACCGAAATGCTTGCGAGCACGCTCTGCTACCGTTTCTCCGAGGTTGCTATTGGTCTGCACCATTGTCAGAGTAATGCCGAACAGCTTGAGATTCGGATTGATTGCCTTTTGGACGTCGCGAATGGCATTCATCAGTTGGCCCATGCCCTCTAGGGCGTAGAACTCTGCTTGTATCGGAATCATGACCCAGTCAGCAGCGGCCAACGCATTGATTGTCAACAGACCGAGTGAGGCCGGGGTGTCCACTATGACCACGTCGAAGTGGCCGAGCGAGTCCTGCAGTGCCAACTTGAGGCGGTTCTCACGACCGATGCGTGTCGCTAGGTCAATCTCGACTCCCGAGAGGTCGAGATCGGCAGGAAGCAACCAGAGATTCTCAATCGAGATTCCCTTCGGCGGACCGCGCTTGCGCTCAGGGTTGTGCAACTTCCAGGACTCACGCATTGCCTCAGTCAGTATGTCAGGACCAATCAGGCAATCATTCAGGGCGACTGGTGCCCCGTCCACACCTCCCTTGAACAGCTCATTCATGGTCGGGCCCAGCGATTTCTTGTCGATTCCAAATGTAGTTGCGACATTCCCCTTTGGGTCAAGGTCGACCAGAAGCACTCTACGTGCATCGATGCCTAACTCTTCGTTACCCACGGCCAGTGCTGCTGCTAGATTGACCGCAGTGGTGGTCTTGGCGCACCCGCCTTTGTGGTTCACCACAGCGATTACTACTGGCCCGGACATCTCGCTCGGTTAGGGAAAACCACGGGACTACCGTGAATCTTGCTAATCACTGGATGACTGGGACGGGTACTTCGGACAGTATCTTGCGGGTGATGTGTCGTCCAGTGACACCGCGAATCTTTGATTCGGGCTTGAGAAGAATCCTGTGACTGACGACCTCGAGTGCGACGTTCTTGATATCGTCAGGAATGACGTAGTCGCGACCGTCAATTGCAGCTGATGCTCGACTGGTCTTGAATAGCGACTGACTGGCGCGTGGTGAGGCGCCAGTGACGACGCGGTGATCCTCGCGGGTGCGCTGGACCAACTCGACGATGTAGGACATTATTGCAGGGTCGACATGCACTGTCTCGAGTGCCTTCTGCATGGCGACGACCTTCTTCGGACTGGTAATCTGCTCGATGTCGTAGTCATCCTTACCACGTAGCTTCCTGCGTTGCAAGATAGCCTTCTCTTCTTGGCGGTCGGGATATCCCATTGACATCTTCATCAGGAAACGGTCCATCTGTGCCTCAGGTAGTGGGTAGGTACCCTCTTGCTCGATTGGATTCTGCGTTGCCATTGTGATGAAAGGTGCTGGTAGCTTGTGGGTGATTCCCTCAATCGTAACCTGCTTTTCCTCCATGGCTTCCAGCAATGCTGCCTGAGTCTTGGGTGGAGCGCGGTTAATCTCGTCAGCCAGTAGAACGTTTGTGAACAACGGTCCGGGCCTGAGCTTGAACTCGCCTGCCTGTTGGTCGAACATGTACGTTCCCATAATGTCGGCGGGCAGTAGGTCAGGGGTGAAC
>DAUV01000050.1 GCA_002505325.1 Euryarchaeota archaeon UBA623 | reverse complement strand
GCGATGGCACAGCCAGCCTCGATGTACAGGTTGTTGACCATCTTGCCAGCGGGACCAGTCTGCTTGGTGACTAGCCTATGCCCGAGGATGTTTGAGGCATAGTTCTCGACCTCCTCACGCGAAAACGCAATCTTCACACCGCCCTCCATCGCCAACTCGCCAGTTTCCGGGGTGTACAGGCTGCCCTTGCCCCTACCTCCTGCGTGAATCTGACTCTTGACCGCGACCACCTCAGAGCCCAGCGAATCGTAGGCTGCGAGGGCTTGTTCGACGCTGGTGCAGTGGACTCCGTCTTGAACGGCAATACCCGACTCTCTGAACAGGGCTTTGCCCTGATACTCGTGGATGTTCACGGCCCGGCCACCTCAACCCCGTCTTTCAACGATGCGCATGAGCGTCGTGCGTGGCGCGAACGCGAAGTGCTCAAACGCAGCCGCACACCCGACAGGCCATGGACGTCATTGTTCTGGCTGGTGGCTTCGGCACGAGGTTGCGACCGTGGACCGAGGGACGAGCCAAGCCATTGCTACCGCTTCTCGACAAGACTCTACTGGAGAGAGTGGTTGAGGCAGTTCCCTTTGAGATGGTCGACCGGGTGGTCGTTGCCGCAGGCTATGGGATCGACGAGATGGAGTCGTTCCTCGCGGGTGCGAACCTACCCTACGAGATCGTACTGTCTGTCGAGAATGAGGCCATGGGGACAGGCGGTGCGGTGGCGTTGGCGCGGCAGCACCTGAGCGGGCAGGGCCCAGTTCTCGTGCTCAATGGAGACCTAATCTCAAGCGTCGATGTGACCGCTCTGGTCGTTCATCACGCAGCAACAGGCGCCAAGGCCACGCTGTCCCTCTGGGAGGTCGAGGACCCGAGTCGTTTCGGGGTCTGCGATCTCGATGAATCAGGCATGATTGGTAGATTCCAAGAGAAGCCAGAGCCGGGCACAGAGTTCTCCAATCTAATCAACGCAGGCTGCTACTTGATTGAGCGCGACGTGTTGAATGGTCTTTCCAGCGACAAGCACAGCATGGAGCGCGAGGTCTTCCCAGGCCTCGCCGAGGCAGGAGGGATGGCAGGACTCGCGTTCACCGGTTATTTCGTCGATGCTGGCACCCCAGAATCATTCATCGAGGCTGCACAAGTATGCATAGCAAACGGCCGCTACGATAGCGGTCATGTTGAGGACGATTCATGGTTTGGCAAAGGCTCCAACTGCATCGGCGCGGCTCACTCATCCTCAATCGGCCAGGGATGCAACATTGAGGAGGGGGCCTCGGTGTCCGATTGCGTAATCTTGTCGGAGGCGAACATAGGGACAGGGGCCCGACTCGATGGTTGCCTAGTGGGTCAGGGTGCCAATGTAGCCCCCGACTCGAATTATTCTGGCCTTGTGATAGGTCACGGTGCGTCTGTTTAGACCGGGAAAAACCGCAAATACCGGGCCGATTGAGGGCGTTAAGATGCCCGGCTTTGGCAACATCGGTTTTTCGGGCAAATTGCGTCCTTCGCAAGTAGCCTCATCGCAGATAATCGAAAACCAACTCTCGACCGGAGAGAAGAAACTCCTGATTGTGGCGCCGCCTGGCTCTGGCAAGACCGTCCTCGGCCTGTATGTCTGGTCCGACTTGATTAGGAAACCCACTCTGGTCCTCAGTCCAAACTCCGCCATCCAAGCACAATGGATAGCGCGTGCGAAGGAACTCTTTGAGTTGGATGGCAGGCAAGCCGAAATTGGGACCAATCCGAAGGATCCTGGTATTCTGACCTCACTGACCTATCAATCAGTGACAATGCCATCCAAAGGAGGTGGTAATTTGGACGGGGCAGCAATCGACATCTGGAAGGCCAAGCTAATGGAGCCGGACAAATCCGGAATCAGCCAAGCCGAGGACGTGGAATCTGCAATAGCCTGGATTGATGACCTCCGGGACAAGAACCCAGAGTATTACTCAGAGAGATTAGGATTCTACCGCAAGAAGGTTCGAGATGATTTAGCCCAGCACGGCAATGCACTGTGGATACTCCATGAGTCATCGAAGGAGAACCTCAGGAGATTATCGGAGGTGGGCATCGGTCTGATTATCCTAGACGAATGCCATCATCTGATGGAGCACTGGGGAAGGGTCCTAGTTGAGATGAGGGAGTTATTCGGAAATCCTGTGATACTCGGCCTCACAGCGACCCCTCCGGATGTGGATTCCGCCAGCACATCGTCTGCAGACATGTACTCGGAGTTCTTCGGCGAAGTCGACTACGAGGTACCGGTTCCTGCTTTGGTCCGTGATGGTAATCTGGCCCCCTATCAGGATCTCGCCTACTTCGTCCGTCCGACTCAGGACGAACTGAGATACATCGCCAATGTAGATGACGAATTCAACGAACTAGTCAGTCAGATTAGTTTGGGCTCAGGTGAAGAAAAGAAAGGAAGAACCCCTCCTCTGGAAGTCTGGCTGGCCCAGACTTTGGACGAACTCCGCCTCCCAAGCGGACCTGCGAAAGATTGGGGCTCCTTCAGCAGAAGGGACCCTGCTCTATCTCGACTGGCTCCGCTCTATCTATCTTACAAGGGACTCAGTCTACCTCCTGAGGTCCCGGCCCCAATCGAGTCAGGTATTGAGCAGTGGAACCAGCACGATCTAATCCCTCTGCTTGACAGGTATATCAGGAACGGCTTGATGCGCTCGAAGAGCAAGAAGGACCACGCTCTCGCCGATGACGCCAAGCAAAAACTCAGGATGCTGGGGGTCCAAATCACCGAGTCTGGGGCTAGAGCATGCGCCTCTCCAGTTGGCAGAGTGATGGCATACGCCAATGCGAAGTACGATGCCCTCAGGGACGTCCTCACTGCTGAGATGCAGGCACTGGGTTCTGACATCAGGGCAGTTGTAGTGACTGATTTCGAGAAGACATCGGCAACCGCCATCGTCGAAGGCGTACTAGACAAGGGAGCAGGAGGGGCCGTAGCGGCCTATCGGGCCATTCTTGAATCCGATTCGACCGACATTCTAGATCCCGTTCTGATGACCGGTTCCACCGTGCTTGTGGATGACGACCTCTTGGAGAGGATATTTCCCAGATTTGAGCAATGGGTAGGGGAGCGCAACCTTGACATCAAATTCGATTACATCGAACGTGATGGCTTCATGGAAATCCGTGGGAGCGGTGAGCACTGGCAGCCGCGATATTACACGATGATGATTACCGAACTCTTCCAAGAAGGAGTCACCAAGTGCATCGTCGGGACTAGGGGCCTGCTTGGCGAGGGTTGGGATGCCAGTCGAATCAACGTCCTGATTGACCTGACTACGGTGACAACAAGCATGAGTATCAACCAACTGAGGGGACGATCCTTCAGGTTGGATAAGGAATGGCCTGAGAAGGTCGCAAACAACTGGGACATCGTCTGTTTGGCAGAGGAATTCAGCAAGGGGTTCGATGACTATGACCGATTCAAGCAGAAGCACAGGCAGTTGTATGGCGTCTGCGATGATGGGGCCATAGAGAAGGGAGTGGGGCATGTCCACGCGGCCTTCACCGAAGTTCGCCCAGAGGGGATATCGGAGAATCTAGCGGCCTTCAACGAGGATATGATCAGGAGGGCGAGGAACAGACCTCGTTCCAGAGATCTGTGGAATGTTGGGGTGCCCTTCAATGCGGTCCCGAAGGAAGCATTGGAGATGAAGACGGGAGGGGGACTCGGAGGAGGATTCCCTCCTGCGAGGAACATAGGTTCGGCCAAGTGGACTGATGAGTCATTGATCATGGCGATTGCAGACGCCGTCGCCTCATCGTTGATGGAGGTCAAAGAGATTAGCCCTGTTGCATCAAGAGTAGCAGGTGGGAGCCGTTCGGGAGGATGGGTCAGGACCTATTTGGAAGGCTCCTCAGAGGAGGACTCGGAGGTCTTCGCCAAGGCGATGCAAGAGGTTTTGGGGCCGCTCGACAACCCACGTTACATCATATCTAGAGATGTCAAGTACATCACCGATAACTGGCTGAGCAACCTGCTTCCCGAAGTACTGGCCAAGTACTTCAGAGGTACGAAGAATGAGTTAGTCATGTTTCACGCTGTACCCAAGCTGATGTCTAGGAACAAGGAGAGGGTCGCAGTATTCCAGAGATACTGGAATCTGAAGGTCAGTCCCGGAGAGGTGGTCTATGGGCACAGCCAATCGGGTAAGGAACGGGTTGACCTCGTTAAGAGAGCAGGGTATTCTCCGCCATCGGTGAACTTCCATAGTAAGAGTGTCTTCGTGTGAGTCAAGACTCGCAATTGCTACAGTGCACCGAAGAGCCGGCATGGCTCTGGCAGAACCTCTTTCTGCAGGTGAAGCACCTGAAGTCGAAGGCAGACACAGCAGTCGAGCACCCCGCTTCTCCACACGCATCCTCAGAACCCACCTCTATCGTCGAGGGAGTGGGTGAGGGCTCCATCTCAACAGTCGTCTTGGGACTAGCATCACTTACTACTCCCTCATCGCCAGAATATCCCTCTTCCCACCAATCATCTCCAACAATCTTGTTCTCTTTACTGGGCTCCTCAAGTCCAAGTGTATTGATTACGTAGGGACTGTCGAAGAATCGCCCTACATCCGTGACTCCCCAAATTTCTGAGAGCCTCTGTCTTCCATCTTCTCGAGATTTTATTGCACCTCCACGAGCCTGGATATATCCAATCAATCTGTCATAAGCTCGAATGTAACTGGGTGCAAGTGTTCGGTTGAGATCCAGTGGCTTCCGAGAATTGGAGTACTTGGAAGAATCAGGCTGCTGATACCCTCCTCCCAAGGCAGTCTGGTATTCGTCCGACTCGCTTTTGATGAAAAACCACCAGAACAAGGCGAGGATGATTATTGTCTGCGCCGGATAGTTTGCCAAACCCCAAATTATGGCCCCACAGATGTAGAATATGGCTTCGATGTCACTCGCCAACTAGCACAACTCCTTCGAATGACCCCGGCGCTGTCCCGGCGCCGGGGTCGGGTGAGGTACCAAAGCGATTGGTGCGGCACGCACCTGCAGTCATTGCCCATTGGGCTCCTTCTTCGGGACAATACGCGGTTAGAGCCTCGGACGATAAACTCAGCGCCGGACAGCGACTCTGATTGATGGCTCGGAACCGCCCGCAACATCCCCTCCGCCCTGTCTGATGGGCAGCCCGAGGCGCTTGCACAGCTCGAGGTGCGATGCCGACCACGGGTGCGAGCAGCGCTCGCTGGTCTCGTAGCCGAGCACGGTGATGGGCTCAAGCTCACCTTCCCAGCCATCATCATCCATCTTCCCAGTGATTCTGACCCATGAGTGGTCGAACCGCCTAATCTCGTGAGATAGTTGGTGCAGTCCCGCGCGGGGCAGGCGGGCCATCAGAAAATCTCGCGGGATTGCCCGCGGCACGATGGCAAGCCCCCTTTCCCCGTCGTGCAGGTAGGCCACCGGTCCGATGTCCATCGCATCGAATGCCACTTGGGCTTTCTCGATGGACTCCGCCACGTCTCCCCACTTACTGGGCAGCCAAACCACCACTGCTGAACGATCCTTGGTACCTGCCACATGACTGCTAACCTCCAAACTCGCGTATTCCGGGCCATGGTCAGCTTGTTTTCTGGGTCGTTTTTTCCTTCTTCCGGGCAGACTGAGTCTCGGCAGCGAGATTGGTGGTCGAGCGGGCAGCCTGACCGCCATCGGATGACGGGGGATTGAATTGACCCACTCTGCTACGGGGCACTCAAGCCAGCCCTCCTCGAGTATCGTACATTCCCAGCCCGTTGAACCGTGCACAGTCCCGGGCAGCCTGATGATGCGGCGGGTATCGGCGGTGACTACCGGGTCGACAGGATGACCAGCCTCAATCACACTATCGAGCAGGGACTTGCGTTGTTCGCGTACAGCCTCCTCGCGCTTGGCAGGGTCAGGTTCTGCGAACAAACTCCTATCTGGGTCGTGAGCCACTAGGTGGAATCCCTTGCTCCCCGAGAACGAAACATGCTGAATCTCAAGATCAGTGTTTTCCAGCAACCAATTCCTCAGGCTCAGCGCGGCTTTGCGTGCCTTCTCGAGTCTGCTTGTGCAGAACGGGCGCATGTCGATGTCGAAGACCACCATGTGGTCGAGCAGAATCGGGGTTGGGCGACTGGTGTCCTTCAGCCGGGGCAGGTTTACCGGGTC
>DAUV01000065.1 GCA_002505325.1 Euryarchaeota archaeon UBA623 | reverse complement strand
ATCACTGCTACGCTCTCTCAGCGTCTCGGCCAACTGTACATCGACGCTGCCGCGGTCTCCGGTTCCTCCGAGCATGTCGGCTTCGAGAATGAGGCTGACCTTCGACTCACCATGTCCCTTGACCTCAGCAATCCCAGGGAATGAGAGTATGGCCTCAATTACCGAGTCGTGGTCGTCGGGTTCCGCCCCGACCACTATGTCGAGGTCGCCGATGGTCTCTCTGCGCCTACGGGCACTTCCGGCGAGCTCAGCTCTGATGACCCCTGGAATGGCCGATACTCTCTCTTCGAGGGCTTGGCCGTACAACAGCCCTACATCCATCCTACTGCGCCCCTGATAACGGCGCAGCAACTCGATTCCCTCGAGGTACTTCTGCTGGCTCTTATCGCCGAACCCCGACAGTGGTGCGATATGGCCCATCTCGCAAGCTGCCTTCAGAGATTCGACTGAATCAACTCCAATCTCTTCGTACAAAGTACGTGCTCGCTTCGGCCCTAACCCGGGAATTCCTACAATCTCCATCAGCCCGGGTGGGACGCGTTCGTAGAGTGAGGACAGGCCCCCCCATGAACCTTCCAATACTGCCTCGGTAATCAGTGAGCCCAAGCCCTTTCCTATCCCCTTGACCTCAGTGATGCGTTCCTCATTCACTACCGCCAATAGATCCTCCTCAAGCGAGGCCAGTGCACGACTCGCGTTTTGATAGGCGATAACGCGGAATCGGTTGGCCCCGTCTAGTTCGAGTAGTACCCCAGCCTGTTCGAGGACCGTGACTATCTGCGACTTGGTGATGAAAGGAGGCCCCTCAGACCTCGCCTTCGGCAGACTCCATCCGGATGACTTGACCACACCCTCAACCAGTGGCCATTCGACTTGACTCTGTCCCTCGACAGTAGGGGTGTCTGCCCCCCAACATACTCAAGCAACCTCGCGCACGGCTCAGTGTGGATGCTGTTGCGTTGGCTGAGACGGCCTCAGTGAGCCTGTGCAGTGTCGCTGTTATCCTCTGGATGTCGATAGGTACCTTTTCCCGGACCGAGGCCGGTGAGATGCTGGCTCAAAGGGTGATAGCCGTGCTGTGCCTCGTATCTGCTGTGATGCTATTCGCCCTTCACTACATGGGAGGGGAACTGTGGGGATCCAGGAACGTTGCGAGACCGATGGCCGTAGTGGCTGTGATAGTAGCGCTGGCTGGAGTGATGAATATCAAGGGCAAGGACGTTCAGGGTGAGACCAATCCACACAAGATAGCAAAGATGCGTGCTGATGAAGAGTAGTTACTCTCCGGCGAGCTTGTCATCGATGAATGCACGCATATAGGCTGGCAGTTCGCCATTGACGAATACTACGTCCTGCACCTCATCAAGCTTCATCAGAGAGTAGTAGATCTGCATCGCCGTCATCGGAGTAGCGCTGCAACCGGTGCATCCTCCCTCTAGAGAGATCATGATTACGCCATCAGTGGTGTCCATCACATTGACCACCCCGTCGTGCGCGTCGAGCACGGCCTGAACCGGTCCGACAGAGTCGAGAATCATCTGCTTATCCACCATATGGGGCCTTCCTCCGGCAATGCAGTCAGGGGGGTGGCCTTTCAACCAATTGCCCCTCGGAGGTACCATGAGCGCACACACGAGGGTGATGCTTCTTGACCTGCTCGTCGAGCGTTCTGAATTCGGCCACGGAGGCAATCAAGAGATGATTAGGCCTCTAGCCGAGGCTGGCAGCGTAGAGGTACTATTGCTCACCCCTCAGATGCAGTCTCAAGAGGTCGGTGACAGGGCACAGGTAGAGGGAGAAATTGTCCTGACGGATGATGATGTACCTCACTGGGACGACGAATACAGTTTCTGGCAGGAGTGCGTTGTCGATATCTCCGGCAATCCGGTGCGCTTCCGCAGGATTGCCATGCCGTTGCACGGTGATGATGATTTGACCTCTGAGTGGTTCTCTAAGTTCGACGTGGATGGTCTGTATTGCAGCGGCTCGCGCCGCAATGTCACAATTTGGGAGGACTGGATGGATGGAGGAGCGTCGCTCCTGCGGGTCTCAGCGAGATCGGGGACTCCCACACTCGGCATCTGCTTCGGACATCAACTGCTGTGCAAGGCTTTGGGGGCGCAGATTACCAGGAAAGATACTCTGTTCAACGGGGTCTCTGATCTCGAACTTACCAACGAAGGCAGGGGGGACTCGCTGTTCAGCTCGAGGAGATCGGGCCCGGGCGACACCCCGGTTGTGTTGTTTACTCACCGGGACCATGTCGTGACAGTTCCTGATTGCTGTTCGCTGCTCGGCCGTACAGATCACAACCTCGTAACCGCGGTAAGAGTCCTCGATGAAGATGGAGAGTGTCTTCCAGCATGGGGAGTACAGTTCCACCCAGAAGCTGCGAAGGCTCGCATCGATCGCGCCTTCGAATGGGGTCACATTAGTCAGAATGAGTTGGAATCATTTCAGAGAGAACATGACGGAGCCGGTATTCTAGGCTCTTTCGCTTCCACCGTCCTAGATGCTTGATTCATCCGCCCCTACGGGGCGGAGACGTAGGATTTGGATTATAAGCGAGTCTTGGGTCGGCGGGGCGACAGGTGAACAGTATGATTGAGATAGAGAACATCCAAGAAATAGGAGCAGGGACAGCAATAGTAGGACTACTGATTGCTTTCATGCTGTACAATAAGATTAACAAAATCGAAATTAGCAATCCGATTGTAGCAGATATTACTCAGCAGATTCAGAATGGCGCTATGGCCTTCCTGAATGCAGAATATAGGTATCTCGCCATATTCATCGCAGTGGTTGCTGCAGCGTTGTATGTCAATCCGGATACTGGATGGGAGACAGCAGTAGCATTCCTCGCTGGTGCCGCGGCAAGCGTTGTCGCTGGTTTCAGTGGTATGCGCGCAGCTACAAGCGCTAATGGGCGCACAGCTATGGCCGCAGCCGAGGGAGGGCAGTCCGCAGCGCTTGCAGTTTCTTACAATGGCGGAGCCGTGATGGGCCTGTCTGTAGGGGGGCTAGGTCTTCTCGGTATCTCAGTAATGGCCATGTGGCTAGGTACGGGTGAGGCGGTACAGAACATCGCTGGCTTCGGAATGGGTGCTTCATCAATAGCGCTCTTCGCGCGCGTGGGTGGAGGAATTTACACCAAGGCCGCCGATGTCGGAGCCGACCTCGTTGGAAAGGTCGAGGCCGGAATACCTGAGGACGATCCTCGAAACCCAGGCGTCATCGCTGACAACGTCGGTGATAACGTTGGAGATGTTGCTGGAATGGGGGCGGATATCTTCGAATCATTCGTAGGCTCGATTATCGCTGCCATGGTCATAGCTCAAGCCTCTCCTGATATGGGAGATCACTATGTCATACTCCCTCTGTTCCTCGCTTTCATCGGATACGCGGCGAGCATCATCGGTATCTTCAGTATGGAACTGATGAAGGGAGGAGATGCTGCCGCTGCACTGCGAAATACCACTTTCATCGGCGCGATTCTATTCTGGATAGGTGGTTGGTTTGGAATCGGCTACCTCGGGCTGGATACGGGTACCAATCCAATGATTGCAGTAATCATCGGTAGCATAGTTGGAATTGCAATCGGACTCGTCACCGAGTACTACACTGGGATTGAGGATGTCTTCGGAGTATCTCCTAAGGCGATTCCTCACATCGGAGAGATGTCCAAAACCGGCCCTGCTACCAACGCCATCGCTGGCCTCTCAGTCGGGATGCAGTCGACATTCCTGCCCATTGTTCTCATCGCGGGCGGGATCTACGGTGCTAACCACTACATGGGTGGCGGCGATCTAGGCTTGTACGGAATCGCGATGGCCGCCATGGGCATGCTTGCTACCGTCGGCGTCACGATGACCGTCGATGCATATGGCCCAGTGGCAGACAATGCTGGTGGAATTTCAGAAATGAGTAACCTCGGTTCAGATGTACGTGAGATTACCGATGGCCTCGACAGTATCGGCAACACCACCGCTGCTATCGGGAAGGGATTCGCCATTGGCTCGGCGGCTCTGACCGCTCTGGCTCTGTTTGCCGCATTCAAGACATCTAGCGGAATCCAGGCGGCTGACCTCAGCCTTACTGAGCCTATGGTTGTCATCGGACTGCTGATTGGTGGTGCGCTACCGTTCGTCATCGCCTCGATGACGATGACCAGCGTCGGCAAGGCGGCAGGTGATATGGTCACCGAGATTCGACGCCAGTTCCGCGAGATTGACGGTCTGCTAGAGGGCAGAGAGGGTGTCAAGCCTGACAGTGCTCGATGCGTCGAGATTTCGACCCAGGCCGCTCTGCGCGAGATGGTGGCTCCGGGACTGACGGCAATCGCAGCTCCTGTGATTGTCGGAACTGTACTCGGCGCTGCAGCCCTAGGCGGGCTTCTAGCTGGAGCGCTCGTGACTGGTGTACTGATGGCACTATTCATGGCTAACGCCGGTGGTGCTTGGGACAACGCAAAGAAAGCCATTGAGCAAGGTCACATCGAAGGTGCGGCGAAGGGCGATGCCTCTCATGATGCGGCAATCATCGGCGATACCATCGGTGACCCGTTCAAGGACACCAGCGGACCTTCTCTGAACATCCTCATCAAACTGATGTCGATTGTGGCAGTCGTTATCGCTCCCGGTCTGACTTTGACTGGAATGCTCTGAGACGGTGATTCCTGACTGCGTCAGTCTCATGACTGACGGCTAACACGGTACCTCATGCGCAGAGCGCTGAGCTTGGCCGTCACAACGCTTCTGCTGGCCACTGCTCTATCCGGTTGCTCAGGAATAAGCAGCATTGTAGGCGGCTCGGATTCAGTCGAGGTACCGACTTGGGAGGTCGGAGACTGGTGGCTCTACACATTCTCC
>DAUV01000105.1:39012-43612 GCA_002505325.1 Euryarchaeota archaeon UBA623 | reverse complement strand
GTCATTGACATCATCTCGCCGTGCGTCACCTTCGCCAACAACGATGAATCCTACAAGTCCTACAATTATGTCAAGGAGAATGACGAGGTCCTACACATGTTAGACTACATCCCTCACTTCACCCCTCTGGAAGAGGTCGACATTCCCGAGGGCGAATATGATGACATTCAGATGTTTGACGGCTCTACTCTGCGACTGGAGACATTAGGCGAGAATCATGATCCGTCGGACGCTGTCTCTGCGCTCTCAGCGATTCACAGAGCGGAAGGTGAGAACAAGCACGTGACCGGGCTGCTGTACTACGATGACAGCATGGAGACTGCCGACGAGGGGCTCGGACTTACCGAGACTCCGCTTTCAGCCCTGAGTGAATCCGAGATGCGCCCCAGCGAGACCGAACTTGCAAGCATCAACGCGGCCTTCCGCGGGGCCTGAGTGGCTTCTTTCAGCTGTCGGATTCGTTGAAATAGCGAATCCGACTCCGTCACCCAATAGTCCCTTAGTGTAGTGGTCCATCATGTGGGGTTCTGGATCCCACGACCCTGGTTCGAATCCGGGAGGGACTACCATTACCGCATCACAGAGAGCGGTAAAGAATGTCAGAAACCCAACTCACCATGATGATGACCATGAACCAGCCCAGAGCAGTCTTCGCCCATTTGCTGGGCTCCTTCTCAGGTGGAAACGGATCGATACCGGCCTCGATGGCCTCGGCGATAATCGCGAGCTCCTCCTCAATAGTCTCAGGGGGTTTCATGGCCTCACGGCTCCGAGGTCGGGTCCCAGCCGGAGATGTAAGACTCCTCAAGAGCGGCGAAGGCCCCCTCGGTTCCAGAGAGATCGACCACCAGAGAGTCCAGATTCTCAGAGATCCTGTTTGGCTTGCTAGACTTCGGAATGGTGATTGCGCCTACATCGAAACACCACTTGATGGCGGCTTGCGCTGGCGTGCAGCCCAGAGAAGTTGCAATCTCAGATATTCCCGGATCTGTCAACTTGTGGCCACGAGCGAGTGGAGAATAGGCCATCACCTTCGCTCCCACTCCCTCTGTAGCCGCTCGTAGCGCCGGGCGCTGCAGCCACGGGTTGATTTCGATTTGGTTGACAGAGGGCATCACGGTGGCATAGGACAGCATTGCATCGAGGTGATGTGCGCCGTAGTTGCTAACACCAATAGAGCGGGTCCAGCCATTGGATAGACACTCCTCCATCCCGCACCATACCGGAGCTCTGGCGCTGAGATCCTTGGGTGGGGCGTGAACTAGGTACAAATCCATGTAGTCGAGACCGAGGTTCTCGAGGCTCTGCTGGCACCTCTGAAGCGTCTCCTCGTGGCTGTTGGCGTGGGGTTGTCGCAACTTTGTTACGACGAAGATGTCTTCTCTCGGGATTCCCGACTCTCTGATGGCCTGGCCCACCTCGTCCTCATTGCCATAGGCCATCGCCGTGTCAATCAGCCTGTAGCCCTGCTCGAGCGCGTACAGCACGGAGTCCTTGCACTCGCCGGGCTCGCCCATCAGGTATACCCCTAGGCCGAACCGCGGCATCTCGGCCTGATGCAGTTTCTCGCCGGTGCTGGTGCTGGTGTTCGCGATGGCAACCCAGTCCATGTTCGGCGAAGGTTAGATTACGTATTCAATCGTTATTGTAGCGAGGTTGAAGCGTCGTACCTCGTCGAATGGATATGGGAGAGTTGCCAGAGGGGATGGATATGCCCAAGTCCAAGATTACGACCCCTCATCCGTCAGCCTCCGTGATTCTCAGCAGGGAGCGTGTCGGCGGACACGAGATACTGCTGGGACACCGCGTCTCCGAGCTTCCCGCCTTCCCTGACGTCTGGTCGTTCCCTGGTGGCGGCATCAGCAGGGTCGACAGGGCTGCAGCTGAATCTCATCCGGAATGGCTCTCCAAGAGAGGAGGGGATCGTGTCTCTGCATTCGCACTGCTAAGAGAGATGGTCGAGGAGTTGGGAGTAGCGCCTGACGGTGGTGGCGGTTTCTGCGAGGTCAGCGCCGAAGTCAGGGAACTGGTCTGTGGCGACAAGTCAGGCTGGCTGGAGTCGATGGAGTCGGGCGAGCTGACCTCTGACGGGTTCCACTGCGAGATGATTACCGAGCGAATCACCCCTCCACAGGCCCCTGCTCGCTTCCACAACCTGTTCTACCACGTACCGACTGGAGACCCTGGTGTCACCCCGTCATTCCCGCCGGGCCGCTCGGAGTTCGACGAGTTCCGATGGTGGAGGCCCGCTGACCTGCTTGCCTCATGGGAGGGTAACGAGCTACGGCTGCCGCCTCCTATCGTAACACTCACCCGTGATTTGGTCGAGTCCATTGAGCGCGAAGGCGACTTGCAGTCCGCGTGCGACGCCCTCGCAGCCGACCCACCCTCGGGCCGGCATCGGTTCGAGTATGGGCCGGGAGTTGAATGCATACTGATACCGACAGCAACCCTTCCTCCGGCGACCCATACCAACTGCTACATCCTCGGTGAGAGGGGGGGCGAGCGCGTGATGGTTGACCCCGCGGCGATGGATGACGAGGGTCTCGAGGAGCTTGAGTTGAAGGTTCAGGAGATACGGGATGACGGCAGTTCGATTACGGCCACTATCTTCACCCACAGGCACCCCGATCATATCGGTAATCTGGCTCGCATCTCGGAGATCTACGAAGCACCGATGTGGGCCAGCGAGGAGACTCATGCGGCGATTGCCGGTGGCACTCGCGACAAGGTACTCAGTGAGGGTAACTCGTTCATCCTAGAGGGGCCGAGCGGAGGTGTCCGCTGGGATGTAATAGAGAGTCCGGGGCACTGTCCGGGGCAGATCTGCCTAGTCAGCGAGGCGGGCGTAGTGTCAGCGGACAACTGCTCGACCGTTGGTACTATCCTAGTGCCGTCCGGCGAGGGCGACATGGGCGCTTACATCTCTGGTCTCGAAAGGATTCGTGCTCTGAAGCCCAAGGTCCTCTTCCCTGGTCACGGACCCCTTGTCGCCAACCCAGAGAGGCTGCTGACACACTACATCGAGCACCGCAAGGCGAGGCACCAGAAGGTCCTCGAGGCGGTACGGGCAGGCAACACGGACATCCCCAGCATCGCCAGCGCGGCGTACTCGGACAGCCCGGGAGCGCATTCCCTTCTGGCACAGGACCAAGCTCTGTCTCACCTGAATGAGCTGCAGAGGTCCGGTGACGTGGAAAACGATGGTAGAGGCTACACCGCGGCCTAATCCGGGTCAAGATTGAAACCCACCCGGCAGCAGCGTACAACGAAACTGGGGTCTCACGATGGCTGAAGACAAGCGGTGGTGGAAGAGAGACGAGGATTCTGACTCCTCCAAGGAAGACGTCGAGGATATGCTGAACGAGGCTGAGGCCAAGCGTCTCCAACGCGAAGAGGAGTTGGCAGAGGCTGAGCACCGGGAAAAAATGAGTAAATTTTCGAAGACCGAATCCCAAGAGGTCGATCACGGTTCCACAGAAGAATTTGATGGCCGGAGACTCATACTGAAGCCCGACCGTCATGGGAACTTCTTCGTCAAGGGTAGTATCGGAAATATCGCTAACATAAATTTCCTAGTGGACACAGGAGCTAGCTTCTGCTCGGTCAAGGATGAAACTGCCAAGATGCTCGATCTGGACTGGGGAGAAAAAATCGAGACATCAACAGCAGCTGGCAAAGGGATGGGTTTCAGAACGACTTTGCCAGACGTAACAATTGGACAGACTTCAATAAAAAATGTTGATGCGTTAATCAACCCTCTAAGTGAGTCGGGTTTTGAGATTCTCGGCATGTCCTTCCTCAAGCAAATTGAGTGGGAACACGATGACGGCAAGCTGATTCTTAATCCAGAGGGTAGCAAATCAGGAAGTGGTGGTTCTGAACACTGGCTCCTTGAGGACCCTGGTTACACTATAGCAGCAATTGTCCTCGCTCTCGGCCTCATTGGAGCCGCATTCGCGGGAGTAGTTGCTGATAGAGAGGCGGAGGAATGGGCGGAAACCGAGGCTGAAATCCTTGAGAAATACCCGGGATACGACTGGGTGGAGCATCGAGACTGCTACACGGATGATTGGGGAGATGAATACTGTGACTACTGGTACGAACTAGATTGCTGGGCCGACATAGACGTCTCATACTCCGTTAACAATACCACCTACTCCGCCGAGATTAATCATTTTCCGATTAGAACTTACGACGACTACGCGGGCGCTGAAGACGACTGCTTGGAATATGCAGAGGATGGCACTATGCCAATAGGGAGTTTCGTTACACTGTACTACAATATTGAGGATCCTAGCGAAGTCCAAATTGAATCCCCGTGGGATGAGGCTTTCGGCTGGTTTTGCTGTGGAATTATACAGTTCGTCCTCTTGATTGTAGTTCTACTATTGGCCCGATTCGATGTAGACATGGGAAGTGGCGTGACCTTCCATGTGGGCGGTTTCAATGTAGGTGGGAGTGGCCGGTACTACGACGACCCGAGTTACTACAATCGGCCTTGGCACAGGAGGCCATGGTTCCACCGCAGGCGCCGTCACATCCGTCATAGAAGAAGTTCTAGCAGAGTCACGAGGAGTTCTGGTGGACGCAGGTCCGG
>DAUV01000105.1:8481-38636 GCA_002505325.1 Euryarchaeota archaeon UBA623 | reverse complement strand
GGCGGCAGGTCCGGTGGCGGCGGTCGTGGCAGATGATTGCCCGACCCAAGGATGAAATCCACCTATCCCTCTAGGCCAATTTGATGGAAGAAATGTGGAGCGGTGCACCTCATCTTTCCGGGGCCAATGCTGAGGAGCTTTTTGTTGAAGTCGCTCCGAATATTTCGGTAAGGGTCCTACGGTGGGTCCCTACTGATTCATCTGCAGCCTCTTTAGATCCTGCTGTGGTCGTTCCTGGCTGGGGTTCTGTCTTCGAGGGTTGGCGTCCGCTTCTGACCGAATGGGTTTCCCGTCGTCCGATAGTCTACATTGAGACACGTGAAAAAAAGAGTTCCCGAATCACTAGAAAGGTAGGGCAGGAGGACTTTGAGATGCGACATCATGGTCACGATGTCGCCGCTGTTCTAGACAAACTTGGTATAGAATCAACTGAGGTTGACTGGTTCTCGTCGTCCCTAGGAGCGACCTTGCTAATCGAAGCATACCAAGGTGGGGTGCTTGGCGGCCGCTCTTCGATACTGCTCGCCCCGAACCCAGACTTCGAGTTCCCTCTTTGGGCGAGAATTCTGCTCAAAATGCCAATTCCTAGGTTCGTTCACCCTTCCCTGATGCGATTCACAGTCTGGCTGGTAGACCGTAGGACCAAAGAGGAGGGTCAGCGAATCAGATACCGCAGGGCTCTGCTTGCACAAGATCTGCAGAGGATGCTCCTCAGTGCGAGAGCAAATATCCGCTACCGACTCCCCGATGACCTATCGGCCATCCGAGTTCCTTGCGCTGTGATGACCGCTTCCTCTGACACCCTACACGACATTGACAAGGTTCACGGGATAGTAGAAAGAATACCAGATGCAGTACTGGTAGAGGTCCCAAGTAACCAGTATGCACACGAGGCTGGAGTCCTAGTTGAGATAGGGAAATTCCAGTCATCTATCGGGAATTAGGCCGATTTGATCAAGCGATTGCCTGATGAAGGGCAGTTGAGCCGGGCGGGTTGAGCAGTATGCGCGAGCAGTCCTCATCCTTCGATGTCGCACGCATCGTGCGTGAGCTTTCCGAACTGATAGGGGCTCGTGCACGCAAGGCATACCAGCCGCACTACGAGCAGGTCGTCGTGCGTCTGAATCGGAAAGGGGTGCCATCGACTGATCTAGTAATCGTCAGAGGTCGTCGCGTCTACACATCTCAGCGCGACCGACCGATGCCTTCGAAGCCTTCTCAGTTCGCCATGGTTCTGCGCAAGCATCTCAATAATTCACGTCTAATAGCAGTCGAGCAGTTTGGCTTTGACAGGGTCATCGAGTTGACCTTTGAGCATGGTGGCGGACGACTCAAGCTCGTCATCGAGTTATTCCGCGACGGCAACGTGATACTGCTCGATGACAATGGAGTCATCATACAACCGCTCACTCATGCCAAGTATGCCAGTCGCTCGCTGAAGAAGGGGGTCGCCTACGCTCCTCCTCCTGAGACTGTCGATCCACGCAATATGGACAGGTCAGCGCTCGATAACCTGCTAGATGGCAGTAAGCACGACCTAATCCGTACCCTAGCTGCCCGAGCAAATTTCGGTAGAATCTACGGCAGCACGGCATGCTCTATTGCTGGACTTGATGAGAAGATGGGTGCAAACTCGCTCGACTCAGAGCAGCGCGACGCTCTGGAGGAAGCCATACAGTCAATGCTAGTTGAATTGTCAGAAGGAGATGGGGCGATGATGTGGATGATTGATTCAGAGGCCAGACAGACATGGGAGGCTGCCGATAATGAGGCCGACCGGGACACTGCCTCATCCGGGATTACTGAGATTGCCCCAATCGACCTGTCATATACGGACGGCAGTACAATGGTGAGGGCCGCATCGCTATCCTTGGCTTACGACGCTGTATTCGGCTCACACGACGCTGCCGCTTTCATACGTCGAGAAGAGGAGCGTTTAGTTGAATCCGGAGAAGACGCGGGGGAAAAGCAAGCGAAGTTGGGTCGGCGGGCAGCGCAACAGAGCGCGGCCATAGACAGGTTCCACGAACGCGCTGCGATTACTCAGGAGTTGGGTAAGGCGATTCAAGGCAACTGGGAACACGTGGATTCGCTGCTGACCCAATTCAACGACGCTGTCGACTCGGATGGCTGGCAGAGCGTCGGAGACAGAATCTATGACGTGCCCTGGATAGACAGCGCAGACCCAGCGAAACAGACCATAGTGGCCTATCTGCCAGACGAGGAAGGAGACCCCGGTGCTAGCATCACCCTCTATGTCTCCAAGACTGTGCACCAGAATGCCCAGCGCTACTTCGAGGAGGCCAGTACCCAGAAAAGCAAGGCCAAGGGCGCTCAAACGGCTCTGGCCAATACCAAGCAAGCTCGCGAGAAGGCCGAGAAACGTGCTGCCAAGGATGCTGCTGCGGGCAGACTTAGATCGAGGCAGCGTAGCAAGCGCTTCTGGTTCGAAAAGCATCGCTGGGCGATGCTTTCAGGCGGTCACCTGCTCATCGGTGGGAAAGACGCGAAAGGGAACGATGTCGTAGTTCGAAAGCATCTATCTTCCAATGATCTCTATTTCCACGCCGATCTACATGGAGCGCCATCGTGTTCACTCAAACTCAATGACGGCTTTGCACCCAACCAGAACCCGTCAGAGACCATCCCAGAGGGTGTGGCTTCGTTGCAGATAGTTCAGAATCTGGCTGAAGGCATAGAAGACGCAAGAGAATTGCCGGAATCGATGCATTCGGAGGCTGCCCAAATCGCGGTCTGCTGGTCAAGGGCATGGGGGAGTGGTGGCGCTGCGGCCACCGCCTTCCATGCTAGGTCGAGCCAGGTCTCAAAAACCACTGAAACTGGTGAGTCGTTAGCCAGAGGTTCCTTCGTCGTAAGAGGGCAGCGCAATTGGCATCGTAATCTGCCCCTAGAGTTAGCTATCGGCATGGCAGTGGTGAATGGGGTCCCGATGCCGGTGTCAGGCACTCCTGCGACAATCTCAGAAAACTTCGAGAGATGGGGCAAAGTGATTCCCGGGAGAGAGAAGAAGGAAAGTGTAGCCAATCGTATCTCCAAGGCGACCGGCCTAGCTCAGGATGACCTACTATCCTGTCTACCCTCTGGTAACTGCTCAATAGAGGACCACGGCCTGATTCAGTCTTGATCTTGAGACTGCCATTCGGGCGCGGTAATAGCGTATAGGGCAGAGTCGACATAGTGGTCATACAGCCACTCCCTGTCCTTGGTGATACCTTCGAGTCGCATTCCTAATCGCTCAGCGATAGCGCGACTGGCGAAGTTGTCGGTGGCTGCTTCGAGCACGAAGCGATGGAGTCCAAGATCATCGAAGCAGTGCTCCATTAGACGAACGCAACTACGAGTGGCAATTCCTTGTCCGGTGTGCTCCTCTGACAGCCAATATCCGACTCCGCATCCCCGGTTGCCGCGGTCTATCCAATTCAGGCCCATACTTCCGACTAACTCTCCGTTCATTCTGATGGCATAGTGGACTCCGTCTCCTCTGTGATACTCCTCTAGAACTCCTCTGATGAAGGAGACCTCGTCTTCTACGCTGTTAGTTCCGTCCAACCAAGGAAGCCACTCCCTGAGGTAATCACGATTTGCTTCGACCACCGAGAACAGTTCCTCGGCCTCTTCCAGAGTTGTCTGACTAAGCTCAAGGCCCTCCTCGACGAACAACACTGATTCGGGAAGTTGTGAATTATTGGAAGGCATCGGCCCACCGCACCTTTCAGACACACTATTTCGGCGTGGTTCGGGCGTTTAGAGGATTCGGGTTCGGCGACAATGCTTCAAGCGACGGCTGTCAGGAGGGGACATGGGAGAGAGTGGGCCCGGCAACTGGACATATGCTGATTACCTAAGGTTGCACGAACTGCTGGAATTGCAGGGGGAGGGCCGCGAGATAAATTCCGACGAGATGCACTTCATCATCGTACACCAAACATTCGAGCTTTGGTTCAAGCAGGTGATTCGTGAGTTGACTGAAGTCCGAAACATCCTCGGCTGTGACCATGTCCCAGAGGATGACATTCCTCGAGCTGTTGACCATCTCGGCAGGACCACCGAAATCTTCCGGTTGATGGGGAACCAGTGGGCTGTACTTGAGACGCTTACGCCGCAAGGCTTCCTCGCCTTCCGCGACGGCCTTGGAACGGCCTCAGGGTTTGAGTCGTTTCAGATGCGCGAGTTTGAAATTCTCCTCGGCCTCGATAACGACGACAGGATAGGTGGGATGGACCCGCTTTCCAGTTTCAGGAGAATGGCGGAGGGGGACGAGCGAAGTGCGGCCATGCTCGCACGACTAGAGGATGCGTTGTTGCAGCCATCTCTCTACGAGTCGATGATGAACTGGGTGGAACGAACCCCAATCATGGGTTCCTCATACGGTAGCGAGGGCGATGCGGAGAATGTCAGAGCATACATCGAAACCCATCTGGGAGCCCACAGAGCTGTCTGTGAGGAGGCTGCCGAGAGGTCAGCAGGCTGGGGTGCAGGTGACCCGGACAAAATGGCGGCTAGGATGGCTGCCGCCCATGATGGGGCGGTTTCCTTCCTTATGCCGGAGGGCGAGGTCAGCCGAGCCCGTGCTGGTCTGCTGTTCATCGAGTCCTATCGCGAACTTCCGTTACTGACTTGGCCTCGTACTCTGATTGACGCAATCGTAGAACTAGAGGAGTCGATGGTGAAGTGGAGACATTCTCATGCACGTATGGTTGAACGTATCATGGGAAGGAGAATAGGCACAGGAGGGACCAGTGGAGTTGACTACCTCGATGCGACCTCGCAGTATCGCATTTTCAAAGACCTGTGGGGGGTCAGGACAATACTAGTCAAGCCAGAGAAGCGGCCTGCCCTAAAGAACGCAGAGTTCTATGGCTACACTGCTGATTCGTAATCGTCGGCACGACTCGTCAATCGGACCATTGAAGGCTCGCTCGCCTCTCGAGTGGGTCATGCCGCAAGCGGTCATCTGCGCCTATGCCCGGACCCCCGTGGGGAAGCACCGTGGTGCTCTGTCCGGTTTCAGTGCCACCGAACTCGGTACGCTGGCTGTGAAGGAGCTATTGCAACGAGCTGATATCGATCCATCGAGTGGTCTCATTGACCAGGTCTACATGGGCCACGTCCTACAAACCGGTGCCGGACAAGCCCCTGCTAGACAGGTAGCAGTCAATGCAGGCTTACCAGTCAGCACTCCCTGCACCACCATCAACAAAGTCTGCGGTTCAAGTCTCAAAGCTGCTATGATAGCAGCTACAGAAATCAGCGCTGGTGTCTCGAGCCTCGTAGTGGCTGGAGGGATGGAGTCAATGAGTAACGCCCCTCACTTCATCAGAGGAGCCAGACGCGGCGATGACATCTCCTATGCCTCATTGGAATCAGTGCTTGTGCACGACGGTCTAAAGGATGCATACACCGGCGAGTCAATGGGAAACACAGGTGAGACTATTGCTAACGAGAATGGCATCACACGGGAGCAGTCCGATGCTTTCGCCGTGCGTTCGCACGCTCTGGCCAACAAGGCTTGGGAAGAAGGCTGGTTAGACAAAGAGGTGTTTGCTGTAGGTGGGCTAGAGCGTGACGAGGGTATTCGCAGCGGCTCGACTATGGAATCCCTAGGTGGCCTAGCAGCCGTTTTCACAGAAGGTGGGCAGGTCACAGCGGGAAACTCCAGTCAGGTCTCGGACGGAGCCTCGGCAGTGCTGATTGCATCCGAAGATACTGCTAAACAGCATGGTCTGCCCATACTTGCGCGTATTGTCGGCTATGCTACCTCGGGTGTCGAGTCGCACCGGGTGATGGCCGCCCCCATCCCAACCGTTCACAAACTCCTCGAGCAGACCGGGATGAGCATGGAGAACATCGACATTCTAGAGCATAACGAAGCCTTCGCTGCGGCCTCGTGTGCCATTCAGATGGCTCTTGGCGCTCCAGAGGGCCATTTCAATCCACATGGGGGGGCGGTGGCAATAGGCCATCCGCTAGGAGCCACCGGTACGCGCTGCCTGATGACTCTGGTGAACGCCCTCGAGCGCACCGGAGGGCACCGTGGCATCGTGACAATATGCCTCGGCGGAGGCAACGCCGTTGCCATGATGGTAGAGCGCGATTGAGGGGATTGCACGCCCCCTGTGGGGGCGACTAGTTTGTCATAGGCCTTATTTGGGGGTCGCTGGTCGCCCGGCCGATGGTAGAGCCCGCAAGACCCCACACACGCTTCGAAAAGGCGAGGATTATCGGTGCGAGAGCGCTTCAGATCAGCATGGGAGCCCCTCTCTTCGTAACCGAGGACGAATTACGTCAACACTTCAGCGACGAGTTGATTCAGCTGTATGGTGTTGAAGAGGCACAGTGGAGAGTAGTTCTGGACCCCAACAAGATAGCGATGCTGGAATACGAGCAGCACCGTATACCGATTGATGTAGACCCTCACACAGAGTGAGTTCCGCATCGGTTCGGGCAAGTCTATTTGTTTGAACACCGAGGCTCTCTCAGAGGAGAGGTTTTAGTTGCTCGACAAGATTCAGGCCAAGCGATTGACTGGGGCTTTAGTGATAGTCACCTTCCTTGTCATCGCCCTCGGTGGCGTGATTCGAATCTACGACGCTGGGGAATCATGTCCAGACTGGCCGACCTGCTTTGGCACGATTGGCTTTGATGTCTCGGAGGCCGAGCAAGGGGCATGGTATGAGGC
Source organism: Euryarchaeota archaeon UBA623 (assembly GCA_002505325.1). Lineage (GTDB taxonomy): Archaea > Thermoplasmatota > Poseidoniia > Poseidoniales > Thalassarchaeaceae > Thalassarchaeum. Next base: position 31,936 of record DAUV01000105.1, on the reverse strand, counting down.
CCATCCCGACGAGTTTGACTCAAGGGGCAGTGGTCACCGTTACACAACTTTTCAGATCTTCACAGAGTGGGCGCACCGGCTGCTCGCAGGAGCCGTTCTAGGACCTCTGGTTTTTCTCAATTGGCTGATTGTCAGGCGTGAAGATGGACTTGGTTCCGAGGTTTATCTAGCCTCCAGCGTTGCTGTGGCTCTGATAGTATGGCAGGGGGCTGTAGGGTGGCTGACAGTCAGTATGGACAACGAACACTGGAGTGTCGCTCTGCATTTGGGCTCGGCCCTAGCATTCATGCTCAGTCTAATCTGGCTCTGGCTAGCGATATCAAGAGACCATAGCAAACTGCCTGATTGGGCAAACTTCGGGCCGACTTCAAAAAAGTGGAGGGGTTGGCTGTTCTGGATTTCAACGGGAATCTTGTTCACACTGTTCTCAGGCGCTTTCGTTTCGACCACCCATGGAGCGAACTCCGCTTGCGGGGTCAACGGTTTGTTTGAATCGTGGCCATTGTGCCACGGAGAATTGATTTCATCGGTTCACGACTGGGTGCTTCAGTCCCAGATTATCCATAGATGGATGGTAGTTGGAGTCGCAGCCAGTCTATTGGGGGCATCGTGGTTGGCCTGGAAGGAATTTGGATTGGACAGTGTGTTGTGCAAGTGGTTCTGGGCGTCTACCATACTGTATCTGGTAAACATCAGCATCGGAGCCTTGTATATCCTATCATGGAACATCAGTGACGGTTACACCGAGTATCTCTCGCTAATCCATCTGCTTGTAGCCTCACTCTCTTTCATCGTCCTATCTACAGCTTGGATGGGGACGATGATGGCACCTGTAGCGGAGGTTGCCGATGAGTAATCTGAGACCATACTTCACTCTGACAAAGCCAGGGGTGGTCGTGCTTCTGCAGATTACTGCGTTGTGCGCCGTGCTTGTGCATGACCAACTCGGCGGCGGACTAGATGCAAACACAGTGTGGACAATGCTGGTGGTATTCGTAGGAGGGTATCTGAGCGCTGGAGGCGCCAACGCGATCAACATGTGGTATGACAGGGACATCGATCCGCTGATGACGCGCACAAAGAGTCGTCCCGTGCCTGCGGGTGAGGTCTCGGCCAACGCCGCTCTGGGATTCGGGGTTGCCTTGTCACTTCTCGGAGTAGCGTGGTTTGAGATACTGGCTAACTCAGTAGCTGCATTCTGGTCGGCTTTCAGTATCCTGTTCTACGTATTCATCTACAGCATATGGCTGAAGCGTACGACGCCGCAGAACATAGTTATCGGCGGTATCGCCGGCTCGACTCCGCCCGTAATAGGCTGGGCAGCGGCCGAGGGCGAACTCACGGTAGCTACTGACTCAGCCCAGATTATGCTGGAGTCTCTCCTCGACCTAGGCAGTCTGATGCCGTGGTTCATGTTCCTGCTAATCTTCCTGTGGACTCCACCTCACTTCTGGGCGCTAGCACTGTACCGTTCCGAAGAGTATGGGAATGTGGGCATCCCGATGATGCCGAATGTCAAGGGACCAGAAAGGACGGTTCACGAGATGAAGGCATACGCTGTGCTTCTAGTGATTTTGTCGGCAGCCGCCCCAATGAGTTACGGTGGCATAAATGAGAGTGATACCATCTATCAAGTCCTCGGCTTGACAACAATTGGACTGAGCATCTGGTACTCAAGCACAGTCTGGAGAGTGGACCTCAGCGAGCAACGCGACCCCACTGGGAGGATACCGACGGCCGTCCGCTCCTTCTTCGTCTCCATGCTTTATCTAGCCCTGATGTTCATAGTTCTAGTCGCAGCCAGTTTCGGGCTACTGGGCGCCGGAATAGGTGCTATTCTATCTGTGACTGCAATGGTTCGTAGCGAGACCCGGGCGAAGTCCTGAGAGCCCGATGGCTTCAAACACCGAGTGCACCATCGCGTTGCGTCGTAAAGCGAGGTGGGGCAATGGATGAGCAGGACCTGATTTACGATTGGAACGAGATAGATTACGAGATTGAGCGTAATGGGTCGAACCACCCTCATGAATTGTGGTTCGACGACGAGACCTTGCGTGATGGCCTGCAGAGCCCGAGTGCTCGCAACCCGACCATCGAACAGAAGATTGAGTTGATTGACTTCATGGAGACCCTTGGAATCCAGAAAGCGGATCTCGGACTTCCTGGTGCTGGCCCATTCCATGTCGGTCATATCGACGCAATGCTCACTCACATGGGTGAGAACGACTACGCGCTGCGCCCCGGATGCGCTGTTCGCACAGTGGTGAGCGATATCGAACCGCTGGTAGATCTGCAGGCCAAGCACGAACGGCAGATACAGGCTAGCGCCTTCCTAGGGACCAGCCCAATTCGTCAGTATGCTGAAGACTGGACGATGGAGAAGATTATCTCAACGGCTGAGAAGGCTGTTTCATTCGCTATCGACAACGACATCCCAGTGATGTTTGTCACCGAGGACACCACGCGCAGTAAACCAGAGGAGATCAAAGCCGTATACACTAGGGCACTGGAGCTTGGTGCTGACCGAATCTGTGTTTGCGACACATGCGGGCACGTTACTCCCAACGGAGTCCACAAGTTGCTCTCTTTCATTCAGGACGAAGTGATACCCGATGCAGGGGTGAAGCGCCGAGACATCGAGGTCAACTGGCACGGACATCAAGACCGTGGACTGGGGGTTGCCAACAATCTCGCTGCCTACGAGGCTGGGGCCGATGTTATCCACGGAACTGCTCTTGGAGTGGGCGAGAGGGCCGGAAACGCCCCTCTCGACCAGACGCTTGTAAATCTCAGTCTTATGGGGGTAATCAGCAATGACTTGACTGCCCTAAACGATTACGTGCGTAAGGCGCACGAATACGTCGAAGTTGCTCTGCCTCGCAACTACCCTGTATTCGGCGAGGACGCCTTCGAGACCGGAACAGGTGTACACGCGTCCGCGGTGGTCAAGGCGATGAAGAAGGGCGACCAGTGGCTCGCAGACCGCGTTTACTCTGGAGTACCTGCTGCGGACTATGGATTGCAGCAGGTAATCCGGATAGGTCACATGAGTGGACGCTCCAACATAATCTGGTGGCTACAGCAGAACGGCTACGTAGCGACTGACGAACTGGTATCGAACTTGTTTGAGGTGGCCAAGGGACAGCGTAGAATGATGACTGATGAAGAGGTCCATGCAGCCATCTCGGAGTTCCCTCAGTCGTGAAGCAGGTGCTTCACGCTACAGACGAATGGCTAAATGTCGAATGCGTTCGAGTTCGGTCATGCGCACGGCGCTAGCAGTACTCATCATCCTCCTATTCGCCCCCTTTGGGGGCGTGATTGCTGGTGGTGCGGAGCAGCCGGTAGGCCTTGGAATAGAGGGCGACGAGATACTGCCGACATACTCACGGGCCGTGCAGTTGGCCTTTGAAAGAGTCGGGGACATGAGTGTTTACTCGGAGGGTGACCTCGAAGAAGTGCACGAGTGGCTTGTCGTCACAAGAGTTCCTCTTGAAAAGCACCAATTGACTAAGGCAGCGCCTGAATTGAGCGAACCGGCTCCGATTCTTCGGGGAGCCTACATCTGGGTTTTCGACAACCCACTCAAGTCGATGGTTCTGCTCCAGCAGTCTCTTGAAGCGGGAGAAATTGAATCATTCTCGCCACTGTTGGATAAGAAGCAGGAACCGCGACTCTCGCCGAACGACACGGAGTTCTCCGCGCAGTGGCACCTTGAGAACACCGGCCAGACCAACGGCTTATCGGGAGAGGATGTCAACGTCACCAGCACATGGGACACCTACACCGGATCTGGGGTAGTAATCAGTGTGGTCGATGACGGGCTCGATCATGCCCACAGCGACCTCAGTCCCCACTACTCATCGCTACTCTCGTACGACTGGTGTGACGACGATAGTGATCCCAGTCCTTCCAGCTGGAACGGTCACGGCACGGCCGTAGCCGGAGTGGCTGCTGCCGTCGGGAACAACGCACTGGACGTCACCGGAGTCGCATTCAACGCAACCATTGCTGGCTCGACGCTGATTGCGTGCTGGGCTGGTGATGCGACTGAAGCTGATGCGCTTAGTTACGAGAGTGACGATATCGATATTTACACTAATTCTTGGGGCCCTGCCGATGACGGTCAGACCCTAGAGGCGCCCGGGCCGCTAACTCTGGCGGCCTTCGAAAGTGATGCCTACAACGGACGTGAGGGATTGGGTAACCTAATCACATGGGCTGCAGGCAACGGCCTTGGCTCGGATGATAACTCAAACTACGACGGTTACGCCAACAGTCGCTTCACCATAGCCGTCACCGCAATCAACCATGACGGTGACCAATCCTATTACGCTGAGCCGGGGGCGAACATACTCGTCGCAGCTCACTCCAATGGTGACGGCGAAGGCATCACCACGACCGATATCTCCGGCACAGGCGGCTACAACAGCAGCGGCAACGTGACTCATACCTTCGGCGGCACTTCTAGCGCCACCCCGTTGGCCGCTGGAGTCATTGCGCTGATACTCGACGCCAACGAAAACCTGACTTGGAGGGATGTGCAACACGTTCTAGTCAACAGTGCGCGCATGAATGATGCCAGTGACTGGTCATGGGACGTAAACGGCGCCGGGCACGACGTCTCACATAAGTACGGTTTCGGAGTGGTGGATGCCGGCGCTGCCGTCTCTGTAGCCGAGAACTGGATTAACGTAGGAGATGAGTTGAACTCCACCTACGGGCCCTATACTCCTTCGACGGACATCCCTGATGATACGCCTGATTGGACCGAGTTCACGACCATGGTTCCAAACGATTACTCACTCGAGAGCGTAGATGTGGTGGTCGACATAACTCACACTGCGAGAGGAGACCTCGATATCGTACTAGTCTCTCCTTCCGGAACTGAGTCTTGGTTGGCTGAGTCGCGCAACGACAATGGAAACCACTACTCTAACTGGATGTTTAGCACTGTAAGACACTGGGATGAGTCTTCATTGGGAAATTGGACGCTGAAGGTACGTGACACATCTTCGGGCGGAACTGGCACACTAGGTTCATGGGAGTTATTATTGCATGGAGTAGACATAGACTACGACCACGATGACGACGGGCTGAGCGACGAGAATGAGACGCTGGTATACGGTACTGATCCCTATGACTCCGATACTGACGATGATGGATTGAGCGACTTCGATGAAGTGATGGTACATGGAACAGACCCATTGGCTGTTGATACCGACCTTGATGGGCTGAGCGATTCGTCTGAAGTGACTACTACTGGTACCGACCCACTCGATTCCGACACTGATGATGATGGGCTGAGCGATGGTGCTGAAATTAACTTCTGGCAGAGTGACCCTCTTTGGTACGATCCTGATGCCGACTCCGATTTATTTTATCACTTCAATGACTGTAATGATACAGACCCAAATGTCAATCCAGGCCGGCCGGAGCTACTGAACGATATCGATGACAACTGCGACACCTTTGTCGATGAGGGTTACAACTTCACTGACAGAGACAACGACGGACTCAAGGACTGGAACGAATACCACGTCCACGGCACCGACTACATGGACTCCGACACCGACGATGATGGATTGGATGACGGTGAGGAGGTCAACACCTACGCCGCCCTTGGCTCAGACCCGTTAGTGTATGACCCCGACTCTGATTCAGACTTGTGGTACTGGTTTGAGGACTGTGATGACGAAGATGGTGAACGATCCCCTGGTCACGTCGAACTACTCGATGGCTTCGACAACGACTGTGACTTTCTAATCGACGAGGATTATTGGACCCGTGATACAGACAATGATGGGTTGACCGACTACGACGAGTATCACAATATCACCACCGACCACCTTGATGGAGACACTGACGACGACGGATTACCCGACGGACTAGAGTACAACGAGTACTCTTCGATGGGGGCCGATCCACTGGTCCACGACGACGATGCTGATTCCGACGGCTGGTACTGGTTCCAAGACTGTGAAGACGAGGACTTCGATAGAGCGCCACTCAAGCCCGAAGTCCTCGATGGCAAGGACAATGACTGTGACGAAGTCGTTGACGAGGACTTTTTCGAACTCGACAGTGACGACGACGGACTGACTGACTTCGACGAGTTTCACAACTTTACCACTAACCCGGAACTGGCCGACAGCGACACAGACGGGATGTCGGACGGTCATGAGGTGATGGTCAGTGGTTCAGACCCCAAGCAGTTCAACTTCGATCGCGATGAGGACGGATTCTATGACTTTGAGGACTGTGATGACCTTGTCGGCACCATCAACCCCGCAGGAGTCGAGACTTGGAATGGCCGAGATGACGACTGCAACGATGCAGTCGATGATGGATTGAGTAGGAAGAACTTGGTCACAACTATCCCTGACTTCCGCCAAGTACACTTGTGGGACGCAGTCAATGAGAGTCTTGTTCTCAGTATAGACTCGATACCAGAAAATGTCGTCGTCTCGCTGTCATGGCAATTTGGTGATTACACATTGACGGAGAATGTCAGCTTCGATGGGAGGGAGGTCGTCATCGAGTCTATCGACTGTGAGGCAGGGGACACTACCCTAACCATCTACTTGTGCGACCAAGGTAGCGGGCCACAGCAGATCACTGCTACCCTAGTAGACTCGGGGCAGACTACTGTCTTCATCTGGGACATAGATATGGATGTATGGATACCGCCGGAGACACTCTCAGAGAAGTTACTCTCCTACGTCACTTCCCCTACTGGACTCGCTGCGATTCTCGTGGTGCTACTGTCCGTGATTGGCGGCTGCGTCTACGCCGTGGGAAGATTATCGCACAAACGCAAACTCAAAGACGCTTACGAGGCGTACAATCTGAAGCCAGAGAAGTTCTCACTCTCACCAGAGTTTCAGGACTACGATTTGCCCTCCGCACCTGATTTGAATGCGCTCATGGGGCAGCAGAATACTCCGGTTGAACTGCCATCCGTACCGGTATTCGAAGACGAGGACGAGATACCTCGAGCACCCAAACTGGACTAATCAAGCCCATTTTGGATCGGCCTCACCAGCTTCTTCGTCTGCTGGATCTTCCTCGTTGCGACCCCATTCCGCGTCTGGTGAGCCGCCGGACCATTCCCCCGCTACGGAAATGTCCTCGACGTCCTCATCCTCTCTCCAAGGCGGTTCGCCGTCTGAGCCACTGGTGACGAGACATCCCTCTGGATCCAGTCGCTTGCGCAGCGTTTTGATGCCGCGGGTAACCGGAAGAAGATGGCCAATTGGTGTGCCAGCGTTGACGAACGGGTGGGTAGCGGTCGAAATCAGCAGGCCCCTAGTTGGAGAGAGAATATCGTAACTCTCGCCGGGCCTCTCTGGGTCTGTCACCGTGGCAACCGTCTCACCGTCCTCGACAAAACTGCCTGCGGGAGTCAATACATCGAGCAAGCCGCCTTGGTCGGAGCGAATCCATACCGATCCAGAGGCTAGTATTCTGAATCTTGGTCGGCTCGGATAGCCAGGCAATACCTTGAGGCTGCGGAGTACATTCAGCACCCCATAGATAGCAACCTGTACGGATTCAGGATCAGCCTCGTTCGAACCGCCGCCCTCGTAAGTTATGGCCCCAATTCCAGCATCATTGGAAGTCTTGCGCAGAGAGCCTTTCGGGCCAACATTGTCTAGTATCGTCTCAATGCCGAACGACCTAGCAATTCTATTGCTGAGGCGATCTGCCAAGTTAGCACGAATCTGGGGCATATTGGTTCGGCCGGCAGCAGCAGTATGAAGGTCAATCACATGATCACTGCCCGAGATAATTTCGTGCCACAATCGGTGTGCCACTCTTGAAGTGGTGTTGCTATCGGGCTTTCCCGGAAAGCTCCTGTTCAAATCTCTACCATCCGCCATGTACCTGCTCTGTCGCCGATATCCAGGTAGATTGACCACGGGGACTATTCGAAGCGTTCCAGCCATAACAGCGGGGTCGATTGCCTTGTCCTCACCAAGGAAGTTCGGCCCGCATAGATAGGTCAGAGCTAGCGGTCCAACGAGCTCGTTTCCGTGAAGTGCTCCGAGCACGGTGACCACAGGGCCGGGCCTAGCCCCGTGGACCACAGTGATGGGGATTGGCCATGACTCCCCTATATCGACATCCAATAAATCAAATTCAATCTGTCTCACGGTGCCGGGACTTATTCTCTTCTTGAGGAACCTGTGATACTTCGGACCGTTCTTCCTCGACCATCTCTTCGGAGTGCCCTGAGTGTCTTCGAGGGCTTTCTCTATCTCCTTGCGCCGGCTCTGTGGAATTTGATTGGCAACCTTCAACGGTTGTGACCGTCTTCTCTTGGGCCTCGGAGCCGCTGCCTCAGCAGGGCCGTCATCCTGTGAACTCGAATTCGCGTCTGTCACCGGTTCACGGAAAAGGTCTCTCGATTAAGAGCATGCGTCAGACAGACTCTAGGAATTTTCAATTCCTAGTGCGCCTTCGCAAGTCGTATGAGACAGAGGGGGCCATCAGTACAAGAGGAGCATGCCCCGAATAGTATCTGCTTTGGCTGTGGACCAGCCAATCAGAACGGCTTGAAAATCCGCTCATTCCGTAGTGAGCACGGATTGGAGATGGAATTCTCTCCCAAAGCTGAGCATCAGGCATTTCCAGGCATGATTAATGGTGGGATAATCGGGACACTTCTGGACTGTCACGGCAACTGGACAGCAGCGATAGCCCTGATGGATCAATCCAATGAATCCGAGCCCCCCTGTACCGTGACCGCGTCTTACTCGATTAAACTCAGAAGGCCCACTCCATGCGGAGTTGCTCTGCAGGTCAGCTCGGAGATTAAGGAAATCGAAGAGGGACGAGTGAAGGTGAGAATGGCCTTGAGAGCAGGTGGCGAAGTCTGTGCCACTGGAGAGGGGCTCTTTGTGGCCGTAAAGGAGGGTCATCCCGCCTTCCATCGCTGGAATTAGTCCTCACTACTCGGCATCCTTTAGAACGGCCGAATCGAAGACGTGTCGTGACCCAATCAACAGGGCCTCCTTCGCGCAGGCTCGAAGACCTCGGGATGGACAAGAGAATCGTGTCTATGCTGCGTGAGAAATGGGGTATTGAGGAGTTGTTTCCACCTCAGGCAGAGGCTTTGCCACATGCCCTATCGGGCCGTAATGTGATGCTCACCATCCCGACCGCCAGCGGCAAGTCGCTGGTAGCTCATTTGACCATAGTCCACCGCTTGACCAGTGACCTAGAAGGTGCTCGCGCTCTGTATGTGGTGCCGCTAAAGGCTCTGGCCACGGAGAAGGTGGCTGAGTTGAGAGAGATTGCCTCTGCAGTTGGACTGCGCGTCGGGCTTGCCATCGGCGATAGAGGGGGCGAGACCGGGATGATAGAGGAGGCAGATATTCTTGTGTGTACCAGCGAGAAGTTGGATTCGCTCCTACGGACTCGCTCCGAGATGATGGACAGAGTCGGTATTGTCGTCAGCGACGAGTTTCATCTGCTGCATGACCCAGGGCGTGGCCCGACTCTTGAGGTCTTGCTGTCGCGAATCCGACACAGGAGACCTGAAGCTCAGATTATCGCGCTTTCCGCCACTGTAGGAAACGCCACAGAGATGGCAGAGTGGCTTGATTCAGAGTTGATTGTATCTGACTGGCGCCCCGTCGCTCTGCACTACGGCACATTGACAGGGTTGGATGCCAGAGTGCACCGAGTAGATGGGTCTGGAGAAGAGATACTGCCTGAGGCGCGTGAATTGGAGGGTAAGACTACCCGGCCGTTGCAGGCAATCCTGCAAGACACCATCCAAAACGGCGGACAACTCCTCGTCTTCGTGTCCTCACGTGCCTCTGCTCAGAAAGAAGCACGCGAACTCTCCAAACACATCCAGCGGATGCTGATTGAGGGCAGCCATGACTTCGATAATCGTATAGACGAGCGGTGGCAAGATATCGGCGACAAACTCGTCGGGAGCGGCGACTCCTCTGCCATGGTGGGCTCGCTGGAATCTTCACTCAGAGGTGGTGTTGCCTTCCACCACGCAGGACTAACCAGTAAACACCGCAATATTGTCGAAGACTCGTTCAGAAACGGTGATTTGTTTTGCGTGGTCGCCACACCGACACTCGCGCAGGGAGTCAATCTACCCGCACGAACGGTAGTAGTCAGGGACTACAGGAGGTGGAGTGCGGCTGCGGGCACGACAATGCCACTTCCAGTACTCGAAATCTTGCAAATGATGGGGAGGGCGGGGCGACCAAAGTACGACAACGTCGGTGAGGCGTGGTTACTTGCCAAGGGCCGCGAAGAGGAGTCTCATCTAATTGATCTATACCTGCACGGCGAACCCGAGGAAGTGACTTCAAAACTCGCCAATCCAAACGCCCTGAGAGCCGAGGAAGATCCTGCTTTACTCACTCATGTCCTATCCATGGTTGCTACTGGAGGCACTGCTGACAGGGACGCCCTCGGGAAATTCTTCTCCAAAACATTCCTAGCAACCCAGTTGGATTCGGAATCTCTGGCTGCTAGAATAGACGACGTAGTCAGTTGGCTCGCATCAAACGGGATGATTGAAAGACTCGGAGAATCTGACGAGGTCCGGGCGAGAATCCTCGAAGAGCCTCCTGTCGAGCAACCTGAAGATTGGGAGGATGAGCTTCCGTCATGGGTCGGTTCCGCCTCCGAAGTGACAGGCCTGGATGTCGCATCTGAGCCGAATATGAGGCACGGCGAGAGGCCTCGTCGTGGCCCCCCCATCTTTGGTTTCCGTAAGGCCAGTGTGCATGACTCATACGAGGTCGCCCCTCCTGAATCGCCTTCGATGGCCTACAGCGCCACACCTCTAGGAGAGAGAGTCGCACAGTTGTACCTCAATCCAATATCTGGGCGCATCATACGCGATGGTTTAGGCAGAGCCATGGCCATCCTCACAGGGGAAGACGATTACGGGCAGGTCTCTCCTCTAAGCCTCTTACATCTAGTCTCTTGCACCCCCGACTTCCTGCCACTGTGGCCGAGAAAGGGTGACTACGATGCCATTCAAGCCGCTCTTCACGGTCATGAAAGGGAGTTTCTCGCCGAGGCAGTAGATCTTGACGAGGAGCGTCGGATGAAAGGCGTCCTCGTACTCCAATCGTGGACCGAGGAAATCCGTGTAGAGCAGGTAGAGAGAGACTGGGGAGTACAGCCAGGAGATTTGCGAGGACGTGTCGAGTTGGCCGAGTGGCTACTCTACGCGACTAGAAGGATTCTGGTCGAGGATGAGGAGCTCTCTTCGATGGACAGGGATGCTCATCGCACCCTAGTGAAGGCAGTAGATGAGATTCACCGCAGGGTACGGTACGGATGCAAGTCAGATCTTCTAGGCCTAGTGGCCCTGCGAGGAGTCGGTAGGTCCAGAGCAAGGCAGATGGTCGACCTGCTGGGCGTCTCCAACGCCGCAGACGTGGCTGCTCTGACCGAGCGAGACATGCAGAAATTGTCTGATCTACGTGGATGGAGTCCTCAACTGGTGGACGGAGTGGTCGCAACGGCTGGTCGCGCTGTTAGACGGGGTTCGCGATAGAGACCCTTCTTCAACGGGAGTCCATCGCAGCGCATGGGCCAATCCTCGTCAATGCCATGGTTCCCGGCTTGGGGTATCAGCTTCGGAGAAGCAATGATTGAGCCGAGCGAAGTGGTTGCGCTGTTTAGAGAGTGGAGGCCGAGTGAGAGATGGCTGCTTCTGGCCTACGACGCCGCTTGTAGTGAGTTTCGACTGTGGACGGCTTGGGCAGCCCTCAGGAGACTGGAGGAGTCTGGTCGCATGGTGGCAAGGACCTGTGATGCAGAGTTCCTAAGGCTAATCTCAGGTACGCATCAACTCAGTTCCGCCTTTGAGCGTGCCGGCATCAGCAGCGGCGACCAGTCGGCTTGGATAATCCACCTGCCAGAAACAGTGGTCGGAGAGGAGTTCGGTCGGACAAAGGTTCTACGCACTAGCTATCTAGACGACGAAATCGAAGCGACTAGGCTGATAGAGCACCTTGGAGCGAGGCTACTCGCCCGCAGACCTATTCCAAGCGAAGCCGGCTTACTGAGACTAGGTGTCATCGAGATTGGAGACTCAATAGAGGAGGCACGGCAGGAGGATGCCTTCGTTCTCCACACCGCTCTCGCTGATATGTAGGCGATTGACCCCTATGGGGTCAAACTCATAGGCGAGATGCCCGAGGGTTCCTCGGGGAAAATGGCGAAATTTCACGGATTCAGGCACTGCACCACCTGCAAGGTGAACTGTACTCCGGGCAACTTCGTGGACTTCGAGAGCAAGAGGTACTGCACAGCTTGCTGGATTGAGGATAACAATCCTGAGCACCCAGAACTTGAGCAAATCAGGCAGCAGGTCATTGACTCGGCAGAGGAGTGGAAGTGTGCCAAGTGGAGTCGCCAAGAGGGGCCTTTGCCAGATGGTCCGAGACCGGCTCGCAAGTGAGGTGGTAGTTTGGGTTCTGGATTCATCACTGAGGATTTCGATGCTACTCAGTGGGAGAACATTGAGCCTTATGCCCACGACCTCTTGAATCGCGAGTTGAGCTGCTCGGGCTGTCTCGAAACTCTGATCAAAGACTGTTCGACCCTTTCTGAGCACATCTCTGAGGCGGGGACACTTCTGAGCATTGCTATGACATGCGACACCGAAAGCGAGGCAAAGCGTCAGGCCTACCTAGACTTCATTGAGAATGCCCAGCCCAAGTTGTCGGAATTCGGCGACGCCTTCAACCGCAGGCTTGCTGGTCACTCCGCAGTCAGCGACCTGCCGCCTCGCTATGACTTGATGATTAAGTGCATCCGGACCGATATCGAGACCTTTCGAGAGGAGAACATCGCTCTACAGATTGAGGAGGCCAAACTGGAGACAGAACACAGCACTATCACCGGAGCCATGACCGTGGAGTTTGAAGGCGAGGAGAAGACATTTCCACAGATGGCCCTCTACTTCGAGAGTACTGATCGCGGTATCAGGGAGGCTGCTTGGAGGGCGGTCATGGAAAGGATGAGCAGTGACACGGAGAGGCTGTCAGAGATTTACGACAAACTGATTCGAATCCGGCATCGGATAGCGGTAAACGCTGGATTCAATGACTACCGCTCCTACATCTTCGAAGCCAAGCATCGCTACGACTACTCTATGGAAGACTGTCTAGAGTTTCACGACTCAATCGAGCGCGTCTGCGTGCCAATGATGCATGAAATCCAAGAGCGTAGGCGTGAGGCTCTCGGAGTTGCCACATTACGACCGTGGGACGTCAGCGAGAAGAGCGGTGGAGGAGTGGACATCCACGGAAGGCCGCCACTGAGGCCCTTCGAGGATGTCGAGGGATTGATCAAAGGTTGCTCGGATGTCTTCCATGACATGTCGCCCGAACTGGGAGGCATGTTTGACATGCTAAGGGAGAAGGAATCACTCGACCTTGAGAGCAGGAAGGGGAAGGCACCTGGCGGCTATCAGGCCAATCTCGAGAAGACTCGGATACCGTTCATCTTCATGAACGCGGCTGGCACTCATGACAATCTGTCTACAATGCTGCACGAGGCTGGGCACGCGTTCCACTCGTGCTACAGTTCCGACTTGGACCTCATAGGAGAGCGAAACCCTCCTCTTGAATTTGCTGAGGTAGCCTCGATGTCTATGGAGCTGATGAGTCAACCTCAATGGGGCGTATTTTACAGTGACGAGGAATCCCGTAGAGCGAAGCTCGATGATCTTGAGAAAATCGTCTGCTTCTTGCCTTGGATGGCTACTATAGATGCCTTCCAACATTGGGTATACGCCAATCCCGAACATACTCATGAAGATCGTTCTAAACACTGGATGGAGTTGAGGCAAAGGTTTGGTCCAAGGACCGATTGGAGTGGTTTTGAAGGATTGAAAGAGACTTCCTGGCAGAGCCAACTTCATCTGTTCCAAGTGCCTTTCTACTACATCGAGTACGGAATAGCTCAACTCGGAGCGCTGCAAATGTGGCAGTACCACAGAAGAGACGCAGAGGACGGTCTCGCCCGCTACGCACGGGCCATGAGGCTGGGCAATACCAAGCCGCTCCCGGAACTGTTCGGAGCCGCTGGACTCGACCTTGGTTTTGACAAGGAGCACGTTGCATCATTGATTGGCGAGTTGAGTGAGGCGATGGCAGAGATTCGGGCTTGACCGGCAGTATATTGCCTTCTACGGCCTATCTTTCGGACCCGAGGAGCCTACAGGAATCAGTCCTCTAGGCCCTCGGATGTCACGGTAAAGACCGCTTCGCCCTCAGGTAAGTTAGGACTGTCGACGAGGCGGGCTATGCGTCGGCCCCCCTTCGACTTCCTGAGGTACAAGCGGAATGTGCTGGCGTGTGCTACGATGTGCCCTCCAATGGCTCTCGTCGGATCTCCCCACATCGCATCGGGCTTCGACATGACCTGATTGGTCACCAGAACCAGAGCATTCTGGACGTCTGCAACTTGTTTGAGCTCCTTCATGTGGCGATTGAGCTTCTGCTGTCTAGGAGCCAGCATGCCGCGTCCGATGTACTCGGCGCGGAAATGACTGGTCAACGAGTCGACGATGATTAGCTTGACATCGATGTTCTTTGACATCCTCTTGATCTCATCCACCAGGAGCATCTGGTGGGCTGAGTTGTAAGCCCGAGCGACATGAATCCTGTCAAGGGCATCCTGTGGATCTATGCCGACAGCTTCAGCCATCTGCGTTATCCGCTCGGGCCTAAAAGTGTCCTCAGTATCGATATAGAAGACCTCGCCATCGAATCCACCCTGATCTAGAGGTAGGATTGTATTGACTGCGAGTTGGTGTCCAATCTGCGTCTTACCACTGCCGAACTCACCGTAAACCTCTACGATAGCCTGAGTCTCGAATCCACCACCAAGTAACTCATCCAATGACGAGGTTCCCGATGTAAGCTTCTGCACCTGTCGACGGCGGTCTAGAAGTGCTGTGCCACTGACGAATCCGCCTATGTTGGCCATCTTCTTTGCGCCAGAGATGATTTTGGCCGCTACGGCCTCGCCTAATTCGGCCTGCTCGGCCAGCTCATTCGGACTCATCACCGCTATGGAGAGTAATTCTTCAAAGCCTGCCTCGCGCAGTTTCTCCGCCGTCGCAGGTCCGACTCCTGGAAGATCTTCTACGGTGCTCTCGGGCTCGTCCACGTCAATCACTATCTTCTCTTCCTCAACCTTCTCACTTGCTGTCTTCTTGGTCATGTCTTTCACCTTGTTATGGTCTCTATCGGGCTTCGATAGTACTTGAACAAACGAATGACCCTTGCCGGCGGTTGAAAGTGCTTCACCTCGTCGTTTGCTCTCAGTACAACGAATTTCACTTTCAGTTATGTTTTGTCTATGGTAGCGGGTGGTAGATTTGAACTACCGGTCTCCGGGTTATGAGCCCGACGAGATAACCTGGCTACTCCAACCCGCTATGTCCTTGGGTCTACGGTTGGTTATATGAACAGCACCTTAGACGAATAGAAGGCATGAATGCGCACACGAACAGTCATGAGACTTCTCGCACCGCAGTCCTTCAGGCGAGAGAGTGGTTGACGACCTTCTGATTCGAAATTCGGCAATGGTCATCGGCGGTGACATCGTTCAAGGAGACCTGCGAGTAGTTGCTGGGAAGATTGCCTCGGTCGCTCCGGGAGGGGGGCTAGAGCCACTTGATGGCGAGCCCATGATTGATGGTGAGGGGTTGCACCTGCTCCCGGGTGCAATCGATCCTCAGGTGCATTTCCGTGAGCCCGGGCAGCCCGATAAGGAAGACATTGGTAGCGGCAGTAGGGCTGCGGCCGCCGGTGGAGTCACTTCCTTCCTAGACATGCCGAACAATATCCCTGCCGCTACTACCATGGAAGCTATGCGAGCCAAACTAGACTCGGCGGCTCGTAGTGCGGTGACTCATCACGGTTTCTTCATCGGTGCCACTCCAAACAACGTTGCCGACCTACAACAGGCAGTAGGCACTCCCGACGCTCCATCAGCCACAACTGGAATCTGTGGCATCAAGGTGTTCATGGGCAGCAGCACAGGGGACCTGTTGGTGCACCAGCAGCAGCACCTCGAGGACATTTTCGCAGGCACCGCTGGCATCATTGCAGTTCACGCTGAGGACGAGGATCGGTTGAACGCGCGCAGGCCCAAGTTCGCTCACAGGACTGATGTTGCCGCCCACGCCGAGTGGCGGGACAGCGAGACTGCTCTGATCGCTACCCAGAGAGCAGCCGCACTGGCAGAATCTCACGGACACCGGTTGCATGTCCTGCACCTGACCAGCGCTCTCGAAGCCGACTGGTTAGCCAGTAACAAGAGCGCTCTACTTACCACGGAAGTCTGCCCACAACACCTCACTTTCGACGATAACGACGTGGCCGAGCGGGACACTAGACTGGTAATGAACCCGCCAATCAGGTACGCTGAAGACCGTGAGACGTTGTGGCGGCGCCTGAGGGATGGCACCATCGATTGCATCGCCACTGATCACGCTCCGCATACGCTTGAGAACAAGAGGCTGGGGTTCCCTCAAGCGCACTCGGGTATGCCTGGTGTAGAGACCTCGTTACCGCTGATGTTGACCCATGCGGCTGACGGAAGATGCAGTGTGCCTGACGTGGTAGGCTGGATGTGCGAAGGGCCTGCCCGGGTATACGGCATGACCGGTAAGGGCAAGCTAGCCGAAGGCATGGACGCTGACCTCGTCCTCGTTGACATGGAGTCTCGCAGAGAGGTCCGCGACGCAGATACATGGACTCACGTCGGCTGGACAGCACTTGACAAGATGGTGCTAACAGGATGGCCCATGTTCACTATCGTCGACGGAGTAGTGGTGCACTCACGTGATGTGGGCGGCACACTGCGCGGCAATGCTGTAGCTGCGCCTGGATCTGCCGGACGGGCTTTGGAGTTCTCTTGATTAGCCCTCTACGGTTGCGGAGTCCTCGTCTTCCTCTCGGTCTTCGCCATCAGACGAGGTGGTCTCTGGATCGGTAGCCTCGCCTTCATCTTCGTAGTAGTAGACCTCTGGCTCGTCGTATCCTGGAATCTCAAGTTCGACCATGGACTCGAGGTCGTCGGTTCTGTGGACTGAGGCGCCAGCGGTAGAGAAGGCGTAGATGTAGTCGCCCATGAAAATTGATCGGCGGATACTGGTCGAACCACCCCACCAGCCTGACAGGCCGTCCTCGTTGTAGAACTCGGAATGGTTGACCATTCCGTGGGTGCTGAGAGTACCGCTCTCGACGTCTACGTCGATGAGTTCGAGTGTTGAGACGAACTCATATCCGGAGTAGGTGTATGTACGCCCGTCGATGGTGACCTCGTCGTAGGTGTAACGGTATGTGGACAGGGGTACTGCGAGCAACTGTTCAGGCGCCCAATAGGTGAACGCTTTGTGCTCGTAAGTGGCCTCGGAGTATGACCACGACCAGCCGCATCCCCACTCATCGCAACTATCGTCCTCGTAGGCCGGAGACAGTGGTAGTGAGTCAGCGAGCACCGGGTTGGTAGGATCACTGACATCGAATAGGGAAATCTGTGTGACGGACCAGTCAAGCCCCTCTCCATCGATCCCTGGCCCGATACCGATGGTCAACAGAGTGTTCGCATCAACCGGGTGGATGTAGGTCGAGACACCCGGAACTTCGAGTTCGCCGAGTATCTCTGGATTGGTCGGATCAGTGAGGTCGATGACCCATAGTGGATCGATGTTGCGGAAGGTGACTAGGTAGGCGCGGTCGCCCACGAAGCGGGCGCTCCAGATACGTTCACCTTCGGCGATGTCACCGACGTGGCCGATCTGAATCAGCTCACTGGAGTCGCCCTCACATCCCTCAGGAATCATGCACTCCATGGCGACGAGGGTGAACACATTGTTGGTTGGTCCGGACGATTCCTCGGTCCCTAGCCACCAGCGGTCCCATGCGTCCTCAGTGGAGGCGACACGGATGACCCCGTTGTACTCCGAGAGCGAGAACTGATCCTGCACCGTGCCATCAATCCTGCCTGAAGCCACATAAGTCGTCTCGGAAGGATCACTGATGTCGAAGACGTGTATGTTAGTAGCGTCATCCCAACCGAAGTTACGCCAGAACCACCACCAGTCGTTGGCCGGTTCTGCTAACACCATGACGTCCTGAGATGCGTATACGTGTGCCCACGAGGATGTGATGTGGTCAACTTCCATTTCAGAGTCGTCACTTAGCATCTGGATTGTCATGATGGTCGAGAATCCTCGACCGGCACTGTCAGCGCTGGCCGAGTACTCGCTACAGTCGCCCGAACTAATCGGATGCTGGAACAAGCCGTCTTCTCCAACCTCGTAGATGTGTGGGGCGAAGTCATCTAGGGTCAAATCGTCTATGATGGCCCGATTGGCGGCGATGGTCTCTTCCATGCTCTCGTTCCAAATCTCCATCCTCTCCTCGTCGGAATCAGTCTCCCAGTAGGTATCAGGCAAGGAGACCCAAGTACGCATACCCTCGATGTATGTCCACAGATGGGTCACCGAGCGCATAGTCCCGTCGACCAGTCTCGCGGTGTGGTAGTTACCCTCGATGTAGATCTCACGCTCGACCTCTGGAGTAGTCCTGTCGGAGATGTCGACTACGGTGTACTTCACTAGGTTCTGAACGCGCGTGTAGGTGTAGGAGTACTCCTTTTCCCCAGGATAGTTAACGGTGACCTCTTCCGACATCAGTTCCCGAAGCGGATCATCGACTGGAAGGTTCCAGTAGTATATCGAAGAAGCGATGACGAGTCTGTCACCATCAAGCATCATCTGCATCGGATAGCCCTGCACGCTCATGTTGGACTCGAGTGTAAGCTCGCCAAACTCGGGGACGCCCATAATCACCAGCAAGTTGCCGTTGAGCATGTAGATGTGGTAACCGTCGGTCTTCAGAAAATCAGCCTCGTCGACGCCTTCCTCCTGGTTGTTGGTCTCGGAGTACTCGCCCTCACGGCTAGTATCATCGGTGTTTGACCCGAAATCAGCCGATCCATCTTCGGCAGCCATGGGCGCGCCATCCATCTCCACCATCACAT
Source organism: Euryarchaeota archaeon UBA623 (assembly GCA_002505325.1). GTDB lineage: Archaea > Thermoplasmatota > Poseidoniia > Poseidoniales > Thalassarchaeaceae > Thalassarchaeum. Next base: position 12,874 of record DAUV01000105.1, on the reverse strand, counting down.
CATCTTCCAACCAGCCGCCGCGCCAGACGGGGCCGGCCCAGTGCCAGTACGCCTGCTGGTCCAGCGCGACCAGCATCTCGTTGTAGATTGAGTCCTGAAGGTCCGTCAGCAGAATCTCGCACTCGTCGTATATGTCGAGCACTGGTGAGGTGCGCTCACGGGTAGGTAGGTCCAGCCGAGGGTACTCGCCCTCAAGCCAGTCAAGAATCGGATCGATGACATCGTCGTCGATATCATCGATATCATCTATAGCTCCTAGGCAGCCTGAGCTCAGCATCATCAGCAGTACTAGAATTGCAGTCCGTGGACTCCGGTTCATGTTGAGGGCCAACGGCTTGGAGAATATCAAGCGGTTGGTTAGATGGTTGGACATTTCCTGCTCAGACTGTCGGCCCTATGGGTCGGAACAGTGGAAACGAGGTGCTACGCGGCCTCGGGGCGGGAATCGGTTCCTCGAGATCCTCCTCCACTAGGGTAAGGGCGTTCGTCGTTCCTACGTCTCCTTCCTCGGAACCGGAGACTAGGGCTTGCGTGCCGCTCATAAAAATCAGGGCGGCGATTTGTAGGTCCAGGTTTCGGTCCATCAAGCAGTAATCATCAGCATATCCATCATAAGCGACTTGGGTCCTTGAGTCACCTCTGCATCAAGCCCACTGATATCGCGTGGTGAGTGAGCTCTCTATTCATCTCATTTGGCGGCCTTCGCAACCGTCCCCTACTTGAGGGACCCATAACAGAGGGCAGTAGACGGCGCGAAGGCACGCGCTTGGTTGCAGCACTGAGTTCTTACAAAGAAGACTCAGCGTATTGTGTGGCTATATGCTTAGCAGCGCTCGCACTGACCACCCCATAGGTGATCTGCTAACATCACTATGTCGAGCACGTTGACCGTGTGGTCGCCGTTGATGTCGGCTCCCTGCATCGAGGCAGGTGCGTCCCCGTAACCGAGGATATACTGCACCATCACAATGAAGTCGCCGATATCTACGCTTCCATCGTCGTTCGCGTCACCACGTAGCACTCGCACAGACTCGCTGTCACAGACCTCCACAGAGGTCTTGCTGGCCTTAGTGGTGCTGCTGTCCAGAGATTGAGGTCCGGAATCAGACTCGTCTCCCCCCCATAGGTAGTCAGCCAGGATGACCAAGTCCAGCACGTCGACTGAACGGTCGCCATTGATGTCTGCCTGAACCATCGAGGCTGGAGCCCTGCCGTATCCGGCAATGTACTGTGCCATCACAATGAAGTCACCGAGATCTACACTTCCATCGTCGTTGGCATCACCGCGGAGGTAACGCGCGTCGATGAGTGCAGCCTCAGCTGACTCGTCATCCATATCATTCGTTGTTTCAACGTCTCCGATATCCTCACCGGAAACGAGGCCTGCTGTGCCAGCCAAAAAGATCAGCGCAGCGATTGTTAGGTCCACTGTTCGGTCCATGAACAGGTTCCATCGATGTGCCAGACATAAGTGACTTGGTTCAATGATTGGACATTCTTCAACGCCATACGTGAATCAAAGTATAGTGTCTAGTTCAGCAAGAAGAGATGACAGTGCCGCTTCGATGGATTCACAAGTGCTAGTTATGGTGCATTGCCGTGACAGAGGTCTCCGTTGAACAGAAACCGCCTTCGGGAGTGCAGGAGGTTCTGGTTCCTGAAAGGGTGGTTAACGGCCTCCCAACTATGTATTGCTTTGAGACCTGTCCGTTCTGCTTCAAGGTCAAGGCGCTCTTAGGTTCGAGGGATATCGAGTATTCTAAGGTCGAGGTCGACCCTACCTTCAAGACGCAGTTGAAGTGGTCTGACTGGGGCATGGTTCCAGTGTTCGTCGACGTCGATGGCACCCAGGTGAACGACTCGAACTACATCCTCCACTACATCGACTCTAATGATTCGAACTCGTTCCCGAGAATAGGCGAGGACTTTGAGCAGGATCGATGGATGGACTTTTCCAACAAAATCCTAGGGAAGTCTATCGTCGCAGTAATCTACACCTCGTACAGGACCTCTCTCCAGGCCCTAGATTACGTGACCAGAGTTGACAACTTCTCGTTTGGCAGCCGCCTGATTAACAAATGGCTAGGGGCCTTCATCATGCGCATGGTAGGCAAGAGCAGAGCGAATATGTTCGAACTCCCGCCTCGAGAGAATCTCCAGTACCAACTGGACGAGATGTCCAAGGGGATTGAGGGGAACTTCTTCGGGGAGAGAGAGCCTAACGGAGCGGACTACGCCAACTTCGGGATACTTCGATCGATGCAGGGCCTGAATGGGTTCGACATAGTCGAGAATCACCAAGTCATATCCGGTTGGTACGGAAGGATGCAGGAGCACTCTGGCGTGTACTGACTAGTACTGGTCCATCTTATCGAAGGCAGTAGTTGGGTAGCCTAGATTTGTTACTCTGGGCCCCAGAGCGTGACTTGACGGGTTAGCCCTAGCCTATGGGTGAAGAGGAATCGTAGGTTGAGCAAACCATCCCCCCAAGTGTTGATTTCTGCCTCGCCGACACGTGGTCGGTAAGGAACACTCACCTCAGCTGTATTCTTCTTACCCAGATACCGGCGCGCCCTGATTTTGAACTCCTGAGAAAGTGGCATACCATCGTGCTTGGGGCGCACGCGCTCGTCCTCGAATATTGACTTGCGGAACACCCACATACCACTTTGTGAATCATGCACACCGTACCAGTAGAGCAGACTTGCAGTTGTACTCAGAACCCAATTACCAAAGCCGTGGATTCCAGGCATCGCCCCTTCCTCGGCCCGCCGCAACCTGTCGCAAGTAATCCACTGCAAATCCTCATTGAGCAACTTCTGCACCAGCCCAGGAACCTCTTCGCCGGGATATGTACAGTCCGCATCCATGGTCACAATGACATCTCCTGGAGCCATTGAGAAACCCGTCTTGTACGCTCTACCGTATCCTTTCCTAGGTTCGACATACACAGTCGCTCCCTCGCCCTCAGCGAGCTCTCTAGTGCGGTCGGTCGAGTTGCCGTCAATAATGAGGAAGTCTAGTTTCTCGCACCAGCCATCATTCGGAATGGAGCGAATTGTGTCCACGATGGCGGCTTCTTCATTGCGCGTGGGTATCACCACAGTGACATGAACTGGTAGAGAGTCGGGCATACTATCGAAGGCGACGACCAAAGGCCTCGTTTTGAACAATGCGAAGCGCTGCCCAGAGGTCGCGCTCTTGAAATGCGGGTGCTGAGCCCCGAATATGGGGGAACCATGCACATAGCCATGCTGTCAGCCGAATATCCGCCTCGCTGGGGCGGGATGGGTTCTACGGTGTACCACCTGTCCGCCGCTCTGGCCGCTAGAGGCCACCGAATCTCCGTCATCACCCGATCAGGAGGAGGTGTTGCACCAAGAATCGAAGGTGTCGAGGTGCTGAGTGTAGGGTGGGCCCCCATCCCAATGGCATTCACACGCTCTTACGGTCGCAGTGCAATGCGTGCGCTGAAGCGCCTGCACGCTCACGACCGAGTAGATGTCGTCCACCTACACTGCCCGATGATATCGTGGAATGCCAAGCAGTTCAAGAGTTGTCGGGAGAACATTGCTCCGGTGGTCTCCTCACTGCACGGCTCGTGGCTAGGCGAACGAGATGGTTTGGTTGCCGCCTCGAAGCAGAAGGAGGCGGCAGTCTGGGCCAACCCAAATGACCTCGCGATACTCTTGACGGCCAAGCACTACGCCGGTTATGAGAAGGCTGCAATCCATGGCTCCAGCGTGTGTGTGGCCAACTCCGAGTCTACTAAGCATGACTTTGAGACGCGCTACTCACCACCGTCCGACTGGGACTGTGAAGTGGTACACTGGGGCGTTGATACCAGCATGTTCGTGCCGCTACATCGGGATGATGAAGATTCTATCGCAACCCACGAAGGGATTCGATCTAAGTATGGCGGCTCACGTCTGCTGCTAGCAGTGGGGCGTCTCGCGGCGAGGAAAGGGTACGGTCTGTTGCTCCGGGCCTTCGCCAATGTCCATTCATCAGACCCTCAGGCCCGTCTGGTAATTGTCGGACGGGGGCATCTACGCTCACGGTTACAGAGGCAGGCTCGATTGCTCGGTGTGGCTGACGCGGTAACAATTGAGTCTGGGATGGATTTCGAAGAATTGGCGGCGCTGTTCCGCTCCGTCGACCTCGTAGTCTATCCTTCTTACTACGAAGGCCAGGGCCTTATTCCGCTAGAGGCCATGGCTTCGGGTACTCCCGTTGTAACAGTAAACCACGGACCGTTGCCAGAGATGGTGGACGAGAGCGTAGGCAGGCTGTTCGTGATGGGAGATCCGGCCTCCATGGCGGATGCCATCATGGCCGAGTTGGCTGACCCAGAGAGGCTGCAAGAGAAGGGAGAAGCTGGTCGACACAGAGT
>DAUV01000105.1:0-8065 GCA_002505325.1 Euryarchaeota archaeon UBA623 | reverse complement strand
CCGGGGAATTATTCATGCGCTGGTCGCACTGGCGTAGGTAAGGGAGAACATGGGAGAGACTCAGAGCCTGCGTGATTTGCAGTCCGGTACGGTGGCGAACATAGCAATCATCCTGATGGTCTCGGTCTTAGCCATCATCCACCTCAAAGCGGTAATCCAGCCACTGGTAATCGCCGTCCTGCTCTTCCTATTGATTCGACCTGCTGCGCAATGGCTGGAAGAGCGGCCGCTAATGCAGAAGAGTTACGCCCATCCATTGATGCCCTACGGCGTTTTGGTGGTCCTCCTCTTCATGGTTCTATGGATGGCCTCGCAAATCCTGTATGGCAACCTCACGGAGTTCACTGGTGAAGTCCCAGCGTTGACCGAGCAGCTCAATGAAAAGGTGGCGTGGCTGGAAGGAATCTCGATAATGGGATTCAAGTTCAACACCAGCGGACTGACCGAACTCATCACCGTGGAGACCATCAACGAGTACATCGCTTCGTTCGTAGGCTCGCTGGCGAGTTTTACCGCCAGCGCGGTGACCGTGCTCATCTTCCTGCTCTTCATCATACTCGAGGCCGAGACGCTCCCGCGCAGGCTCAAGGCAGGGTTCCCGGAGGACGCCGCGCGTATCGAGGGAATCACCAGCAATGCGGGAGAGGGAATCAACACCTACGTTGTGACGAGGGCCTCCGTAGCCTTCGGGCAGGCCGTGGTCGCCGGGATAATACTCTGGTATCTCGATGTTCCTGGTTGGTTCATGTGGGCCTCAATTACCTTCATGATGGACTTCATCCCCTATGTGGGGGCTCTGATATCCCTGATTCCACCCATCTTCATTGGACTCGTTATGCTCTCCGGCCCTCAGGCCGTCGTACTCATCTTGGTTCTGGTGGTTAACCAGCAGGCTTGGGGCGCCGTGGTCGAGCCTCAGCTAGCCGGACAGAGGCTCGATATCTCCCCTATCGTGCTCCTTCTCCTAGTGGCATTCTGGGGCTGGGCGTGGGGCATCATGGGGATGGTCCTCGGCGTACCTCTGGCTGTCATCATGAAAATCGCTCTGGAGTCCGACCCGAGGACTCGGCCAATTGCGCTGCTGTTGTCACAAAACCCGAAGGCGCAGGCTGTAGAGGAGGAGTGATTAGTTCTGCGGGACTATCACTACTAAGACTCCATCAGCCTTGACGCGCACTGACTCTCCCGAGGCGATATTGTGGAGTCCTTCTGTGGACAGGGTCAACGGCGCACCGTCCATCGCCCATCGGGCGCCGTGCAGGTGCACGCTACGGCAGGGAGTTAGTGCGAACACTGAGAATTCGCCTCCGGAACGCATCGCAAACTCGCGTTCGCCTTCTTGGGGATGTACCCGATGAGTCACCGAGTCTTCGTGGTGGAGTCTTATAGCCGCCCCAGGGGGCGCCTCACATAACGCCGCCCAACTGCCGAGGAAGTGACTTGTAGCGCCTCCATCCGAGCCGACGATGTCAATCTCATTGTAACCGCGTTCAATGAGCAGTGAAAGGGACTTGGCCAAGTCGCTACTCGATTGGTCGGCTAATTCGAAGGTCCGGCCGCTCCACCTGTCGGAATCAATAGAATCGAGATCTCCGAGGACCTGTTCGACATCATAACCTGCCTCAGCGGCCCTATCGGCCCCTCCATCGACCCCGAAGCAAACAGCGCCCTTGAGAAGGCCTTGGACAACTGTTTCTGAGGGTTGCTGTCCATTGCACCAGAGTAGTGCGCGCAATTCATCACCTCTTGCGGGCGGTAATCTTGCCATCAACCACGAGATCGACGTCGTTCAGTTCGATTGTTGGCTTCAACATGACTCCTCGCATGTGAATGCCTACGCTTGCCGAGCCACCGAGCGCGGAGTTGTCACCGATTCCGAAGTAAGCGGAACCGCGCACCACCTGATCCTCGAGCCTGTTTCCGGTCAGCCTCGCCCTCGAGTTCATCCCGAAACCGAACTCAGCCACAGTTTTGACCAGCCCAGTCCTAGACGGGCGGAGACCGACCTTAGCCTCGTCGAGCACTGACTCGACGCTCTCTGCCAATTCGCCACCGGAAATGCTGACCACCATGCCTTCCTCGACTAGGAAAGTGAGGTTTTCGTCTAGCAGGATGCCTTCCCACGAACCATCGATGACGATTTTACCGCTCAGGGTCTGCTCCTTTGGTAGAACGAAGACCTTTCCAGCCGGCAGGTTGGTCACCTGCCCGGGCCGGTTGCATATGCCGTTGTCCTCGAGCACCCAGCGGGCTCCCGTCCTGAAGGTCACATCTGTACCCGCCGGAGTTGTCACCCTGACATCACGCCTACGCCGTAGCATTGGGTTCAGCCCCGATATCTCCTTCTGCAGGGCATTGTAATCGGCGGTCATTCCACCCATCGCCATCATTTCCTCGTCGATTCCTGGCATCGAAGCAATCCTAGCTCCCTCTCTCGATGCGGTTAGTCGTGCACGGGTATGAGTCAAGGAGTGGCGGGTGGCTAGCAATACGACATTCTGACGACGCATTAGATCACCGACTGAGGCCGGTGGCTCGTTACCCTGCCTGTGCCTACGAGGCATCATCATCATGAGGATGCGATCAGTAACCTCCGAGGCGGCCTCATACAGTGAGCGCCCGACCTCGGAAGTCGAAGGATCGGTGACTACCAGCACGTGCTCGTGCGGCCGCACCTGCATGCACGTCCTCACTACTGAACGGGCCGCGGTCAGCATCGCTTCCTCACGCTCGGTGTCATCACCAATGGAAACATCGGACTCTTCGGCCATCGCTCCTCGACTCGTGATGAGAGTTCTGTTATTCAACACCACTACGTAATGTCAAACCAATTCACCACGGCAGTCATAGGTGAAGGTGAGTTGCACAGAGTGATGGAAGGTGTCCGTACGGTGCGTCTAGTAGCCGCTCTTGCGGTAGCCGCTATGCTCGCCGGTGGCTGGATGATGAACACGCCACTGGACGAAAACTCCGATGATGGCAGTACGGTGAACGAAGAGATGTTAGCAACCGCCGAGGGAGACTCCGAGGAGGCACAGCCTGTCCTAAAGCGAGGAGAGAAAGAGGGGGATTCCGATTCCACTCTACCGCAGAGGCTCCTAGCTGGGGGAGCGGGTGCTCTGGGATCACTCATTCTTGGATCGTTCGTACTTGAGTTTGTGAAGGTGACAGTGCTAGTGGCGCTGATATCTCCTATGCTCTCGAGAATGAAAAGCAATCGAGAAGATATGCTTACTCGTGGCCGTCTACTCGGATACCTCGAGGCAAATGCCGGAATTCACTTCTCCGCACTGCGCGACGCCCTAGGACTCGCCAACGGAGTGACGGCTTACCACCTCCACACTCTTGAATCAACAGGCCAGATTATCTCATGGAGAGATGGTAAACTGCGTCGCTATGCGATTTCCAGTCTGTCTAGAGAGGAAATTGGGCGAATTAGGAATCCTATCGCTGGGACTCGTCTAGCCATACTCGAGGTACTGTCCGAATCCGGCAACATAGGCCTCTCGGGCACCGATATCCGATTGAAGTTAGAAATTTCGAGGCAGCTACTGAGTCACCACCTCAACGAACTGCGCAATGGCGAGATGGTCGAGGCTGCCTCAGAGGCACGACGTCCCAAGTGGCGACTGTCGGATAGTGGGATGGACGCACTGGTCACCTCCAGAGAGGTAGCTCGAATCGAGTCTGTAGCCTGAATAATTCATGGAATTAAACGTCCTTCCATTCCGCCCGCGACCTCGATGACCTGCCCCGTGATGTGTCCTGAGATTTCGTCCGAAGATAGCATGACCACCGCTTTAGCCACATCCTCAGTGGTAGCGAGTTTCTTCAGTGCCATCGTCGCAGTTGCACGCTCTACTAGCTCTTCGTCGACCCCATGTTCGACCTTCTTTGGCGTGACAGTCCATCCTGGAGCGACCGCATTAACACGGACACCCCCAATCTGCGAGACGTCGTTCTTTAGTGACATCAGCAGACCTGATGTGATAGCTCCCTTCGCAGCAGCGTAGTCAGCATGTCCTGATTCACCATAGATACCTGCTGTCGAACCAATCAGAACGATTGATCCGTGACCAACTTCTGCGGCGTGGCCAAGGAAGGCCCGAGCAGTACTCACTGTTACACCAAGATTGGAGTCAATGGTGGAGGCCCAACGCTCACTATCAATTTCCCAAAGCGGCTTGGACGGTGTAGGATAGTGGCCAGCATTGGCGACGCAAATATCGAGGGACCCTGATTCAGAGACAATGTTTCTAACCATCGAAAGTGCTTCCTTGTCATCGCGCAAATCCGCACGGATGGCTATTCCATCGATTTCCTCGGCCAGCGATATGGCTGCGTCAGACGAGGAGTGATGATGGACGATCACGCGAGCGCCCTCGGCGGCGAACGCCCTACAGATGGCCTGACCTATGCCACCAGCACCGCCGGTGACGAGCACAACCTTGCCATGCAACCCGGTTTCCACGCAGGACGGGAGATGTTCCGCTACTTTATGTTCTCAGACTATCTGCGTGACTATCCACATTCTGCGCCTTAATGTTAAATCCAGATATCATTGGAGGCTGTTAATTCACCTTCAGTACTGCCAGTATTAACGACATTGCGAGGTTCAACGAGCATAACCTCGCATTCAGATTCAGCACAGGGTTTGTGATTAACTCCTTTTGGGACCACATACATGTCACCCTCGCTCAATTCCACGGTCTCGTTCTCAAACTCGATTTTCATCTCGCCCCTGATTACGATGAATACCTCGTCGGTATCTGCATGATTATGCCAAACAAAATCGCCTTGAATTTTGACTAATTTGAATTGGTAATCATTCATCTCTGCGATTACCTTTGGTGACCAGTGTTCTGAAAACAGAGATAGTTTGTCTTTGAGATTTATTTTTCCCATTTTCTCCCTCCCTTGTTGTACGGTTCAATCATCAAACTCTTCGTCCAACTCTCGTGGGTCAAATCCGGACCACGACTCGATCATTTCAAGGTCCTTTGAGATCTGCCTCCTGCGGGTACTCGCGTAGGCTATTCCTACCATCACAGCTAGAGTCAGTGCCATAATCAGGAACGGGAGACCTGTTCCGAGTAGCCAATCGAACATGCTCGTGTCCTCGGGCGACTCGATGGGGATGACTTCGACTAGTCCCGGGCTAACCATGTCGCCGTCAAGCGCCCATACCTCCACCCTCGCGCTGCTCCCCGTCAGGGTCCAGACAGATACGTAGGTCCAGATGCCGTCACCGGCGAACTGGTCGCCCTCCATACCGTCGTCTAGGAAATCGAGTGATTGTGACACCCCGCCTGCGCGCAACTCTCCACGCACAGAGGTAGTGGTACCGTCAGGGTCTACTAGACGCACCGTGATGAGGACCGATGTCGGCTCCTCAAGGTCGATGCTGTTCGGTGATACCTCGAGCTCGTACAACTGTGGCGAGCTTGAGCCGATTGTGAGGTTAATCGAGGCCGAAGATGAGTCGCCCCTTGAGTCCTTGACCAGCAAATCGATGCGCACGGGCCCGGGTGGGAAACTCGCAGTGTGGACTATCTTGTCGCTCAGCAACGTTCCGTCGTTCAGGACCCATTGATAGAGCACGATGTCGTCATCGTAGTCGTAGGAGGCCGAGGCGTTGAGTACCACGGGCTCGCCCGGTGGAATGTACTGACCTTCCGAAAGGTCAGAGATTCCCGCCACGGGCCCAGACTCTAGTACCTTGAGTGCCTGTGAGTGGGTGCGTTGCATCCCATTGGAGTCTATCAGCTCAAAACGTAGCATGTGCTCTCCCGCCGGTAGGTAGTCGTTGTACCAGTAATCTGCCGTCCTTTCCTCAAGTATAGGCTCGGCCATCAGGTCGGAGTACACGCTGACGGTGAAATCGTCGCCGTCGGGGTCGAACGAACGTCGGAAGTCGAACAGCACAGGTAGATTGGAGTAGACCTCAATATCGGGCATTGGCGAGTCGAGGACGAGGACCGGGGCTGACTCATCGACCCTAACCATAATCTCAGCCACGTCCGAGGTCCCTGAGCCGTCCTCGACAGTCAGAGTAACCTGATGCACGCCCTCCGGCAACCTAGTCTCTAACACCCATCCGCTACCCATCGGCTCGCTCAATAGATCGCTCTCCCAGAGCACGCTGACTAGGTCGGTGCTGAATTCTGCAAAGGGATTGCAGACCAGCCCACTGCCGTTGTTAGGTAAATCGATGCAGGCAGCGTCCCAGTCTCCCGAGCCAGTGGCATCGAATACCAGTAACTCGCCAGAGTCAGTCAGTATCCCGTCGGACGGATTGGCAATCAGTGCCACGGGTGGTGAGTTGGATACACTGAGTTCGGCTGTGGTCGAGTCCCACATACCTGCATGGTTGGGGCGATTGTCGCTCGCGTACATCGTGATGATGTGATCTCCCTTCGACAGGGTCCCAATCCACTCGACTGCCGAATCAGGTGTCACCCCCGAGGCGAGAAGGCCGTCGCGGTCACTCCAGAATTCGAATTTGACTCCATCACCCTCGGGGTCGAAGGTTGCAGTTCCGTCGAGTTGCACGGTTGCCGACGATGTCATGCCTGTGCGAGTAACCTCTAGCTTTGCCACTGGTATCTCGTTGTAGAGCTCGATGTTGAAAGTCCACGAGACGGGGACATTAACACCGTCCGAGGCATAAACCGTCACCGAGAACTGGTTGGGTGCGCCCGGGAATGTGTGGATGATTGTGGCAGGGCACTCTGCATCTCCTGCAGGCGGCTGACCGGTCCCTTGCTCGTATGAGGTCTCTACCCAGCAGTGCAGTTCGTCTCCCTCTGGATCGTACGTACTTCCTAGGTGGACAGTGACGTTGGCGGTTATTCCAAGGTAGAGAGTTCCCCATGCAGAAATCTGCGGTGTTGTTCCAACCGAAAGCACTGGGGGCAGGTTGACCAGTTCAATCTCACGGACTTCCTGCACGCATTGGTTCTCGCTGTCACAGACCTCGAGAGTAATCTGGTGGACTCCATCTGAAAGACAGGTGGCGGCGAGGTTGGCAGTGAATGACGAGCCGTTTCCGCCCGAGGTCGAGCTGCATGCGCTCAACAGGTCGCCGTCGATGCTGCTGGTCCAGCTGTAACTCAGTTCATCGAAGTCAAGGTCCCAAGACCGATTGGCATCGAAGACCACCTGGCCACCGCTGGCATAGATTGCCTCGTGCTCGGGAGAGTCCCACAGAATGAATGGTGGCTGATTGGACAGTTCAAGGTGGCAGAACACCGAGATATCCGCGTCGAGGTCGACTGCTGCAGTGTCGTTGTGGACGCCATCATAGTTGCAACCGGTGCGGACCGTGTTGACGTCGGACCAGCCCTGCATTGGAGTCCAGCGCTCGCCGACGAAGGGACCATACGAATAGTATCCAGAGTACGGCAGAGTGCCTGTGTATTCGGACTCGTACAGGTCGAAGGTGAGGTTGAACTCAGCGTGAGGGATGTGTAGCAGGTGCTGATTGACGGAGTGGACCTCGACCATCCACATCACATCGAGGATGTTGTCCTGTCCGGCGTAGGTCGGTGTGTCGAGATCACCTGAGGATATCCAACGCAGATGGCTGTCGCCCAACATCTCAAAACTATCGGCAAATCCACTGGTGAACCACGAACCGGTGAAGTTGACAAAACTGGAGGCGATGCTTGCCGAAGCGCCGGAATCACAAGCCATTGCGACGTTGTGAACGAACAGCTCGCTGTGGTCGACCATGTCGAAGCAGGAGCCGGTATTGCCACGGATTACGCTGTTCTCAAGTAACGAGGCCCCTTGGCCACTGGCGTCCCACAACAGGCCGCCATTGTCGCCATTCATGTCAAGGCCCCGGACCAGACCGTTTACCTCATCCAGCGCGACCGAGTGACTAGTCGAATTGAGGTTAATCTTGATGTCATCCATGATGACCGTGCCGTCGTGGTCCATCCCACTGTTGTCGATGTCCAGTGCTGGGGCGTTGACAGAGTCCCTGATGTCAACTGAGAGTAATTGCAGGTCGATACTGTCGCGCACTACGAATCCGTGCTGGTCCTCTATTGATGTGCAC
>DAUV01000112.1 GCA_002505325.1 Euryarchaeota archaeon UBA623 | reverse complement strand
GCGTGGGCGTAGTAGTATGTCCTTCCGTCAGACTTCTCATCTGCGGCCATTGCATCAAGTCCATACTGCTGCCAACCAACCCATGCTGCACCGCCATCCATGAGGGCGATGTCGGCGTTTCCAAATCTCAAAGCCTCAATCATTGCGCCTTCTGAATCCACACTATACAGTGAAACTTCGTAATTCAGATTCTCCGCTAGATAGTCTGCTAAAAGTTGAGGGTTCTCTTCTATATTCTCATAATCGGCCTTTACCTCGAATGCAATCACCAATTCTCCTTTTGGACCTGATTCTCCCTCATCGTTTCCAGTACAACCAGCTACTGTAGAGCAAAGCAATATTCCAATTATCAGGCTTGCAAGTGTCTTGTTTTCATTCATTTTAGGTCACCCTAAAAATTACGAAATAGAATATGTTTATCAAGTTTAGGTTGCCCTAAACTCAACTTACAGGCCGGCGATAGAATCATGATGCGCGCTTTCGCTTGCCAGTGTATGGACAGGGGTGCCATAGCCAGCGTACTCACTTTCCTAATGATTCTCTCAATGCTGGCACCCTCAGACCAGGGAATGGACGATTTCGATCACTTAGAAGATGAACCTGTACGCATGGATCAACTAGGAGGAGGGGGTTCACTTGAGGATCAATGCGGCTCAATCACCTTTGAGAACCTGTTTGAGTACACTCACGCGACCTTCGATATCGTAGTGAATGAGGACTGGGGGTCGGCAGATGTTCGAGCAGTTGCTTGGGTCAACGAAACACTGGCGGACGACCTTCGCGTATCGATGGACGAATTCATGGCTGAAGTTGATCCAAACGATGGCGGTGACAGTTGGATCTCAACTGATGAGAGGGAGTTCTTTCGCGCACTCGCGAGTGAGTGCATAGAACACACACTAACCAGAATAGGCATCCGGGACGGTCCATCTCACAGAGGTGGGGGAGGAGTGGACTGGAAGAACACCTCTTGGGAAGAGGATGGAGTAGATATCCAGGAATTCAACATTGTTCCAATTAGGCACTCTCAAATTCGTGAATGTACCTCTGCCTTTGGCAACGACTGTGAGGAGGTTCCGGTGATTCCCGATGAAAACCGCGACTGTGACACTGATATCGCGGCTTCTCAGGGCGTGGATGAATGTCGCATCAAACTATGGCTGAATGCGACGGCAGACATCCATGGGTTCTTTGACAGTAGCAACTTCACACTGGTGCTCAACGCCTCTAATATGTCTGGTGCGAAGCTAGATTTTACATTCCCGATTACCCAAGACCTACGTCTCGACTTGTGGGATGAATGCGAAGGCAGAGATGTCGGACTGGATGAGGAAACCGCAGGAGGTCAGGCGCCACTCCGAGGCAGTTGTATAGGCGACGGTTCCTCAACGTACTCAATCACCGAGAATGCTGACGGCAGTCTGACATACAGCCTCAGCCCCGACTCCCCTCGCGTCGATTGGCCACTTGGCGAAGACCTATTCGCGGACTTTACTACAGCCCCTATTCCTGTCGATGACCCCCCTGAGTGGACCGATGTTGCGCCTCCAGAGGGCGCGTGGTTCCCATCTCCTAACGGAGGGCAGCACGTCTGGGCATATTGGGAAGATGTCTCACAATGGTTCTCTGACGAGGGGAGTGTCTCTAACTTGGATGTCCGCTGCACCGGAGCACCTTCACTACAGCTGTCGGAGGGCGGCGACCGATCGTGGTGGGCTGAGATTCCTCGCGGCAATACTGCAGAAGTGAGTTGCGAGGCTGTCGACCCAGCAGGACAAAGCACTGGTAGTAGGACATGGAACCTAGGCGTGCCGTTCTCTCTTTCGACATCCACGCAGATTCTGAGCGACCCCCATCCGATTACAATCAGCCCAACTTCAGACTGGCCCGATTTAGAAATTGAGATTGGGCTGATTCAGGACGGGCAGTCTTCACCCACTTCCACGATTACATTCACCGGAGAAGTCACAGTAGATCTTTCTTCATCCAACTCACTGCCCGGCCCAGTGGAGGTCTGGGTCAGCGTCGTTGACACCGCCGAGGTATATTCTCTCGAGCACGTGTATGATATCGGTTTGAGCAAGGAGTCTGCACCACCTGTGTTGACGATAGTGAATACTGAGTGGGATGGGTCGCAGTGGTCAATGCAAGGACAGTACAGTGATCCGGACGGAGAATCTGTGGTTTTCTCAATGTCCATAGATGGTTCGCAGACAGGTTCAGTGAGCTCCACCGGGAATACGTGGTCCACTCCGAATATCAACTTCGAACTGTGGAGCGAAGGGGAGCACGGCATCACAATCGAAGGGTGTGATACCTCAGGTAAGTGCTCAGAAGTCTTTCAGATAGTGAACAACTCGCACCTCTTCGATGAGCCTGAGCCAGAACTCCCGGCCCCCTCCGAAGAAGAGGATGAAGGGGGTCTGCTACCTGCAGTAGGCCTCCCTATTGTGACCGTAGCGGCAGTCGCAGCCCTCATTTATGGTAGGCGCCGCGGCTGAGCCATGAGTTTCTCCGGCAGAGTGTCCAGAGAGTCGCACGAAGGTGGGCTCTTGGTCTCCTTTGAGGGGCGCGCGCCTAGGCTGGGAGCTGGTATCCGAATCGTTGGAGGAAAGACGCTCGGGAGAGTGGAAACTGTGTTGGGCCCATCCGATGAACCTCTGGTTCACGTACATCCTCTGAACGGAGGTGTAGAGGGAGGTAGCGCAATAGGGTCGCCAGTTGAGATTGCTCCCAGTGGGAGGGCCAACCAGAGTCGACACAATAGTCGAACGAGCGAAAGTAGATTCAGAAGAGGGCGTGATAGTCGTCCAGGCAGTAGACAAGGTAACGATCAAAGGGGCCATGACCGCAAGTTCGGAAGAGACAGGAACTCAAGTATGAAGCCGGGAGACTGGAGTTGTCCGAAGTGCAAAAATCACAATTATGCAAACAAGAAAGTTTGCAATCGCAATGGTTGTGAAGAGCCAAAACCGAG
>DAUV01000025.1 GCA_002505325.1 Euryarchaeota archaeon UBA623 | reverse complement strand
TGGCTCCTATCACCAAGTTCTCTACCCAGTCGTAGTCTATGCGCTCACCCTCTATCACTACACTTTCGTCAGATGTGTCAATCTCAATGACTAGCGCTGGCTTGAGTGGGATACCGCGTGGGCTATCTTCGGGCCCCCCTTCGAGTAGTGAATCTGCTGCGTTGTTGCCATTCTCATACACAAAGAATCCGCGTGTCGATACTGGGTGACCTAACTCTCTCAACATCCATTGGTAGATTATCATCTGTCGCACATATCCACCCTTGTAGATATCCTCGAGAAATAGTTCTGGAGTAATCTCAGCATTAGTTGCTGTAGACTTGTAGTCAACCACATACCACTCCTCTGTTTCACCCTCTCCTGACTTCCAGATGTCGTCTACTGCTCCAGTGATTAGTAGTCCATGTTTGGCAGCCCTAACTCCCTTGAAATTCTGACGCCACTCATCCATCATCGGATGATTTAGAGGAACCATGTTGCCAAGGCCATTTTGTGACATGTACGGATGAGGAGTTTTTGCTTCCCTATGTGTATCGAACTCTCTTTTCAGCAGAGTGTCGACGAGGGTATTGAGCATCCAAGCAGGCATCCCCGGCCTGTCAATACCCAGTACCCTGTCAATCCAGAAGCATCGCGGGCAGATATGGAACCGTTCCAGTCTAGAACGGCTGATGGGAAATGGATTGGGCGCCTTCTCACTTCCGAACATGGAAGACTCGCGTGAGCGTCGGCGCCATTTCTTGCGCTCCGTAGTTGCCATGCTCACTTATTCATTCGAGGTGTTATCAACCCATCTAACGTTGACAGTTTGGACAGTAGAACGTCGAACGACCCGACTGTACGATTCGTCTGATGGTGGCATCACAACCATTGGACAGGCAAGGATCCCCTTCCCTGCCGTAGACATGGAAAGAGTGGCTGAAGTAACCTAGGTCACCCTCCACATTCACGAAGTCACTGATTGTCGAGCCCCCTGCATCTATCGCCTCGACGATTACATCGTGGGTAGCTGCTGTGATTCGCTCGGCTCGCTTGGTGACTCCCGACTTACCAGCCACACTGGCTGCCGTCCTGCGTGGCGATACTCCAGCGCGGAACAGGATCTCGCAGACGTAGATATTCCCTAGTCCCGCCACAACCCTCTGGTCGAGAAGGGCCATCTTCATCGGAGTCCTTCGACCCCTCAGGTTCTCAGCCAGATCCATTGGAGTCAGATGATCCGGCGTGGGTTCCGGCCCGAGTTTAGCGAGAAACTTGTTTTGGTCCTGTTCGACGGTCTCGAAGAGGTCCATGAAGCCAAATCGACGAGGGTCCGAGAACACCGCCCTTCCTCCGTTTTCGAGGTGCACGACGACCCAGTCATGTTTCTCGTCATCGCTCTGGGTGCTATCTGCTCCCAGCAGAGTCCAGCGCCCAGTCATCCCCAGATGGCACATCCAGGTAGTTCCATTGTCGAGTCTAATCAGGAGGTATTTCGCGCGCCTATCTACGCGCTCGATCAGTCTACCCATCAGTCTAGACGCAAATGCTTCGGGAAATGAGAAACGAAGGTCGGGACGGCGTAGTTCGACATTTACTATGCACTGACCGTTGAGATGATTCTCGAGGCCTCTCCTGACAGTCTCGACCTCTGGCAACTCTGGCATGACCCGCTGAACCCATTCGACTCCATGATACTGACGACGGGATAGGTTCAATTGGGCTACTGATATCGTGAGCCATGGAAGATACCCCAGAAACGGTGGTGCTCTCGGGCACACCGAGTGCCGAATCTGGTGACTCTCAGGAATTCAATCCGTACGCAGGAGGTGGTGCCTACCAACAGCCAATGATGCCGGTTCCGCAGGCGAATGATTCCGCCACATATTCGATGTGGCTGGGAATCGCAACTTGGGTTTGCCACATAACCGCCGGCTTCGTTTGTTTCACGGCGTGCTTGGCTCCCCTGACAACCATTGCTGGAATCGTGTTTGGCCATATGGGTTTCAAAGCCTCAAAAGAAATGAATGGCCTCTCTCGTAACGAGGCCATTGCTGGTCTAGTGCTGAATTATTTGTCGCTGGCTATGTATGTAATCGGTGTGGTTTTTGGCGCGGCTTTACTCGGTGTTGGATTCTCTGAATTAGCCTGAATTGACTGTCTTTCTAACTAGGAACACAACGTGCTGTTCTTCTAGCCCCTTCAGGTCGATTCTCTCGATTACCTCGAGGTCAGACTCTCGGAGTATCTTCGCGGCCTTCGCGAACCTGCTGTCATCGTCACCGTCCGATGATCTCTCGCTCGCCGCCTTCAATGACAACAGACCAGTGCCACCTGGTCTGAGGAACGTACCGGACATTCTAACGAATGTCTCGGCCTGATCTGCGATACTTAGGTCCTGATGTATCCAGTCCGCCTGATTGCGTATGTAGGGAGCTACTGTCTGCGGCTTCCTAGCATCGCCAAGAACGGGGACGAGTCCGGGCCTGCGGCGAGATAGTTCTGACAGGTCGCGCATCGCCCGAGGAGCTATCTCCACCGCCACGACCTGTCCTCCATGGTGATTGAGAGAGCCGCAAACTTGGTCATGTATGTGTGATACTGTGGAGCCGAACGACGCACCCAGATAGAGGCACGTAGAGCCTGTCTTCGGAAGCAGCCTCGAGGGGTCGCCGTCAGTTCGCAGCAGGGCTGCTGCGACCTTGGAACGTGTGGGATCCCATGACCTCCATTCTATTCGGGAATCCGTCTTCCTTCGCTCACCCCTGACTGAGACTCCGCGGACGGCGTTCCTAGTCCACAAAGAACGGCCCTCTCGCCTTACTCCCCAGGCGAGTTTTACTGGCTTACGCGCCAATCCATCACCTCCTCGGTGGCTTCGGGAACCTCTCGCGGATGTTCTTGCACTCTTGGTTTATTTCTGCTATTCTTTCTTCACCCCACGGCTCGCCGTCAAAGTGATCGACACGAACCGCAATCGAACACTTGCCTGCCATGTAGCGGGCAATCTTACCCCTGACCCATCGAGGAGATCTTGAGACCTGCGGCAGAGAGAACAAAACGGGTGAATGTTTGGGCGGAGGAGCACCTCTTCGATGAGCGGCCATGGCACCGCTAGCCCCGAGAACCTGTAGACTGCCGCTCGGCATTCTGGCCAGTCTCTCGCGACCTCCTGCTAGCACCACCAGCCTAGCAGCCCCCAACGGACCGACTAGCATACTCAGAGTGGGTACGTACTGACGCGCGAGTTCACGTGTGGCTGTCTCAGCCACGCCCAGCCTCTCTGCTAGAGCAACGACACCAATTGCATGGCCGTTCAAAGCCACCCACTCAACCTGCTCGGGCTGGTGTGTAGGAGTCGCGACATTAAGTGTAGCAGCGGCTTCATTAATCGATTCTGCCTTAGCTACAGCTGCGGGAATTTCCTGCCTCTGTGCATCTAAATCCACCTCGGCCAAAAACAGCCCTGCCCATTCGATACATCTCGCCTCACTGGTGGTCCATGAGGCCCTCAGTTCAATCGCTGCTGAAGACAGCATGTCGAGTCGTCGGTCGAGGTCAGCAGCGGCATCGGCCACTCCTCGCTTGGCCAGTATGGCCGCTGCCTCGGAGAGCATCTCCTGCTCCTCAACCTCAAGTGCGGGCCAGTCAGAATCTGATATCGCCGCCATTCCATCCGTCTCAGCATCAGGGAATCTCTTACTGAGGGCTCTCGCCTCTGGACTCAACCTACCTGATTGCAGGTCTGAAAGTCGGTCTGCCAAAGCGCGGACGGACCTCTTTGGTGACCAACCCAACTCGTCGAAGACTTCGCCGTCGGAATCGACGACCCTAGCAAGTCTCCAATCATAGTGAATACGCATGAACACCCCATAGCGCCGCTTCGCTTCAACGGTGCGGTCCCATTCCATTCGCCCAACAGGGGCTGAGTTCGAGCTTTTTCCCTAGCGCGCATAAGCGATACTTCAATAGACGGTTTGGATGTCGCTGTTCGGTTGGCGTTTAGCCGGATAGGTGTTTGATAGCGATGTTTTGTCCTGAGTGCGGTGCACTGTCGTACCCCGATTCTTCCGGGAATATCAGATGTGACAACTACCAGTGCAAATACGAGGGGCCTCTAACTGGCAAAGACGGTTCCGGCGGCAAGTTCGTCGATCCAATGACTGGAGATACTGTGGATTTGACCAGCGCCACTGCGTCAGGTTCTGAGAAGTCCTTGAAACATCTCACCGAGGTAGTGGAGCCGGAAGTTGCTCGGGGTACTCTCAGAGTAGGGGACATTCGCTGCCCTGAGTGCGATTGTAACGAAATATACGTCGAACTCAAGCAGACTAGGTCAAGTGATGAACCAGAAACAAAAATTTGCCAATGCAAAAATTGTGACAAGCGTTTCCGAGAATACCAATAAGCCTCCCGAATGAATGAAAGACCCTCGATTTATAGGAGATGTGTAACAAGGTGGTTCCATGCTGAGAGTAACGGCAAATACTCAACTGATGAGGGAGATTGTCGATTTGCTCTCGGTCTTGACCGAAGAAGCGAAGATGAGCTGGGGCGAGAAGGGGCTGACGGTGAACGTTGTCGACGGTTCTCACGTTGCCCTCCTTAGCGCTACTATCTCAGACGCCTGCTTCGAGACCTACGAAGTCGAACCAGTAGAAATTGGACTGGAGCTCGGCAAACTACGTGACCTCCTGACCCTCGCTGGCCCTGGTGACTTAGTCGAGATTGACTACGATGATGCGGTTGGAGCAGTCAATGTTAGAGTCGGTGAGGTCCACAGGATACTGCGTGGCCTT
Organism: Euryarchaeota archaeon UBA623; assembly: GCA_002505325.1. Classification (GTDB taxonomy): domain Archaea; phylum Thermoplasmatota; class Poseidoniia; order Poseidoniales; family Thalassarchaeaceae; genus Thalassarchaeum. Next base: position 1,522 of record DAUV01000025.1, on the reverse strand, counting down.
GACACCGGTTCCATGCAGGATCCTAAACTTCCAGTTCTGGATTTCGACTGCAGTGCCGCCATCGGGGCAGAGAAGCTCTCCAGAGCACTCAGGGCGGCTAAGTTCGTAGGCGAGTTAGTAGATCTGAGTCTCGACAGTAAGGAGATGCGGGTAAGCGTGACCGTTGAGGCTGGAGAAGGGGTCAATGTACGCTTCGAATCCGGTGAACTTAGCGAGTTGGTCTGCCCCTCACCTACCCAAGGCACCTACAGCCTGCAATTTCTCGACCCTCTGACGAGAAAACTCGCTGCAGGATTAACTCAAGACATCCGAGTTCAATTTCAAGATAAATATCCCCTTAGGTTAGACTGGAATTCTAATGACGGTGGGGCGAGTTGGACTTACTTCCTAGCGCCCCGAGTGACTAACGACTGACCCGTGAACTCTTGAGGTCGAACTAGGGCGGCGGGCCATGGGCCGCTCTGTCTGCGTTGTAATCCCGAGCGTCGGCAATGCGGACGAACTTGGCATTGCACTGGATGGCCTGATGACCCAGACCTACTATGGCCCACTTGAGGTCGTAGTGGTTGGACCAAGTGGAGATTTGGGCAGACAACAGGCTGAATCTAGAGGTCTTCGATTTATCGACGATGCAGGCTCACGCACTCGCGCTGATGCCTGCAACATCGCACTTGAATCGACTGAATCCGATCTGGTGATGTTCACCGATGACGATGTCATCGTACCCAAGGAATGGGTAGAAAAGCTGGCCCGCTGGTTCAAGCGTACCGAAGTCGCAGGTGTGGGCGGCCCGAACTTCGCACCGCCAGAGAGCTCGACGCTGCAGCAGCAGATTATCGACGTCAGTTTCTGCAGCAAGATATTCACTGCTGGAACCAACTACGGCAGGAGAGGAGAAGGTGAGCTCGAAGAAGTTGGGCAATTACCGGGGGTGAACTCAGCCTATCGCCGTTCTGTCCTTGCGGATATTGGTGGATTCCCAACGGGGTGCATCGGTGCCGAAGATGTGATTCTAGACCACAGGATAAAACAGGCCGGGCACCGACTTTGGACAGATCCGGAAGCAGTGATGTGGCATCGTAGGCGCGACCTGTCGAGAGTCAAGAAGCAGATTCGAAACTACGGACTGGTCAGAAGCCTAGCCAGTCACGAGCATCACGAGCTGAGGGCTTGGAGTCATGGAGCAGTAGCTATGTTCCCTCCAATTGTGACAGCGGCATTCGCATTCTTCTTCTGGGGACTGTACAATGGAGGAATAGGCTCGCCTTGGTGGGACATCTCCCTTGATGCCGTTCCAATGGGCTGGCCAAGATTTGGAGTTCACACCCTACCCACCCTGATCTTACTGTACAATGTGATTGCTTGGTACGGCGCAGCCAAGGGTAGCTCGCCTTGTCGGACTCCCAAGACAGTGTTCCTATCCTCAATCACCACTTTTGTTCTACATTGGAATTATGGAATGGGTGTGCTTCGAGGTTGGTGGAGGATATTCACTGGGAACTCAGGCCTCCAGATAGATGAC
>DAUV01000115.1:2086-2992 GCA_002505325.1 Euryarchaeota archaeon UBA623 | reverse complement strand
GACGAGCTGGTACTTCTGCTTCGACAGACGCGCAGCTATCTTCGGCTCAATGCGCGTAATAGGGCTCTGCATGCACTTACCTCCGAGTCAGGGGGGCTTGCGTGGGGCCCCTCGGTCTTGAAACTGCCCTGTTCGGCTGAACTGATATACAGCCAGCACCAATCCGTATCGATGACCCGGGTCTGTGCCGCCTGCCTCGCGCTCGTCATTATGGCTACCAACCTAACGGGATGTTTCTCACCAGACGAGACTGACGAGCTGATTTCAGCCAACGACCTGACAATCTCCCCCGAGGTGCTCATAGGTGCGCAGTTCCAGATTGTAGAGGTCACTGCATCAAGCCCGATGAGCGTACATGTGCCATACCTAGTCATGGATGAGGAGTCCGGATACGTCGTGAATGGAACCACACTGGATTTCGCTGGGGCCGGCACTGCAAGCGTAGAGTTGCTGGCACCGTCAAATCTCAACTCAACCCACTTCCTATTGGGAGAATTGGGTAGAGACACTTGGTCGCTGCGAGCGACCAATCAGAGTTGGACGGAATGGTTCTCCTCGAGCCAGTTCCAGCAGTCTCCATACACCTACGTCGAGCACCCTGTCGAAAGGGAGAACGATTCAGCTTACACAGTCGAGGACGGAGCACTGCACAGCACCGGGATAATCGACGGCCTCAACGTCTTCGAGTGGTTGGAGTTGTTCGCTGATCCCGATTCAGGCTACAACGATCGATGGGGCCCTTTCACACTGTACGACCCGGTGTACATGAGGGCTGCCAATTTCATGCAGAGCGAATTGCAGGTGATGGGCTACGACACACAGATTCACCGCTACTGGATTTCCGACTTCTCCTATGCGGTCAACGTCTGTGGATACAAGGAAGGGACAACATTCCCCGACGAATGG
>DAUV01000115.1:0-1672 GCA_002505325.1 Euryarchaeota archaeon UBA623 | reverse complement strand
GCTGGCGTGGCTCTCGTTCTCGAGGCTGCAAGAGGACTCGCTCAGTTCGATCATCGCAGGACCATCGCTGTATGCTTCTGGTCCAACGAAGAGAATGGCTACGACGGCGTTGACAGGTGGATAGACAACATCCCTTCAGGAGTCACTCTGTCGAACTACCTCAATGCGGACGCAGTCGGGACCAACTGGCCCGGTTACTACACCTTAGTCGTCGACATCATACCTGAGACAGACAACCAGATCAATGAGCAATGGCCAATGGTCAGGCTGGCCGAGTGGGTCGGCTCGAACAACAACGACATCGCCGAGGCGCTACGCCTAGGCAGGGAGATCTACAACACTGAGGGCTACGCTTCGATGAAGGACGTGGACTCGAGCGACCAGAAGAGGCTCTCCATATCGGTGCACGAGTCTCAGAGGGGAAGGAGCGACTACGAGAGGATAGCAGACCAGCTCGGGGTGGTCTCGATGGACTTCGGCTCGCTCACAGGAGGCTCTGACTGCTACCACGCACCGTGCGACACCCTCGATATGATGGTAGACATGATGGTGACTGACAACGGAACCGGTGTACAGAATCTCGTGGAATCGTTTGATTTGATTTCGTGGTGGCTGTTCAACCTCGCGATGCACCTAGACGAGACACCGATCTACGACGAGTCCTAGTTGTCGTACTTCACGCCAGTTCCGTAGGCGAAGATCTCGACGCCCTTGACACTATTCTTAGCACCTTGAGGTGCCATATCTGCAGTATCTATTCTGACGTTAATTACATCGTCCCATCCATTGGCAACGGCCTTCTCTCGCAACCTCTGCATGGCCTCGGCCCTACCTGCAGAGACAACCTTTTGGAATATGTCAATCGAACCCCCAGTCAGGTTGTTGAACCAGCCTACCAGGAGGTGCCAGTGACTGGGCCCGAAGACGACCCCGGTCCACACAATCCCACAAGAGGTGATGTCAGTGCGATAGCCGCCGTCAATGGTCGTGAGCGGGTCTCGACCGAGCGAATCTCTTAGAGAGACCTCTCTAGAGGTGGTGTCGGCAATCTGCTGATCCAGTTTCTTGCCGCTGAATAGGACAGCCCAAACGAGCATCACTGGATAGACTAACATCCACAATATTCCGAATAGAGCAAGAAGAAAGAAGGGCAGTCCACATACTAACCCTAGCAAGAGCACCACGCTCCCGTCGTCCTCCTTGTCCGCCAAGTCTTCTTCAGTATTATTTGCTTCTTGGGCTGAAGCGACACCCACCACCACTACCGTCAGAAGCAGAGCTGCGATGGCCAGCGCCCTCCTTCGGTCAGCATTGACGAGCATCGAAAAACCCCCGATTACTCGGCCTTAACCGCTGTGCCATAGGCGAACAGTTCCGCCGCACCAGCAGTTACTGCCGAAGTTGCGAATCTGACATTCACAATCGCGGTGGCCCCTCGTGACATGGCATCTGCCACCATTCTGCCAACCGCTTCTTGACGAGACTCCTCCAGCAGCTCGGTGTACTTCACGAGCTCACCGCCCACGATGTTCCTGCCCAACTGGGTGATATCTCTCACGACGTTCTTCGCTCTGACCGTCGAGCCACTGACAACCCCGAGAGTCTCGGTGATCATCATGCCCGGAATTGTTTCCGTGTTCACTACTAATATGCCTTGGACCATCTGTTCCAT
>DAUV01000098.1 GCA_002505325.1 Euryarchaeota archaeon UBA623 | reverse complement strand
ACTCAGCCATACGACGACGAGGGTCACGGTACTGCAATGGCGGGAATCGTGGTAGCGAAGGACGGATTGGAGGGCAACGCCCCCGGAGTCAGTCTCCTTGTGGCCAAGGCGATAGGTGAGGAGGGGACTGGGGATGATGTGCAGATAGCAGAGGCTGTCGACTGGTGCGTGGACAACCAAGCAGACATCATCTCCCTTAGCTTAGGAGGAGATCAGGGGTTCGGTTCGGGATTCCTTTCTAGCGACGCCCTTGAGGAATCAGTGGAGGATGCCATAGATGAGGGGGTGTTCGTAGTAGCCGCAGCAGGCAACGATGGCGAGGACGATGACGGAGACGTGGAGTCCCCGGGTTCGGTCGAGGACGTAATCTGCGTCGGCGGCATAACTAGGACAGGGAGCATCTGGACAGGTAGTTCAGAGGGAGACAACAACGGCAGAATTTGGCCTAATCCCATTCTACCTCGAGACGATCCCGACAAGAAGCCCGAGATCGTGGCTCCTGCGCATGAAGTCCCGATACTCATGGCAGGCGGGATGAACAACGGCGCATGGTGGGGCTGGTCCAGCGGGACCTCAGCAGCTACAGCATGGGTATCCGGAGCACTTGCTATCGTGCTTGAGGCTAACCCAGAGATGCAGAGAGAGGGTGATTCAGGAGGGGCGTCAGCAGTAGCGCAGATGAAGAGCGTCATCATGCAGAACTCTCAGATGCAGGAGGGGCAGAGCGAGCATGATGATCACTATGGATACGGGCACCTCAGGGTCGACCTCTGGTTGCAAGCCCTAGGGAATGAAAGCGCAGTAGTTGTATTAGATGAGCAGGGAGCAGGTCCGCGTGGATTCGTTCATGATATATTCAACGATTTTCAAGCCCGGCGCAGTACGGCCAATGTCCCACCTGTAAGCTCGACGAAGCCCAAAGAATGAGACTCACTAGCTTGCTTAACAAACTCAATCCAGGTGTTGAAGGATTCTACCTTCCTCTGCGCAGGAGTCATCTTCGAAGAGGAAACGGCTTCCCCTACATCGCCGGTGGGAACCTCGGGCTCCTGCACCAGCATCACTCCTCCGGACGAGAGTAATTCAAAGGCTGCGGCTGCGGTCGCTGCCCTCTCCTTCTCGGCCATATCGACGATGATTAGATCCAGAGGGAGTGGCAATGGAGAGGGAGTTGCAAAGTCTGGTAGCGATGCGTTGGCTGCTGACCAAGTCGCAGCCTCTGCAGCCAACTCGCCCCAGGGCATCTGTATAATCTGGACCCAGTTCTCAGCGCCGTGTCGGCGGATGAGACGATCAATAATGACTCCGAACTTGCCCCCTGGTTCAACTACCCGGAACGATTCGGGGCGAGAAGGAGGCTGCTCAGGAGGGTTGGCTGGATCTCCACACCACAAGTCGAGTAGCCATGCCGACAGATGACCTATTCCCCCTCCGATTAATACGGCGTTCCTGGCTGGGACTCTTGAGCAGATGTCTCTGATTCTTGCCCTCATCGATCGAGGCAGGGGCCGCAGACTCATGTGTAGCATCTGCTCTCCAATACCAGCAGCAATGGCTGGCTCGGAATCGCCCCGTTCTGAATCTTCGGAAAGAAGTCTGTCAAACATTTCCTGTTCAGACATCTGGGGTAGACCGAAGCCACTGTCACCGGTGGTCATGGGAATTGCTCAGGGGCGCGTCTATTCAATCATCGCATGCGTGGATGGCTTCAAGAGAGGAGGGTAATCCGGAGTGTCGTGCAATCGGAGGATAGTGGAGACGATACGGGCGCAGCTAGTTGCCCAAACTGCTTGCGGAGCACCGAGCACGAGGTCTTACGCAGGACCTCAAGAGGTAGCGGGGACGACGTACTTGCAAAGTGCGTCGAATGCGGCGAGGTACACACCATTGTACTACGTCCTCCGAAGGCTGTTCAAGTGAATGCGACGCTCTCTGATGGCAAGGAGAGCGAGTCGCGCTCCATTGAGGTCGACGAGGATGAGATTATCACGATTGGAGACGTCTTTGAACGAGACGGGGTTCTTTGGAAGGTAACTCGAATTGATGGCGGCTCATCAAGACCTTATGATAGACTAGGGGCGTCTGATATCAAAGCGATGTGGGCAGTGCGCTGTGACAGAGCCGTGGTGAAGTTGACACTCACCGATGGAGAGGACAGTATCGCTTCAAGCATTGAATGCGATCCCGAGCGGGTTTTCACCTGTGGAAGCATTCTCGAAGTCGATGGCAGGAGGTGGCGGATTCGAGCCCTGCATACAGGAAAGGGCAGGACACTGAACGGGAGTAGGACGGCTGGAGATCTCAGGAGAATGTACCTCCATCCCCCCAGAACGCGATACTAGCGACGGTTGGACCACGGCATCAGCAGAGCCTTTGCAACATGCAATGCTACCTCTGGATTCTCCCTTAGTCTGCGCATGCTATACTCGTACCACTTTGTCCCATATGGAACATACACTCTTGTCCTGTGCCCCTGTTTAGCAAGATTTCTCCTGATGTTACCTCGGACACCAAGCAGGAACTGGAACTCATATCCTGGGCCTTTTCCAGCCGAACGTGGAACTGGCTCGCTGTATCTGGGGTCCTCCACACCAGGCCCCATTCCGCGCGACTTGAGAGATTCCAGAGAGTGTTTGATTACCGGCGTGTCATGAGACGCGATGGCCGTGTAAGCACCCGAGTCGAGCATCAGATCGATTGATCGATTGGTGGCATCTACTATCTCACGATATCTCGTATGCGATATCTCTGCAGACTCTAGGTATATTCCCTTGCAGATACGGAAATCAGTGGAACTGCCCGTGACGCTTGAGACCTCCAAGATGTCGGAAAGGGTCCTGAATAGTCGTCCCTGTAGCACTACACCGATGTTTGTCAGCCCCTTCGTGTGCATAGCTATGGCAGTATCTATCGTGGCCTGAGTAACCCTGTGGTCCTCCATATCCAATCGCACGAAGATATCATCCTCAGCAGCTCTAATGAGCAATTCCTCGATGTTCGCAAGAGCTGTTGACTCGTCTATAAGCAAGCCCAATGCCGTTGGTTTAATCGAGATATTTGCATCTAAGTTGTTCTCTACTATTGCATCTAACAACCTACTGTATTCATCCATGAAGAACTGAGCCTCGTCAAGAGACTCTATGTCTTCACCCAAGACGTCCACGGTAAAGCACGCTCCCTCGGAACTCATTCGACTCATCAGTTCGATGGCGCTGGGAATGTCTGTGCCGGCGACGTATCTCTTGGCTATCCACCTGATTATGAAGCGAGGAGTCAGTGGCATCATGCCTACGATAACCCGTCCGAATAGGCCCATTGATAGGTTGCAGAGTAAGGAGAGTCTTCACAATTGCTGAGGTCTAGCGGAGTTCGCGCCCACGACGGATCGGGACTTTCAGACTTTTCAGAACGTCCGTGATAGCGTTACGCTGCCATGCCTTGAACGACTTCCTGTCCAAATGGGCGAACAAATTGGCACCGGGAAACGCTACGCGAGTGGCCTCGACAGAAATCTCGATGGAATGCCTCCACGCCCCGCCCGGCAGATTATCATCTGACGGTTCCTCGAAAGGAAGAGCGTAGTTCGCCAGAATATGGCCCGCCCATAGTTCTGAATCTGAGAGAACTGCTTTGTGACGGGGCGCGTAGTGGCCGCCCCCGAGTCCAATCATCACATCGCCCCCTTGGGACCATTTCACAGGCTGGTTCCCCGATAGTCCGAGATTGTCCGAGATTACCTCGGCCCAAAGTTCGGCGGCTCGAGTATTTTTCCACTCCCTCTCTGTAGAGCCGATCTCTATGTACAATGTCGGACGCTCAAGGAGGGGGCCGTGATGAGTAGTCTCGAGAGTCAAGTCGAACTGCTCGTCGAGTTCACGTGATTGGGCTAGGGAGAGCATTGATCTGAATAACGAAGCGAAGCGTGGCGAGGGCGGTACGACCGACCCCTTCCTGCCACCAGCTTGTCCTCTCTCTCCATGTGGAATCTCGCC